>CAMPGR010000132.1 GCA_946885605.1 uncultured Pseudomonadota bacterium
TGCCCGCTGTCAGTGTAGGAGCGGAGCGCGCTCGGAATGTGGACCTTCATGCGTGCGCGGGGTGATGCGCTAAGCGAGCGCGGCGGTCTCCACCGCATAAATTTCCGGCAGATGGCGCGCGATGCAGGCCCATTGCCTGCCTTCGTCGCGGCTCATCCACAGCTCGCCGCTCGTCGTGCCGAAATAGAGCCCGACCGGGTCGCATGCGTCAGCGGTCATCGCCTGGCGCTTGACTGTCCACCACGCCTGCTCTTCCGGCATCCCGCTGTCCATGCGCTGCCAAGACTTGCCGGCGTCGCGCGTGCCGTAGACGGCGGGCTTGCCGTCAGGACTCGTGCGCGGCCACACGCTCGTCCCGTCCATCGGCAACACCCACGCAGTGTCCGCATCGCGCGGGTGCACGACCATGGGAAATCCGATGTCGCCGACCTCCGCCGGCATGCTCTTGCCGATGCGCACCCACGTGTCCGACGGCCGGTCCAGCCGGTAGATGCCGCAGTGATTCTGCTGGTACAGCCGGTCGGGATCGCTCGGGCAGATGCGGATGCAGTGCGGATCGTGAAACGTCGGCTGCGCAGCGTCGAAGCCTTCGACCACTTCCAGTCCCTTGAGCAGCGGCTTGAAGGTGCGCCCGCCGTCGAGCGACTCGTGCACGCCGCCGCCCGACATCGCGAAGTAAAGATGCGACGGATCGCGCGGATCGATGATGATCGAGTGCATCTTGGGCCCGTCCGGCGTGCCGTCCTGCACGGTGCCCATCCACTCGCGGTACTGCGGATCGTCGTTGACGCTGGAGAACGGCGCCCACGTGACGCCGCCGTCTTCCGAGCGGAAGAGGCCCTGAGGGGAGGTCCCGGCGTACCAGACGTCGCGCTCGGAAGCATGTCCCGGCGTGAGCCAGAACGTGTGATCGACGGCACGGCCCGTACCGTCCGCGGCTTTGGCAAAAGCGGGCGGCTCGGCGGCTTCCTTCCACGTTCGCCCGAGATCCGTGGAGCGGAAGATGGTTGGCCCCAGGTGCCCGGTTTTCGCGGCGGCGAGGAGCGTCCGCCCGTCGCGCGGATCGAGCACCATGTGACTGATGACGTGGCCCAGGAAATGCGGGCCGTCGACGCGCCACGATCTGCGCGCCGCATCGCCGTGATAGAGCCACGCGCCCTTGCGTGTCGCAACGAGCACTGCGAGTGCCTGCGTCATGATTGCTTCTCCTCTTGTCTGGACTGGCGCTGGTGTGCCGCGACCGTTTCGCGTATCGGGCGGATCGGCCGCACTTCGATGCTGCCGACGCGTGCCGGCGGGATGCGAGACGCGAGTTGGATCGCCTCGTCGAGATCCTTCGCCTCGATCATGTAGAAGCCCGCGAGCTGCTCCTTGGTCTCGGCGAAGGGGCCGTCGGTCACCGAAACGCGGCCGCTGCGCACGCGCACGGTAGTCGCGGTTTGGACCGGCTGCAGCGCCTCGGACGCGATGCAGTGGCCGCTCTTGCGGATTTCGGTGTCGAAGGCGACGCAATCCTCGTCGGGCAGCTCGCCCAGGCGCTTTTCATCCAGGTACACCAGGCACAGGTATTTCATCGCTCGTTCCTCGATCGGTTGACCGGCATTGCCGCTCAGGCCGGCTTGATTGCAGCAGGATCCATGTAGAACACCTCCCAGATATGGCCGTCCAGGTCCTGGAAGCCATGGGCATACATGAAGCCATGGTCCTGCGGCGCATTGTAGGTCGAGCCTCCGGCGGCGACCGCCTTGCGCACCATCTCATCCACCTCGTCCCGGCTGTTGCAATCAAGGGCGACGAGCACCTCGGTCGCCTGGGTTGCGTCGCAGATCGGCTTGGGCGTGAAGCCCGCGAACTTGGGATGCGTGAGCAGCATGACGAAGATGTTGTCGCTGACGATCATGCAGGTTGCCGTCTCGTCGGTGAACTGCGGATTGAAGCTGAATCCAAGCCGGGTAAAGAACTCGATGGACTTCTTCAAATCCTTGACCGGCAGGTTCACGAAAATGCTTTTGGCCATAGCGCTTTCCTCGATGCGTCGCGTCAATGTCTCTGCATAGTCGAACGGGACGGCCGCAATTCGACAATCACCTTTCCTTCCAGCGGAATCGGCCGGCTTGCCTCACCCTATTGATTCTCGTGCAAATGGTTGACAACCCTCTGCACCACAAATCTCCCCTCGCCCGCGACACGGGAGAGGGGCGGGGGTGAGGGCAGAGTCTCCTCAGTCATTTCTACGACGCTCGTTAGTCGTTCGGGCAAGCGCCGGATCGACAAGCCGGGCGGCAGGCCGGAGTCTCTACCGGCCGAGGATCGCCTGCATCGCCTGGCCGAGGTCGAGGAGCGCCTGCGCGCCGTCCCCGGCGAAGGCCGAACCGTGCATGGTGGCGCAGAGGCGGGGTTGCAATGCGGAGAGTTCCCGGATTTGCCGATCGGTTCTCGTAGTCCAGGGCATGTAATCGAGAAACGGCGGTGTTGACTGGAACGCCCTGAGCGAGTCGGCGAAACGCCCGACCACGTCCGATTCGGTGCTCGGCTCGACGTCGCCGTTGTGGCCGAAGAGGTCCGAGCAGAGCAGCGTCCGCTGCGTCTCCTCGAAGAGCGTTGCGGCGTCCCAGCCGTGCGGCAGATGCGGGGTGGGATAGAGCCTGAACCGGGATTTTCCGGTCTCGATGAGGTCGTTGCGGCCGATGCCACGAACCGGTCTCGCGGCCGCATCGTTGGCGAAGACTATCGCGCCCACTTCGCTGCAGAACGCCTGCGCGTGTGGAGCGAGGGCGAGCCACTCGTTGAGCGAACCGCATTCGTCGGGCTCGTAGTGGCTGTACCCGATCCAGCGCAGCGTCGCGGGATCGATGACGCTCGCGACGGCGTCCCGCACCGCCGGGAAGAGCCCTTTCATGCCCGTCTCCCACAGCAGCGGCGCATCGTCCTTCACCAGGAACTGGTTGAACTGCAGGTTGAACGGCTCGATGTAGGTCGAGATTCGGTAAAGATCCGGCGCGATTTCGTCGACGCGTGTCAGCATGGCGGCACCCCTTCAGTTCTTAGGCTCGTAGACTTCGACGTCGCCGAGCTTCGACAAGTCTTCCTCGCGTCCGCGCAGCTCGATCACGGTGCGATCCGGATCGCGCAGGAAGAGCGAGACATGTCCGTCGCGTCCGAACGACACGGGCCCCTGCGTAATCGTGATGTCGTTCTCGCGCAGCATGGCGATCGTATCGGCGACGGAGGCCACACGAAACGCGATGTGCGTATAGCCGGCGTACTTGCGCGGCACATCCATGAGGATGTTCTTGCCGCCATTGTCGTCGTTGGCGTTGTAGATCAGGTTGAGCTCGACGCCGTGGACATTCTTCATCACGACCACCGCATCGTTCTCCGCGCGGTGCTCGAGGGTGAAGCCGAACAGGCCGTAGAAACGCATTGCTCGCTCGATGTCGGCGACGCGTATGCCGATATGATCCACGCTACGGATGTCGACCATCAGACGGACTCCTTGTTGACACTCGGAGAGGGCATCAAGTCTAATCGCGCTCAATCCCGGGAACAAGAAGGCCGCGTGTCGAGCGTGGCGCATCACCACGAGGAGGAAGTCTTGCCTTTCATCAAATACAGCGCCGTCGTGCTCGCCCTCTGCGCAGGGAGCGGCGCGCTCGCGCAGACCGCCGACCCTGCGCGCTATCCCGCGCGCCCGGTACGCCTGATCGTGCCGTTCGGCCCGGGCGGCCCTTCCGATCTCCTGGCGCGCACGGTCACGCAGAAGATGTCCGAAGGCTTCGGGCAGCAGGTCGTCACCGAGAACCGCGGCGGCGCGAACGGCATCGTGGGTGTGGAAGCGGTTGCCCGCAGCGCGCCGGACGGCTACACGCTGGTGATGGGCACGACGGGGACGCACGGCATCAACGCGAGCCTCTTTTCCAGGCTGCCTTACGACACGATCAAGGACTTTGCGCCGATCGCGCGGTTCGGCATCTCGAATTACGTGCTTGTTGCGCATCCTTCGCTCCCCGTGCGCAACGTCAAGGAGCTGCTGCGGCTCGCCAAAGCGCGCCCGGGACAGATCACCTGGGCTTCGGGCGGCGGCGTGACGCAGCTCGCGGCGGAGCTCTTCAAGCATAGCGCCGGCGTCGACGTCGTCATTGTGCCGTATAAGGGCAACGCGCCAGCGGTGACGGCGACCATGAGCGGCGAAGTGTCGCTCATCTTCGGCGGCATCGCGCAGTCGGCGCGGCTCGTGGATGCGGGTCGCTTGAAGGCGATAGCGGTGAGCGGCACGCGCCGGTCGCCCGCGCTGCCCAACGTCCCAACCGTGGCGGAATCCGGGCTTCCCGGTTTCGAAGCCGGTTCGTGGTATGGGCTGCTCGCGCCCGCCGCGACACCACGCCCGATCGTGGAGCGCCTCAATCGCGAAGTGCTGCGCGTGCTGAAGCTGCCCGATGTACGCCAACGACTGCTCGCCGAAGCGTTCGAGATCCCGCTCGATACACCGGAAAACTTCGCGGCGCACATCCGGGCCGATGTGCCGAAGTGGGCGAAGGTCGTGAAGGCCGCGGGGATCAAGGTGAACTGAAGGAGAGCCACGTTGCAGCACCGACAGATAGGGGTCGCGGTCATCGGCGCAGGACGCATCGGCGCGTTGCGAGCGCACCTCGCTGCGTCTCATCCCGGCGTGCGATTCCTCGCCGTGTCCGACACCGATCTGAAGCGGGCGCGCGCACTCGCCGAGAAGACGAACGCCCGGCTCGCGTCGCAGGACAACATGGAAGCGATCGCGCATCCCGAGGTGGACGCCGTTATCGTCTCCACGAGCGAGCACGAGCACACCGCGCCGGTGCTCGAGGCCCTCGCGCGCGGCAAGGCGGTGCTCGTGGAGAAGCCGCTCGCACTCGAGCTCGAAGACGTGGGACGGATACTCGCGGCGCTGGACGCGGGCAAAGGGAGCCTCCGCGTCGGCTACAGCCGGCGCTTCAAGCGGCGCTATCTCACGGCGAAAGAGCAGGTGAAGCGCGGCAGGCTCGGCAAGGTCGTTGGCGTGTCGGCGCGGCTTTACAACACGCGCGCGCAGGTCTACCAGATGCTCGACCGCAATCCGGGCGCGACGCCGGTCGTCGATTCGCTCACCTACTACGTCGATCTCCTCGGCTGGTTCGTGCCGGACAATCCGGCAGTCGAAGTGTCCGCGTGGGGGCAGGGCGGCGCGATCCGCGCGCGGGGATACACCTGCGACGACGTGACGTGGGCGATCCTCAAGCTCGCCGACGGCGCGCTCGTGAATCTCGGCGTGAGCTTCGCGCTACCCGATCGCTATCCGGCGCTCGGCTACAGCGGCCGCTTCGAAATTTTGGGAACCGAAGGCTCGCTCATCATCGACGACGATCACCTCGATCAACTGCTCTACACCGAGCGCGGCATCCCGCACATCTACATCCCCGATCACACGGTGAACATGGCGTTCCTCGGCAGTTCCGCGCCCGGCGACTGGGCGGAAGGCGACTTCTGGGGACCGCTTGCCAATGAAACGCGGGCGTGGCTCGATCATCTCACGACCGGACGCCCGTGCGCGCTCACCACGGCCGAGGAGGCACGCAACAATCTGGCGATCACGCTCGCGATCGAGCATGCGGTCGCGAGCGGGAAGCCGGTCAAGCTCAGCGCTTAGAATCGAGTCGCGTAGAACCTAGTTCTTGGCGAGGCCCAACTCCGCGAGGCCTTCGCGCATGAGCCCGTAGTGCATCTTCAGCCCTTCGCTGCAGTCCTTCGAGCCCGCGAACTTCGCGATCCAGCCGCGGCGCTCGACATTCTGCTTCCACTCCGCGGTTTCGCTCATCTTCTTCATCACGCCCTCCCAGTACGCGACCTGCTCGGGCGTCATCGCTTTGGCGCCCACGATCGCGCGGAACGCTTCGACGTGCACGTCGGCGCCCAGCTCCTTGAAGGACGGCACCTGCGCGAGCGCCCCGCCCACGCGTTCCGGCGTCGAGACCGCGAGCGCGCGGATCTTGCCCGATGCCACATGCGGGATAAGGCTCGAGTGCGGATTCAGCACGGCATCGATGTGCCCGCCGAGCAGCGCGGCAAGGGCGTTTGAAAACGCCGGGAACACGATGGTCTTCAGTTTCTTCGCGTCGCCGCCCGCCGACTTGGTGGCGAGCGCAATCGTGATGTGCCCGGAGCCGCCGAACGCGGTGCCCACCGCAACGCTGAGCGAAGCGGCATTTTCCTTGAGGATCGCGAGGAGCTCCTTGCCGCCCTGGATCGGTGAGTCGGCCCGCACGGCGAGACCCGACGCTTCGCTGAACAACTGCGCGATGCAGGTGAGATCGGTGTAGTGCAGGGTGCTGCGGCCGCTGATGTGATTGGTGAGCAGATTGCCGGTCATGAGGGAGATGTGGTGGCCGCCCGCGCCGTTCTGGTTGAGCCACTTCCAGGCGATGTCGCCGCCGGCGCCGGGCTTGTTGACGACCGTCGTGGTCACTTCGATCAGCTTGTTGTTGTGCAACGCCTGGTCGATCGCGCGTACCACCCGATCGGAACCGCCGCCCGCGCCCGAGGGCGAAACGAACTCGACGTTGTGGTCGGGCTTCCAGCCCTGCGCGGCAACAGTGAGCGGTATTGCAAGGAGCCCGGCGCATGCGAGGGCGCGGCCCCGCACAAAGGCGGGTTTACGCACGCGCTGCCGTAGATCCGTAACGGTTCGGTTCATTTCTTTCCTCCTTCGAGCTTGTCGTAGAGTCGGGGGGTTATCAGCGCGGGGCGTGTTGCGCCGGCGCTGCGAGACGTTCGCGTACGAGTTCCGCGGTCCTCGTGAAGTGCCGGTTGATGAGCTGGACAGCCTTGTCGGCATTACGTCCAAGCGCGGCGTCCAGCATCAGCTTGTGCTCGTCCTGCCGCGGCTGCTTCCGCTCGACGCTAGATATGCGCGAGAGATGCCGGTAGCAGTCCGCGGCGTCGAACAACTGCTCGCAGAAGTCTTCCAGCCACCGCGACCCGCACGCTGAGATCAACTCAGCATGAAAGAGGCGATGGGCCTTCTCCCAATCCGGGTTGTAGGTCGCGCCTGACTCGCCGGTGCGATGCCGTGGAATGCGCGAGAGGCGGTGGTACGCGAGCAGCGCGCGCTCTTCCCACGCAAGATCGCCGTGCGCGATCGACTCTCTCAGGGCGATCTCGTTTAGCCAGCACCGCGTCTTCGTGAGCTGCAGCAGATGCTGCGCGTCGAGGGCGGTCACCGCAAAGCCGCGGCGATCGGACTGACTGACGAGCCCTACGCGTGAGAGGCGGTTGAGCGCTTCGCGCATGGGGCTCAAGCCCATGCCATAGCGCTCGCAAAGATGCTGGATCGCGAGCTTCTGGCCGGGAGAGAACTGTGCCGAGATGATGTCCTCGCGCAGCCGCTCGTACGCGGTGGAGGCGAGCGTGGCCGAGCCGTGCCCATTGCGCCGTCCGTTTGCGGTCGCCGCGGTCTTTACGCGTGGTTCGGCCATGGTGCTCTCTTTCTCTGCAGCATCTAATTGCTTGCTGCTCAGCCAATAATCGATTAATCGTTTATCATGGTAGTGTTTTCGATTATATTTGGCAACGGCTCCATTTATCGATTTTTCATTTTGCGAAAAGGTCAGCATGTCGCGTATTCCTCTCATCTCTGCCGAGGAAGAACTGAGCCCCGCGCAACGCCGGGTGGTGGATCAGATACTCGGCCGGCGGGGCGGCAGGATCCCCGGACCGTATCGCCTCTCGCTGCACTGCCCTGAGCTGACGGAGGCGTGGCATCCACTCGGCGAGACGCTGCGCTTGAAGAGCAGCTTTCCGCTCCGGCTGAGCGAGCTTGCGATCCTCATCGCAGCGCGCTGCTGGGATTGCGACTATGTGTTCAACGCCCACGCGCAGCATGCACTGAAAGGCGGCGTGAGCCAGGCGGCGATCGATGCGATGACGCGCGGGGAGCATCCCGCGTTCGACAAGCCGGACGAAGCCGCACTCTACGACTACGGCATGGAGCTCTTCGAACGCCATGCTGTGAGCGACGCGACGTATGACTGCGCGCTCCGGTTGTTCGGCGTGCCTGGCATGGTGGAGCTCACCGCGCTCATGGGGTATTACGGGATGGTGGCGATGACACTGGTCGCGCACGGCATGCCGCTGCCCGAGGGCGTGCAGCCCCCGCTCACAAAAAAGAACAGGAAGTGAATGTGAAGATGAAGCGACGAATTCTCTGGAGGTCCGCTGCGAGCCTCGTGCTCGCCATGCTTCCCATCGCGGTGTCGAGCGCTTCGGCCGTCTATCCCGACCGCCCGATACGGCTCATCGTCGGCCAGGCGCCCGGCGGCGCGACGGACATCGTTGCGCGTGCGTTCGCCAAGGTGCTTGCCGACGAGCTGGGCCAGAACGTCGTCGTCGACAATCGCACCGGAGCGGGCGGAACGATAGGCGCCACGCTGGCGGCCAATTCAGCTCCAGACGGCTATACGCTGCTGCTGGGAACGAACGGTCCCATCGCGATCGCGCAGCACATCATGTCGAAGCTGCAGTACGACCCCGAGAAGGCGTTCGAGCCGGTCGCGCTCTTTTCACAGGTGCCGTATATCGTCGTGACGCACCCATCGGTGAAAGCGGCGACGCTCGGCGAGCTCGTTGCGCTTGCGAAGTCGCGCCCGGGGGAGATCCAGTTCGCGTCCTCCGGTCTCGGCAGCACGCCTCATCTTTGCATGGAGCTTTTCAGGAATCTGACCGGCGTGGACATGCTGCACGTGCCGTATCGCGGCGGTGCGCCGGCGCAGGTCGATCTCGTCGCCGGGCGTGTCCACGCCTATTGCGCCGGGTTCCCGGCGCTGTCCGGGCACGTGCGCGCAGGGAAGATCCGCGCGCTGGCCGTGACCGCATCCGAGCGCGCGCGGCTGATGCCCGAGCTTCCGACATCAGCCGAGGCCGGGGTGCCGGGACTCGAAGTCAATGCGTGGAATGGCCTGCTCGCGCCTCGGGGAACGCCGCGGCATGTCATCGAGCGTCTTTACAAAGCGGTCGTTGCTGCCGCGAATCGTCCGGAGTTCGAAAAAGAGCTGGATGCGCGCGGCGTCGAGAAGCTCGTGCTCGATCCCAAGGCGTTCGGCGCGTACATCGAGCGCGAGGCCGCGAAATGGGCGCGCGTCGCGAGAGCGGGCAAGCTGAAAGCGCACTGATTCAATCCACCGGGAGATGCCATGATCGTAGACACGCACGTCCACGTCTTTACCGACGATCGCAAGAAATATCCGCAGATCCGGGACACGGATCGCGCGGGAAAGATTCCGTCCATCACCGACATCGGTCAGACCGAATGGCCGCTCACCACCGTCGAGATCCTCATGCAGGAAATGGACAAGGCGGGTGTGGACAAGGCGACGCTCGTCCAGGCCTATTTCGTGTACGAGTACGACAATCGCTACACGATCGACGCGGTGCGCGCGCACCCGCAGCGATTCGCGGCGGTGGTGGTGCTCGATCCGATGGACCCGAAGTCGCCGGACGAGCTGAGCCGGATGGTGGAGACGCAAGGTGTCGCCGGCATACGTTTCATGCGCGGGCGGCTGCCGGAAAGCTCGCTCGGCAAGCCGGAGACCTTCGCGCTGTGGGCGCGCATCGAGCAGCTCAGGATCCCGCTCGCCATCAACGACCGCCTGGCGGAGTTGCCGAAGATCAGGAAGCCGATGGAGCGTTATCCCGGCGTCAAGGTCGCGCTCGAGCACGCATGGGGCCACAAGGTCGGTACGCCGCCCGATTTTGCGCACCTGCAACCGCTCTTCTCGCTCGCGGACAACCCCAACGTCCACATCAAGACGGCCATCAACAACATTGCCGCCGCGCGGGAAGAGGGCGGCACGCCGCAGCAGCTCTACACGAAGCTCGTCGAAGTCTTCGGCGCGCGGCGGATCATGTGGAGCTCGAACTCCCCGGCGCATCCCAAGTTCGGCAGCGTCAAGTCGCGTCTCG
>CAMPGR010000133.1 GCA_946885605.1 uncultured Pseudomonadota bacterium
AGCTTGCCTTCGCCTTCGGCCGCATCCGGCCAAGCGAGGAGCTCGTCCAGCCGGTTTACGTCGAGCGCGAAGCGGTGGAGATCCGCAACGGCGTTTTCATCAGGCGGATCAGGACCAACGTCTTCGAGATCGCGCACGGCGAGGACAGGGTCGAGGTCGATCTCAATCTCGCGCCCGGCGAAATGTACGAGTGCCCCTATACGCTGGGCAACCATCTGCTCCAGCGCGACTACTTCGCGATCGTGCATACCGGCGATGGCGACGGCTGGGACATGCACCGCCCGGCAATGGGCAGCATCGTTCTCTTCCAGGGACGCGTGTACCTGATCGATGCCGGGCCCAACATCGATCACGCGCTCACTGCGCTCGGCATCGGCGTCAACGAGATCGACGGCATTTTCCACACCCACTGTCACGACGATCACCTCGTCGGACTCACCGCCTTGATCCGCGGCGACCGGCGCATCGCGTACTACGCGGTGCCGATGGTCCGCGCATCGGTCGTGAAGAAGCTCGAAACGATCATGCGGCTCTCGGAGAGCGACTTCAGCGCGCTCTTCGAGGTGCACGATCTCGAGCTCGAGCAGTGGAACGACATCGAAGGCCTGGAGGTCAAGCCCGTCCTCTCGCCGCACCCGGTGGAGACGACCATCTTCTATTTCCGCGCGATGTGGGAAGGCGGCTATCGCAGCTACGGGCATCTGGCAGACATCGCCTCGTTCGACGTGCTGCGCAGGATGATCGCGTCCGACGATGCGCCGAGCGGGATCAGCCAGGCGCGTTTCGACAGGACGGTGCGCGATTACACGCAGCGCGTGGATGTGAAAAAGATCGACATCGGTGGCGGCCTCATCCACGGGGCGGCGATCGATTTTCGCGGCGACCCGTCCGGGAAGCTCATCCTCGCGCATACCGCGCGGCGCCTCACCGATCGGGAGCGGGCGATCGGCTCCGGCGCGCCGTTCGGCACCGTGGACGTGCTGATCGAGGGCATATCGGACGAATTGCGGCGGCGCGCGTTCGGGTATCTCCGCGATTACTTCCCGGAAGTGCCGATCCACCGCATACGCCACCTGATGAATAACCGGATCCTCGTCATGAACCCGGAAGTCATCCTGGTGAAGGAGGGGCAGCCGGTCGCCGACATCTATCTCATCCTGAGCGGCACCGTGGAGATGCTGCGCACCGGGATGGCGGGGAGCAACCTGCTGTCCGCGGGTTCCATCATCGGCGAGACCCCGGCGCTCCTCGACACGCGCTCGCAGGAGACCTACCGGGCGGTGAGCTTCGTGCAGGCGATGCGCCTGCCGCGAGATCTCTACCTCGACTTCGTGAAGCGTAACGCGCTGTACAAGGACGTGGTGGAGTCGCGCGACGAGCTCGAGTTCCTGCGCAGCAGCTGGCTCTTCGCGGACGGCGTTTCCTGCATGACGCTCAATCGGCTGGTGCGCGCGACCGAGCCGGTGTCATTCGGGAAAGACCGCACCCTGCTTCCGCCACAGGAGCATCTCATCGTCATGCGCTCGGGCGAGGCGCTGCTCACGACGGCCGCGGGCTACGAGGAAGCGCTTGGAACCGGAAGTTATTTCGGGGCCACCGCCCTTCTCAATCATGCCAGCCACGACGCGCAGGTGCGCTTCGTGCAGCCCACGGAAGCGTATGAAGTCCCGCTCGGCAGCATCCTCGATGTGCCGGTCGTGCGGTGGAAAATGCTCGAGACCCACCGCCGCCGGCACGAGCACTAAGAGTGCCTAACATGATGAACCACGTGTGGCGCCGCACGCGGGTTATGTTAGGCACTCAAATTCTTACTGCAGCGGCGAAAATGCCGCCGGCATCACGATCTTGTTTTCCTGCCTCAAGAGCTGATACTCCTCGAGCCCCGCTTTCTTCGCCACGGCCGAGGGCGGCCATGCGCCTGCAGCCTGCGCCTTCCTGCGCGTTTCCACGCGCGCATCCAGCGTCGCATAGGGCCAGATATGCACGAACTTGTTGAGGCCGCCGAGTTCCGAGTACCACACCGCGGTGACGGGCCCGAACTCGAGCCGCGCCGGCAGCGCCTTTTCCCAGGCCTTCACGAGCTTCGGCAGCTCCCCTGAAGCGTAAGTGTAAACGCGCATCTCGAAATACGGCCCGACCTTCCCGGGCTTCAGTTCCGGCGAGATGGCGAACGGGATCATGATGTCCGCCTGCTGGTTCACGATGAACTCCGAGATCTTCGGTGGCCACGCGCCGTCGTTCACCGCCGCGGCGCGGATGCGCGCGCGCTCCTCGAGATCCTTGTACGGCCAGACGTGAATGATCTGGTTGAGCGGGCCGATTTCCGTGTGCCAGAAGGCGGCGAGTTCCGAATACTTCCTGCGTTTTTCATAGGCTTCGCCGAAGCGCTTTTCGACCTCGGGGAGCGAGTGCGGCTTCAAATCGTACGTTCTCACTTCGTAGATCATTGGATGGCCCTTTCGATGGGTGAGAAGGATGCGAGCAGGGTCGGCAGCTGCCGGCGCCAAGGCGGCAAATCTACTCCGAAGCCGTGCGCCCTGCCACTGTGCAGCGCGGCAAACCGTGTGAAAGCGCGGCAGTCGTTTGGTATGATGCGCGCTCCACCGGCACAGTGACAGTCCCGCGTATCGGGAAGCAGCCGGCAAGACCAACACCGCAGGGAAGGCGAAAGATGGCAACCACGAAAAAGGCGGCTTCTAAGCAATACTCTTCCAAACCCACCGGGCTTACCTTTGCGACGCTCGCGACGCGAAACGGTTACCGGCTGGGCCTCAAGACCGACCGCGGCGTGCTCGATGTGGAGGCCGCCTCGAAGCTTTTCCGCATCAAGGCGCCGGTGACGATCGATGAGATCCTCGCCGGCGCCGATTGCGCACCGCTCAAGCGGCTCGCCGACAAGGCGCTTGCGGACAAGCGCGGCAAAACGGTGCTCATTCCCGAGGCGCGCGCGAAGTTCGGTCCCGCGGTGCCGAACCCCGAGAAGATCGTCTGCGTGGGCTTGAACTATCGCCAGCATGCGATCGAGGCCGGCATGCAGATCCCTGCCGTGCCGATCCTCTTCAGCAAGTTCAACAACACGTTGACCGGCCATCGCAGCAAGGTGAAGCTGCCCACCAACGTGGACCAGAAGTTCGATTACGAAGTGGAGCTGGTGATCGTGATGGGGCGGAAGGCCGCCAATGTGCCGGAAGAAAAAGCGCTGTCCTACGTATTCGGTTATGCCACGGGCAACGACCTTTCGGCGCGCGGTCTGCAGCTCAAGACGAGCCAGTGGCTGATCGGCAAGACGAGCGACGGCTTCGCGCCCCTCGGGCCGTACGTCGTGTCCGCGGACCAGATACCCGATCCGCAGAACCTCAAGATCGCGACCTACGTGAACGGCGAGGTGCGCCAGGACCTGAACACTTCCGACATGATCTTCAACTGCGCGCAGATCATCAGCTACACGTCGAAGATCTTCCCGCTGAAGCCCGGAGACGTGATCTACACCGGCACGCCGCAGGGCGTGATCCTCGGCTACCCGCCGGAGAAGCAGGTCTGGCTCAAAGCGGGGGACAAGGTGGTCACCGAAGTCGAGAAGTGCGGCGCGCTCGAAGTCACGCTGGCATAGAAAAAACGGGAACGGTGTCGCCCAAAAAAATCCCTGCGCCGAAGCGCAGGGATTTTTTTTAAGACCTTCGTTCCCGTATCGCTTTTTTGGGGGGCCTTCGTTCCCGCTTTTTATATATTCATCTCCAGGATGTAGAGCCCGCCGGTGAAGCGGTCGCCGATGAAGACGAGGCCGCGATCATCGACGTACACGTCGTTGATCTGCACCGCGCCCTTCGGTGACAGCGCGGGCGCACCGGGGACGAAATACGCGATTTCCTTCGGCTGATACGGGTTCGCGAGGTCGTAGACACGCACGCCGCCGTTGAAGAACGTCGCGAGGACGACGTTCTCGGAGCGCCACGAGCAATCGCCCGGATAGTTCTCGTAGAGGTTGTGCGCGCCGAAGCGGCCTCCGCGCTTGGTGAAGACTTCCGCCGGCGGCAGCGGCAGTGTCGCGATCGGCACCGGGTTCTTCTCTTCGCGGATGTCGAACACCCAGCCGAGCTTGGGCCAGTCGATGCCGTCGTCCTTCGTGCACTCGTCGGTGACGATCATGAGGTTGCGCGAGAAGAGCGGCAGCGCCGTATGCGTGAAGCCGTTGTAGGGCGGCGAATAGTTGTAGCGCGAAATCTCCTTCGGATGCGCCTTGTCGCTGATGTCGAGGATCACGACGCCGCCGTCGATGTAGGCGACGTAGGCGCGATCCGGACGCTGCGGGTACACCTGGATGTTGTGCGGCCGGTAGCCGCCGTCGAACCTGGGATGGCGGGGGAGCGCCGGCGTAGCGTCGCCTTCGCGCTGTCCCGGATACCACCACCGGCCCACCTCCACCGGCTTGGACAGGTTGCGCACGTCGATAATGCGGTAGAACTGGTGATCGTTGGGATGGCGCGGCTGGAAGTCGGCCGCGCCGGAAGACATGTGCACGTATTCGCCATCGGCGCACCACAGGCAGTGCACGCCGAGCGAATGCGGGCCCGAGGCGTCGAAGTGCGTGATCTTCTTGGGCTGCTCGGGCTTGCTGATGTCCCAGATGTCGAACCCGGCCGGCGTGAGGCCGCGCTCGCCGCGGATCTGGTGCGAGACGAACATCGTATCGCCGAAGACTTCCAGGTTGTTCGAGCGCATCTTGTTATGCGGCAGCTCGGTCTGGATGATCATCTTCGGCTTGCGCGGATCGGTGACGTCGATCGCGGTGAAGTTCTTGGGCGCCCCCTCGTGCCCGAGCCACATCACCCGGCGGCCGTCCTTGGTCTTCTGCATGCCCATGCCTTCGCCCACGCCGCCGAAGCCGCCCATCTCGTGATGCGCAACGAGTTTCATGTTGAGCGCGAGCGTCTGCGAGGCCTGCTTGCCCGGGCTCATCGATCCGTTCAGTGCCATGTTGTCTCCGCTGTTGAATGGGTTCAGCATTGTAATTCAATTCCCGGCCCGCTAAAGCCTCGGGCCCGCCCTCGACGCTCCGCAAACGGAGGAAAGGAAGAACATGCGCGAACTCACGCCCCTCGCTGCCAGAATCGCTGCACTACTGAAGGCGCGCAAGCAAACCATCGCAGTCGCGGAGTCGGCCGCCGGCGGACTCATTTCAGCCGCGTTGCTCGCCCAGCCCGGCGCATCAGCCTATTTCATAGGCGGTGGAGTGCTCTATACGCGACGCGCGATACTGGCCCTGCGCGATACGCGCGAATCGATGTTCGAAGGGATGCGCGGCGCGACGGAACAGTGGGCCCTGCTGCTCGCCCACACATTGCGCGAGCGTTGCACGGCGGACTGGGGCGTAGGCGAGAGTGGCGCGGCGGGGCCCACCGGCAACCGCTATGGCGATCCGCCCGGGCACGCCTGCATCGCCGTCGCGGGTCCTGTCGAACGCACGCGCGTCGTCGAGACGGGCAGCGATGACCGCGTTGCGAACATGTACGCGTTCGCGGGCGCGGCGCTGGAGTTGCTGGCCTACATTTTGGAAGAACAGTCTCGCGCTAATTGAAAATCGCCGCTTCCTGCCGCACACTCTCGTCCCAACGGGAGGGAAAACTGTGCCGCAGGATAAGCGGAGCCGAATTAGGGCGCTGGCGCCTATTCAAAACGGAATCAAGAAGGAGGCGTCGCAAGGGCTGTCACTCGCTCAGCTCGAAAGCCATCTGTGGGAGTCCGCAAACATTCTGCGCGGACCGGTGGATGCGGCGGATTTCAAGACCTACATTTTTCCGCTGCTTTTCTTCAAGCGCATCTCCGACGTCAATGACGAGGAATATCAAGCTGCCCTGGCCGAGTCGGGCGGCGACGAGGAGTACGCCCGGTTTCCGCAGAACTACCGATTTCAGGTTCCCGAGGACTGCCATTGGCGCGATGTCCGCGCGGTAGCCACCAACGTCGGGCAGGCGCTGCAAACCGCGTTGCGGGGAATCGAGAAGGCCAATCCCGAGACCCTCTACGGCATCTTCGGCGATGCGCAATGGACCAACAAGGATCGTCTTTCGGATGCGCTGCTGCGCGACCTGATCGAGCACTATTCGCGCATTTCGCTGGGCAATGACGCCGCCGAAGCCGACATCCTCGGCCAGGCCTACGAGTACCTCATCAAGAAATTCGCCGATCTCACCAACAAGAAAGCCGGCGAGTTCTACACGCCGCGCTCGGTGGTTCGGCTCATGGTCAACATCCTCGATCCGCACCAGGGCGAGTCGATCTACGATCCGGCCTGCGGCACCGGCGGCATGCTGCTCGAAGCGATCCACCACGTACGCGAGCGGCGCGAAGACGCACGCACACTATGGGGAAAAATCTTCGGGCAGGAGAAAAACCTCACCACGTCCGCCATCGCACGCATGAATTTGTACCTGCATGGCGCAGCGGATTTCCAGATCGTGCGCGGCGATACGCTGCGCAATCCTGCGTTCTTTCTGGGAGACGGCCTCGCGACCTTCGACTGCGTGATCGCCAATCCGCCGTTCTCGCTCGAAAAATGGGGCGAGGAAGTGTGGACGAGCGACCCCTATGGCCGCAACTTCGCCGGCATGCCGCCAGGAAAAAGCGGCGACTACGCCTGGGTACAGCACATGATCAAGTCGATGGCGCCGAAAACAGGGCGCATGGCGGTGGTGCTGCCGCACGGGGCGCTCTTTCGCATGGCGAAGGAAGGCGCGATCCGCAAGAAAATCCTCGGCATGGATCTGCTGGAAGCGGTCATCGGCCTCGGCCCGAATCTGTTCTACGGCACCGGTCTCGCAGCCTGCATCCTGGTGTTCCGCCAGCGCAAGGCGAAGGAGCGCCGGAACAAGGTGCTGATTCTCGACGCATCGAAAGAGTTCAAGACCGGCCGTGCGCAGAATGAACTGCTGCCCGAGCACGTCGAGCGCATCCACGCCTGGTATCGGGACTTCAAGGATGTGGAAGGCGTGGCCCGCGTCGTGGCGCTGGATGAAATCGCCGCCAACGACCACAACCTCAATATCCCGCGCTACGTCGAGCCCAGGCTCGAACAGGAGACGCTTTCCGTAGATGAAGCGATGAAGAAACTGAAGGAAAGTGCCGACGCCGCTTTTGCGGCCGAGGACAAGCTGATCGCCATACTCAAGCGCGAAGGCCTGATTCTGTGAGCGTGCGGATCTCGCAGCAGCAGCTCGAATCGTACCTCTGGGGTGCGGCGACGCTCTTGCGCGGGACGATCGATGCCGGCGACTACAAGCAGTTCATCTTCCCGCTGCTGTTCTACAAGCGCCTGTGCGATGTGTTCGACGAAGAAACACAAGCTGCACTGAAGGAATCGGGCGGCGATGCCGACTTTGCCGCGTATCCGGAAAACCACCGCTTCCAGATACCGCCGCAAGCGCATTGGCGCGAGGCGCGAAAAGTCTCGCGCAACGTGGGCCGCACACTCCAGAACGCCATGCGCGCCATCGAAACCGCGAATCCCGAAAAGCTCTACGGCATCTTCGGCGATGCGCAGTGGACCAACAAGGATCGTCTACCCGACGCCATGCTGCGCGATCTCGTCGAGCATTTCTCGTCACTCGAATTGACCGTCGCAAATCTTCCCGAGGACGTGCTGGGTAACGGCTACGAATACGTCATCAAGACATTTGCCGACGACTCCGGTCATACCGCCGCCGAGTTCTACACCAACCGCACCGTGGTGCACCTCATGACCGAGATGCTGGAGCCCCAGCCCGGCGAGAGCATCTACGATCCCACCTGCGGCTCTGGCGGCATGCTGCTCTCCTGCATCGCACACCTGCGCCGTCAGAAAAAGGAGTGGCGCAACGTGCGCCTCTACGGGCAGGAGCGCAATCTCATGACCTCCTCGATCGCCCGCATGAACTGCTTTCTCCACGGCATCGAGGACTTTCGCATCGAGCGCGGGGACACGCTCTCCGAACCGAAGTTCGTGCAGGGCGACCGCTTGATGCGCTTTGACGTGGTACTCGCCAATCCGCCGTATTCGATCAAGCAGTGGGACCGCGACGCCTTTGCCTCCGACCCCTGGGGCCGCAATCTCTACGGCACGCCGCCACAAGGCCGCGCGGACTACGCTTTCTGGCAGCACATCGTCTGCAGCCTCGCGGCGAAAGGCGGTCGCTGCGCCATCCTGTTCCCGCACGGCGTGCTGTTTCGCCAGGAAGAGGCGGACATGCGGCGCAAGCTTGTGGAGGCGGATCTCATCGAGTGCGTGCTCGGCCTGGGACCGAACCTCTTCTACAACTCGCCGATGGAGGCGTGCGTCGTCATCTGCCGCGCATCCAAGCCCAAGGCGCGGCGCAACAAGCTTCTCCTCATCAACGCCGTCAACGAGGTCACGCGCGAGCGCGCCCAGAGCTTTCTCACCGACGATCACATCGAGCACATCGTCGAGGCCTACAAGGCGTTCAAGGACGAGCCGGGCTTTGCGCGCGTGGCGACGCTGGAGGAAATTCGCGCGAAGGACGGCAACTTGAGCATTCCGCTCTACGTGGCGGCGTCGGCGAGCGAGGCCCGGGAAGAGCGCGCGGGCTATGAAGCGAACGGACTGCCTGCTGCGCTTCAGGCGTGGCTCGAAAGCTCGCAGCAGGTGCGGACAGTGTTCAATGACTTGATGGCGCGACCGTTTGAGCGCAGCGGGAAAGGGTGATCCCGACTGGTGCTAAAAACGCGGTGTTTTTTAATTCAGCGGCCGGTGTAAGGACACCTAGGGATTATGCCTAATATAATAGGCTATATGACGCATAATGCCTAATAAAATAGGCAAATACATTGACAGAACAAAGGGAAATGCCTAATATATTAGGCGTTAATGAGCATAAGGCCTATTTTAATGGGCGAATTTTCGGCATTGCCAGAGAACGTTACATCCCGCATCAGAATGCTCGGTCAGCGCATCAGGCTGGCCCGAACCCGCCGCAAGCTCTCCATCGCCGAACTCGCGACGAAAGCCGGGATCGATCGCAATACGCTGGGCGCCCTTGAATTCGGCAAACCTGGCGTCTCCATCAGCGCCTACATCATGGTGTTGTGGGCGCTGGGGCTGGAGCACACGCTGGATGCCGTGGCGCATCCGGACACAGACAGCCATGGCAAAACGCTCGAAGCCGCGCGCCGGCCCAAGCGCGTCCGCAAGCCGCGCGCTGCCCGAAAAGAATATGACTTCTGAGCGGCAGGCCTACATCTATATACAGTTGCCCGGCACACCGGAGACCGTGCCGGCCGCCTTGCTCAAGGTGGAGCCACTGCGCGACGGTACGTCTGTTGGCCGCTTTCGGTACGGCGATCGCTACCTCGCGCGTCCGGATGCCGTCGAACTCGACCCCTTCGAGCTTCCACTCGGCGACACCGTGTACGAGTTCACCAAGCTCAACGGCATCCCGGGTGCCGTGCGCGATGCCGGTCCCGATGCCTGGGGGCGGCGCGTCATCGAGCACAAGCTCGATCGTGCCCCGGCCGACATGACTGAAATCGACTACCTGCTGAACGGCCCACAGGATGGCGCGGGCAACCTGACCTTCGGTCTCAAGGTGCAACCGCCGGCACCGGTGCGTCGCTATAACCGCACGCATCAGCTTGCCGACCTGGTTGCTGCGGCCGAAGCCATCGAAGAAGGCAAACGCGTGCCGCAGCACCTACTCGAGGAACTCGATCCGGGCACGTCGATGGGCGGTGCGCGGCCCAAGGCCACCATCGAGGATGGCGATGCGCTGTGGGTCGGGAAATTTCCGGAGAAGGGCGACCGCGTCAACCAGCAGCGCATCGAGTACGCCACACTCGAACTCGCGCGCAAGAGCGGTCTCACCGTCTGCACCGCACGCATCGAGTCGATCGGCGGCCGCGATGTGCTGATGGTGAAGCGTTTCGACCGAGAATGGACGGACGCTGG
>CAMPGR010000134.1 GCA_946885605.1 uncultured Pseudomonadota bacterium
ACCTGCAGCCAATGCAGGCCCCGGTTCACTAATCGCGTGGGGGCGGTCGCCGCGGAACTCTAAGCCGCGTTGTGGGGGGGCAGGTCCCGGTTACGCATGCACCATCCAGCGATGTGGGCATCCCACCCGGCCATGGCGCGACTGCCGTGCGGGTTCCGCGAGCGACCGCAGGCAAGCGTGAAGGACGCGCATGACAATCATGCGAATCAGTCCGGCATGGTGGATGGGCGTGTTGAACTAGAGTGGTCCGCGATTTCGTGAGGCGCGAGGATGCGCAGCGCGACCGCCCGCGCCACTGCCTTCCTGACGTGGTCCTTCACCGTGAGCGCATTGATGCCGGGCGTGACGCCGATTTCCACCTTGCTCTTGCCCTGAGAGATCCAGCGTAGCATCTCGGCCTCGCGCGGCGTGAGTCCGCTCCCGGGCGTCATCTCGCTTATCCTCCACGCGTCAGCGTGCGACAGCGCGCGTGACGCGCGGTCCGGCGCGTCTGCGACCCGCATGCCTGCAAGGGCGCGACTAATGCCGGACGTTTGTGAAGTGCGTGTGAAAAACGTTTGCGCATCGACGCTGAAACTCGCGCGCCCCGGTGCGGAGCACTGACCTGCGCCGGATAGCTAGTCCGATAGAGCTAGCGGCCCTCCCGCCTCCATCCATTCGCCGAAACATGATGGGACCTATCCTGTCGAACCGGATCACTCGAATGCGACAGGGGGCTTGATTCCAATGAACAGAAACGAAATGATTCGCCGGCTCGTGTCTTACTCGGTCACCACGGCGCTGCGCGAGGCGCAGCACTATTGGCTGGAGGAGCTGTTCGAAAACGGCTTTGCGGGCTATCGCAGTTTTTCGGACAGCAAGTTGCGCCGCGAGCTGGCGCTGCGCGGGCTCGATGGCGACGACGAAGAATGCGGAGTCGAGCTGGACGACGCCATCAGTCTCGAGGACCTGCGCGATTCGATATCCGACTATGCGATCCACGCTCGCGAGCCGGAGTGAAGGTGCCGATTACGTACGGCCGCCGGCATTGAAGCACGCCTATTCTCCGTGCCCGTCGCAAAGGAAATCGAGCCACGTTTGTTTCCGAGCCACCTCGCTCCGGCGACGGTGGTGTGGATGGTGCTCGACCCGCTGGTTGCGCTTGTCACGCTGGCCGCCTGCGCGCTTGCGCTCGATGCGCCGTTCGACGGCCGTTACCTGATCCTCTCGCTGCTCGTTTTTTCCTTTACCTTCCCCGGCCACCGCCGCGCGCGCCTCGAGGGCTGGAGCGTCGCGCGGGACATAGCGGGATACTGGGTCCTCATCGCGCTGCTTCTGCTCCTGGTCGGGCTCGCCACCCGCACGCTGCACGTCTTCGACCAGCGCGCGCTGCTCCTCTGGGCCATGTCCACGCCGGTTGCGCTCTACGCCGCGCATCGGCTGGTTCCTGCCATACTGCCGTGGCTGCTCGCCGCCGAAGGCCTGCAGCGGGCAGCGGTCATCGCCGGCGCGGACGAGCTCGGTCGCAGGCTCGCGGGTCGGATCCAACGCGCACCGTTCCTGGGTATCCGCTTCATCGGCTTCTTCGACGACCGCGGCCCGCGCCGCACCGGGAACGGCGCTTCCGACGCCGTGCTCGGAACCTTGAGCGAGCTGCCGCGCTACGTGAAGACGCACCAGGTCGAGCTGATCTACGTCACGCTTCCGATGGTGTCGCAGCCGCGTATCGTGCGCCTGCTCGACGAGCTGCGCGACACCACCGCATCGATCTATTTCGCGCCGGACATCTTCCTTTACGACCTCAGCCAGGCGCGCATGGATATCGTCGGCGACATGCCGGTTGTTGCCGTCTGCGAGACGCCGTTCTACGGACTGAACGGACTCATCAAGCGCGCGAGCGACCTCCTGCTCGCCACCGCCATTCTGCTGCTCGTCTTTCCCCTCATGATCGCCATCGCAATCGGCGTGAAGACGACATCGCCGGGCCCGGTGCTTTTCCGGCAGCGCCGCTACGGCGTCGATGGCCGTGAGATCGTGGTGTACAAGTTCCGCACGATGACCGTGCTCGAGGATGCCGATGCGGTACGCCAGGCGACGCGAGACGATCGACGCGTGACGCCGTTTGGCGCATTTCTGAGGCGCAACTCGCTCGACGAGCTGCCGCAGTTCGTCAACGTGCTTCAGGGGCGCATGAGCATAGTCGGCCCGCGTCCGCACGCGGTCGCCCACAACGAGCTCTACCGCCGGCTCATCAAGGGTTACATGATCCGCCACAAGGCGAAGCCGGGAATCACGGGACTCGCGCAGGTGAACGGGCTGCGCGGCGAGACCGATACGCTGGACAAAATGAAGGCGCGCATCGAATACGATCTCGCGTATTTGCGCAACTGGTCGCTGCGGCTCGATCTTTACATCATCTGGCGAACGATTTTCGTCGTGCTGAAGCGGGAGAACGCGTACTGATGCCCGAGACGCGCAAACGAAACGGCACGCCCGGGGACGACTCTCCGGTAGCCTGCGCAGCGTCCCTCCTCGGGGCCGCTTTCGTCGTCTTTCAGCTCTTCCACCAGGGCGCAAGCCCGGAAGCCCGGAAGCGACCCTGCCCATGCTGGCGCCATGGGACAAGGTGGCGCACTTCCTCGTGTACTGTGCCATTACCGCGCTGTTGTGGTTCGGAACCGGCGGCCGCATGCCGATCGCCGTCGTCACGATCGCGGTTGCGATCGGCACTTTCGACGAGCTGCACCAGGGCACGCTACCGGGGCGCATCGCCGATGGCTGGGATTTCCTCACTGGCCTCTGCGCCGCGGCGCTTACCGTTTTCTCGCTGCTCCTCCTGTTCGGCGCAAGTGCCGCGCGCCGGAATGCCAGCATTACACCGTAACTGCCCTTCGCCATGTGCGGAATCGTCGGCGCCATCTCTACACGAAACATAGTGCCCATCCTGATCGAGGGCCTGAAGCGCCTCGAATACCGCGGCTATGACTCGGCTGGATTTTCCATCGTCAACGGGACGCTTCAACGGCTCCGCAGTACGGGTCGCGTCGCAACACTGGAAGCGCTCGCGCGCGAACACGGGCTGTGCGGGAACCTCGGCATCGCGCACACACGCTGGGCCACGCATGGCGTGCCTTCCGAACGGAACGCGCACCCTCACGTGTCCGGCGGAATCTCCGTGGTTCACAACGGAATCATCGAGAACCACGACGCCATTCGGCACGCGCTGCAGGCACGCGGATACGAGTTCGCATCCGAGACCGATACGGAAGTTATCGCGCACCTCGTGCACTCGCGCCGGCGCGCGGGCGAGAGCCTGTTCGACGCAGTCCGCGCAGCCACGGCCGAACTGGTGGGCGCTTACGCGATCGCCGTCGCGAGCGAAGCCGATCCGACCCGACTGGTGGTGGCGCGGATGGGCGCCCCGCTCATCCTCGGCGTCGGCGAGGGCGAGTACTTCGCCGCATCGGATGCCGCGGCGCTCGTGCAGGTGACGCGCCACGTGGTCTACCTGGAAGAAGGCGACTGCGCCGAGATCACGCTGCGCGGCGTGCGCATCGTGGACAGCGCCGGCGTCGCGCGCCAGCGCCCGGTACACGTGAGCGAGCTTACCGCCGAATCGATCGAGCTCGCGCCCTATCGCCACCACATGCAGAAGGAGATATTCGAGCAGCCGATGGCCGTTGCCAACACGCTCGAGATGGTGCAGAACGCCCATGCCCTGTCGCCCAACGTCTTCGGCGCCGACGCGGAAGCGGCACTGCGCGAAATCGACGCGGCCCTCATCGTCGCATGCGGAACGAGCTATCACGCGGGCATGGTGGCGCGTTACTGGCTCGAAGATGTCGCCGGGCTGCCGTGCAACGTCGAGATCGCGAGCGAATACCGCTATCGGAAGTCCGTGCCCAACCCACGCGCGCTCGTCATCGCGATTTCGCAGTCCGGGGAGACGGCCGACACGCTGGCAGCGGTCCAGCACGCGCGCGCCCTCGGACACCGCCACTGTCTCGCGATCTGCAACGTGCCCGAGTCCGCGCTCGTTCGCACGGCGGATCTGCGGTTTCTCACCCGCGCCGGACCGGAAATCGGGGTCGCTTCAACGAAGGCGTTCACGACGCAGCTCGCGGTGCTGGTGCTGCTTACGATGACGCTCGCAAAGCTGCGGGGGAGGCTCGCGGACGGGCAGGAAGCGGCGCTGCTCGACTCGCTGCGCCACCTGCCGGCTGCGCTGGGCAGCGTGCTCAGCCTGGAACCGCAGGTGCGGGCGTGGGGCGAAGAATTCGCCCGGCGCCAGCACGCGCTCTTTCTCGGCCGCGGGATCCACTACCCGATCGCGATGGAGGGGGCACTGAAGCTCAAGGAGATTTCGTACATCCACGCCGAGGCGTATGCCGCGGGCGAGCTCAAGCACGGACCGCTCGCGCTGGTGGATCGGGAGATGCCGGTGGTGGCGATCGCGCCCAGGGATGCGCTGCTCGAGAAGCTTCGGTCCAACCTGCAGGAGGTACGGGCGCGCGGAGGCGAGCTCCACGTCGTGGCCGATCCGGAGACGCGCCTGCCCCCCGACGAAGGCATGCGCGTGATTCGCATGCCGGATCAGGCGGGGCTTTTCTCCCCCATCCTGCACACGATTCCGCTCCAGCTTCTCGCGTACTACGCGGCGCTCGAAAAGGGAACCGACATCGACAAGCCGCGCAACCTCGCCAAGTCGGTCACCGTGGAGTGACGCGCGCGCGCCCGCCCTCAGGGATTGAGGATCCGCAGCGCGAGCGCCTTGCCGATCGCCTGCGTGCGATTGAGCACGTTCAGCTTGCGCAGTATCTTCTGGACGTGGTTCTTCACGGTGAGCGGGCTGATGTTGAGAATCATGCCGATCTCGATGTTGCTCTTGCCGTGATAGATCCACTGCAGGATCTCGGTCTCGCGCGCGGTAAGGACGCTTTCGACCGCCGTCTTGACGACCGCACCGTCCCCGGGCCAATTGATGCGCGTTCGCATCCACGCCGCATGCAGGAACGGAACAACGAGCCCGATGATATGTCGCTGGTGACTGCCGACCGATCCCGGCGCGCACCCGAACGTGAAGAAGCTCGCGAGCTCACCGCCGCCGTCGTACGTTCCGTGTGCGAGAATGCTGTGCGCGCCGATGCGCGCGAGCTCGCGTCCCAGCGCACTTCCCGCCGCCGCGCTCACGGCCGTCGCGTCGAAGCCGACCGGCTCGCAGTGATTCTCCTCCCAGGCCTTGATGAGTTGCGGCACGAGTGTCACGTCCTGGCGGAAAAGCTCGCTCACGCGCGCGGGCTCCACGGGTGTGGTGGAGAAGCTGTCCACATAGAACGACCCCGGCTCGCCATTGGGCATCGCGCAGATCAGCAGCTCGTGCTCGATCAGGCTCTGCAGCGCGCCCTGAGTCCAGGTGAAGAATTCATGGCGCGCATACACCCTCAATGACGCGTCAAGGTTGAGCATCAGGGATTCGGCCTGCAGGTCGTCTGTGCGCGGCGACGCCGCGCTTTCGGGCATGGCCGGGTCCGACAACATCCGCAACGCGTTTTCGCATTGCACGGTGATACGCTCGTCTGCTCGCATGGGCACGGCACCTCTCGCAAAGACAAGTTGGCTTAACGTGGCATGAGTCTGTGAAGGCAGAGCGAAACAGCCCATGCGCCAAACGGCGCATTGGTCCTCCGGCCGCGAAGGACCGGCTGCTCCGCAGCTGCGTTCCCTATCGCGCTTCCAGGAAATCGTCGGCGGGCGTCGGCCGCGGCCATGCCGGACGCTCCGGCAGACTCCGTCGGAAGCGGTAACCCACGCCGCGCACCGTTTCGAGGAGATCTTCGTGTCCGCTCGGCTTGAAGGTCTGGCGCAGCCTGCGGATATGCACGTCCACGGTGCGCTCCTCCACGAACACCCGGTCGCCCCAGACCTCGTCCAACAGCTGCGCCCGGCTATACACGCGCTCGGGATGGGTCATGAAAAAATGCAGCATCCGGAACTCGATGTCACCGAGCTCGATGTCGCGGCCACCGCAGGTGATGCGGCGCGCCGCCGGATCGATCCGCACCCCGGCGATCTCGACCACGTCGCCCGTAAGCTGGGGCAGGCAGCGGCGCATGACCGCGCGGATGCGGGCGAGCATCTCGCGCGGAAAGAAGGGCTTGGTGATGTAGTCGTCCACGCCGGACTCGAGACCGGCGACACGGTCGGCCTCCCCGGTTCGCGCAGTGAGCATGATGATCGGAATATCCTTCGTGCGCTGATCGTTGCGTAACCGCCGCGCGAAGGTCATCCCGGGCGTATCGGGGAGCATCCAGTCAAGCAACACGAGATCGGGGAGCGTCTCGCGCAGCAGCGCCTCCGCGTGGGCGACGCTCGACGCGCGCAACGCCCGATATCCCGCGCGCTCGAGGTTGAGTGCGATAAGCTCCTGCACTTCCAGGTCGTCTTCGATGACAAGTATCGTTGCGTTCATGAGTTGTATGATTCCTTCTTGAATGTGCTGAGATCGTAACGACGGAACGGCCTCCTCCTCTTTTCACGCGGTGATCATAGTACGCCCACCCGGGCCCGACTATCGGGGAAGAACGATTTTTCGGTAGCAGTTCAGCGAAGCCGTGTCGTGCACGCGCGACACGCGCGTCATGATGCACATGCCCTAGGACGAGTGGATAATCGGCCCCGCCGCGTCTTCGCTTCCTGCTGGCGCCAATATATGGGACGCATCACGCACGCAACTATCGATAAAGGTTGGATTTTGCTGTAGCGCTTCTCGGCGCAGTATTGTCGTTCTTTTCTTACACCGCCGTCGCGTGGGAAGCGAGCGACATTCCGACCGAAACGCGGCCATGCATCGGCCGGACTACGGAAAAGGTCGCTTTCCGCTTCGCGACGCTTCATGCCCATGCATTAGGCTGCGCGGCTGTCACGCCTCACGTGTAATCAGGGCCAGAAGCGGAACCGTATGAAACCTTTTGCTGTCGTGCTGCTCGTTTTCCTGGGCGCCGCTGCCCGCGCCGAGCCACCCGGATCCGTCGATGCGCTCTGTTCAGCGGCCGAGTATGCATGTCCATTGGCGCCAATCCACGCGCACGGCAAGTCCCACGCGAACACACAAGGGGCTGTGACGGTCGTGCGCATCGAGGGGCGACTTCACCCTGCCGCGAACGCATACCCGCTTTCATTCGAGGAAGTGACCGCGCTGCATCTGGCCCCTGTCCGCCTCGTCGAGCCGCTGGTACGTAGCGACGGGCCGTACATGTTTGCGCTGGACACCGAGCGCGTGCAGGCAGAGGTGGTTGCTCCGCCACTCTTGTGGCCAGCAGCCATGTTCCCGTCCGCCGACTTTCGCAGCGCGATGCCGAGCCTCGATCCGTCTCCCGCCGCTAGGGCAACGGGCATCATCGAGTTCCAGAACGTCGCAAGCGCCGAAACCTGGCTCAGGCCGGCAAGCCGGCTCGAGGGCGCGGCGCTATCACCGCATACGAAGCTCGGCCCTCTTCATGCCGAACTGCTCTCCCGGATGCGGCATGTGGAGTTACTGGCGCAATTCGAGCCGGCGCGGCGACATGCGCCTGCGGCCGATGTTTTTCCGCGACTCTCGATCGTGCTGCCGCTGTTGTTGGGGCTGCTCGTCGTGATGGTGCGTCGGGCGCCGCTGCGCTCACGACCGAATGGCTTGTGGCTGGTCGGCACGCATCCCTGAATACGCGCATGCGAGCATGGAACCGCAGTCCAACTGCTGCCATCGCGCAAGCCGTCACGGCGTCCTTGGCCAATCACCGGAGCCGCGCTCTTGGCCAATAAGCTCTCCCCTGCTGCATTACGGAGCGGACTACGCGGCGCGCATTGCCGTGGTCTACTGCATTCATGCGCCGTCGGTAGCTTTCCTACGTGCGTGCACGGAGTCGGAATCGAAATGCCCCGGGCGGCGGGGTCCCGACTTCGGGCTTCAGGAACTCGTCTACTCCCGTGAAGCGCCCTGACTCGCCCCGCCCGCGCCTGCACGCCATTCGGACGCTACGCAGCCAGTGCCGTAGCCCTGTCACAGTGCCGGGGCCCGGGAGGAGCATCGGCGCACGAACCTTCTGTCGGGCTGATGCTGGACCGCACGATGCGAAGCACCGGCAAGTATTTCTTCGCAGCGCTGCTTACATGGGGGATAACACTGATACCTGCGATGTATTACGCATACATGCAGGTGCTGGAAAACAGGATCGTCGACGAACTACCTGCACGCCGGCTTCACAGGCGCGCCCTCAGCAAGGAAATCGCGATCCGGATATCGGACCAGGTCAGACGGGATTTCAACGTGAACGAGCGCAGCTTCGTTGCGCTGAAAATGGGCGAGCGGCCGTTCCTCAGGGAGGATGCGCGTTTCCCCCTTACTCACCGGGAAGGCGAGCGTGGCGAGGGGACCCGCGTGATCATCAGTCTCCTCGCAGCCGGTACCGGCTCCTGAAGCGCCGCTCTCCGCCGCGAGCTTCACCGCAGTGAAACTCCGCTCATCCGGAATGGTCGTTCTTAGTGCGCCCATGAATGAACGATACCCTATCGAGGCGTCTGCCCGTAGCGCCCACACCTGTTTCCAGGCCGGTTTCGCGAAGCTCGCCACGCTGCTCTTGCCGGAGAAGGCAGGCGTCCTTTACGAGCCTTCGTCGGAAGGGCTGAGAATACTCGCCGAGCACGAAGACGCTCTGGAAGCGGCCGCGAAGCAACTGCTGGAGGTCTTTCCGGACGAAATCGAACTCGGCGGTCCTCAGCCGCATCTCCTCTTCGTGGATGATGAGATCCGCGAGCCCGTCATGACGCTCACCGTCACGGTGCCTTCGGAGCATTTGGAAACCATCCTCGCGGATCTTACCGGGCGCGGCGCGCTGGTGGAAACGACCCGCCGCCGGCAATCAGAGTGCGAAATGCGGGCTCAGGTCAGGCTCGCGGCAGTGATCGGCTATCGCCGGTATCTGGAATCGATGACGCATGGCGCCGGCACGGTGTCGATGCGTCTCAGCCATTATGAGGCGATCCCGGGCAAGGCACGGATCGCGCACGATAGGCGTGCGTCTCCGCTCGCCTGAGGCTGGAAGCAGCGGTGCCGGGAGCGCCTGGCGTACCGGCAACGCTAAGTCCCGGCGCGTCCTCTGCCTATCCCCCTCAGCTTTTGCCCGCCATTCCTGAGGAGACTCGAAACCGCGGGAAAGCGCGCCAGTCGAACCAATTTGAACGCCGGCAAAGGAGAAACGCAATGAGCGCTACCGGGCTCGACGTCTTCGACACCACCCTGCAGAAGACCCATATCTGGCTCAACGACGTGATGAGCGAGCTGAATGTCCCCAACAAGCAGGGAGCCTATCTCGCCTTGAGAGTGGGGCTGCACGCGGTGCGGGACCGCCTTCCAGTCGAAGAGGTGGCGCAGCTCGGCGCCCAGCTCCCGATGCTCGTGCGCGGCTTCTACTACGAAGGGTGGGACCCCACCGCCAAGCCGGTCAAGGAGCGCCATCGGGAGGAGTTCCTCGGCCGCATCGCGCGGGAGTGGAACGCCGACGAGCGCGTCAATCCCGAGATGGTCGCGCGCGCGGTGTTTTCGGTGCTTTCCAGGCACGTGACCGAAGGCGAGCTGGAGGACGTCCGGCAGGCGTTGCCGGAGGAGATCCGCGAGATGTGGGCGCAGGGTTAAGGTTTCAGCACGTCCCATCGCAGCCTCTCTAGCGTATTGGGAAAAAGATACCAGTGAGGAGATTACCGCTACCGGCAGCGCGTAGGAATTTTCCGAAAAACGCTGAGGAATCTTTTAATCTCCGCCAAAAATGGGCAGACGAGCACGGTAACTTCTTGAATGATTGGTCGGGGCGGTGAGATTTGAACTCACGACCACCGGCACCCCATGCCGGTAC
>CAMPGR010000135.1 GCA_946885605.1 uncultured Pseudomonadota bacterium
CGACGGACTGTTAATCCGCAGGTCCCAGGTTCGAGCCCTGGTCGGGGAGCCAGAATATCAAGCAGTTACTCCCCGGCATTGATTCAGTGTGGCACACAATGTCACACACTGCACGGAACTCGCATATAGCGATGGGGTCGTGTTGTAGGGGGACCCTGATGGCTACGGTCCTCCCTTGGGCTCCCCTGGGGGGCACTGCCTCTCACAGACCCAAGGTGGATTGTTAGCATGAGCCGCTCGGCTACTTCAGGTGCCCCCCTTGCCCTCTACGATGGATCTCAGCAAAACCGTCCGATCGAGGGCCGTTTTTCCTATGGCCGCGGCTTTGTGGCGCCGGACTTCCTCATATGATCTTCGCGTCGGTAGTCCGTCCATCCGCGGACATTGAGAACGTGGCGTAGTGAGGGAGGACTGATGACAAGACCCTCAAATTTTGATCGCTCGCATCGCCGAAACCAATCAGCGACTGGCGGATCTTTTCAGTAATTGCCATCTTACTTTTGTGGATACGATATGTGACGCACACGCGGCACTAGGCAACCCTATTATGCCCTACTGATTGCGGTTCGCTTCGATGAAAGCCGGATGTTCGATCTGTTGCGCCAAATCAAGCCAACCCCGCGCTCTCACGGCTGCCTGTAATTTGCTATAGGGGCTTGCACCGCTGCACGAAACTTCCCGTCGATGCTGTGCAATTTCCCGCTCGGCTGCATGCGCGCTTCCATTGCGCAACCCAGCACGTCGTCGCGTTCTTGGTCCATCCATATCCCCTGCATTCTTCACGCCTTGTTGCCTGCGGCGCTCGACATGCAGCGCCATGTCACACGTCGTTTTCTGTTTTTTTCCCCTCTGATCTTATGCGGCGAGCATACAGAAAACATTTCGGAGATTCTGTAGGACTGCGGAGGACAGACCGCTCTCCATGCCAACGCCATGCGGAGGGCAGCGTCGAAGGTTACGCTTCCTCTCGCATCTGTTTAACGTCCTTTGCCAACTATTTGAGCAGATTGCCTAAATCGACTTGCTGGTTGATAATCTTGCGCAGCCCGTTTCCGCGGGCTTACAGGGAGGGCCCGGCATGACAACAAGCGAAGGCGGCGAGAACAGAACCAAGGTGACGATTCTCACGGAGACTTACCGCATCAAGGGACACATCAATCTCGTGCCCGGAGCGCGCGTCACGGATTACATGGTGGATGCCAAGGACTTCATCGCCGTAACGGATGCCGAAGTGTGGGAGCTCGGAGGACGTCTTGTGCTCACCGCACCTTTCATCAATGTGAGTCGCGATTCGATCCAGATCGTGACGCCCGGGCACTGAAAAGCGGCCGGTCCGAATGAAAATCGGTATCGCGGGCATCGGCCGAATGGGTGCCGCCATGGCGACGCGGCTCATCGCCTGCGGGCACCACATCTCGGTGTGGAATCGAACGACTGAAAAGACGCGCCCGCTCGCTCGTGCGGGCGCAAAGGTCGCCGACACGCCTGCACGCCTCGCGGCCGATTCGGAAATCGTGCTTACGATCCTGACCGATGCGCCCGCTGTTCATGCGGTGTACGAGTCGCAGGAAGGCGTGCTCGCCGGCTTGAAGCCTGGCACCCTCGTGCTCGAAATGAGCACCGTGCGCCCCGAGGTCAAGACTCGGCTGGCGCGCAACGTCGAAGCAAAGGGTGCGCGACTGGTGGACTGCCCGGTGGGTGGAAGTACCGGCGCTGCCGAGGAGGGCAAGCTCTTCGGTTTCGCCGGCGCCGAATCAGCCGATCTCGCGCGGGCCAAGCCGGTGCTCGAGCAACTCTGCCGCCGTCTCGAGCACGTCGGTCCGGTGGGCGCCGGCGCAAGCATGAAGCTCGCGATCAATCTCCCTCTCCTCGTCTTCTGGCAGGCGCTGGGAGAAGCGTTACTCCTGTGCCGCGAGCTGAAGCTCGACCCGCGGCGTATGATGGATATCTTCGGCGATACGTCCGGGGGGCCGAACGTCCTCAAAGTGCGCGGCGGAAAGATCGCCGCCGCGCTGGAAGGCATGGACACCGGGCCCGTAACCTTCGACGTGGATTCGATCCGCAAGGACCTGCACACCATGATCGAGGAGGCACACGCGCTCGGCGCGAAGCTCCCCGTCGCGGAACGCGCGCTCGCCTGCTTCGACGAGGCGGCGCAGAACGGCCTCGGCGCAAGCGACGGTGTGGTGCTGCCCGTGCGTTGGGCGACGGGCGGCGCGAGGCCGGAACGCTGAGGCCCTACTGGATCCGGATGTCGCTCTCCTTCACCACTTTCGCCCACTTTGCGTATTCGCGCTTGAGAAAAGCGGCAAATTCCTGAGGCGTGCTGCTTTCCGCCTCGGCCCCCTGGCGCGCGAGCGCATCCTGCACGTCCTTCAACTCGAGCACCTTCGCGATCTCGCCGTTTAAACGGTTGATGATCTGCGCCGGCGTGCCGGCTGGCGCAAGTATCCCGGTCCATAGCGCGGCCTCGTAGCCCTTGACGCCCGCTTCGCTCAAGGTCGGGACATCGGGCAGATTGGAGGCGCGCTTGGCAGTCGTCACCCCCAGCACCTTGACGCGCCCGGACTTGATGAATGGCAGCGCAGCGGGCATCGTGGGTATTCCGAGCTGCACGTTGCCCGCGACGAGATCCGTAACGGCCTGCGGGCTGCCTTTGTACGGCACGTGAGTCAGTTTGACGCCGGTGAGAAGGACGAAAAGCTCGACCGCGAGATGCGTCGTGGCCCCCTGCCCCGCCGAGCCGAAATTGATCTCGCCAGGACGCGCTTTCGCCATCGCGACGAGGTCCTTCACGTTCTTCACGGGAAGCGACGGATGTACGACGAGCACCATCGGTATCGTGCCGACGAGGCTCACCGGCGTAAAGTCGCGCAGCGGATCGTATGGGATCTTCGGATTGACATTCGGATACTGCACCAGCTCGGAAGTGGAGCCGAGGAGGATCATGTAGCCATCGGCAGGTGCGCGCGCCGCGATATCCGCGCCGATGCTGCCTGCCGCGCCGGGACGGTTTTCTACGACGATCTGCTGCCCCAGCCGTTCGCCCAGCCTGGAGGCGACGATGCGGCCCATGGTGTCGGAACCCCCGCCGGCGGGAAACGGCACCATCATCCGCACTGGCCGGCTTGGATACGTCTGTGCGGCGGCGGTGCCCGCGAGCAGCGCCAAAACGACCCATGCGGCTAGCATGCCGGATCTTCGATTCATGACTTTCCTCCGCGTTTTTTGAAAGTTGCAGGCGTTGTTGCGCCATGCGATAGTAACTTAAGACCGCGCCGAGGAGAAACCATGAAGATTGCACACGCCTTGTTGCTGCCTGTCCTCGTGGCTGCGGGCTTTCCCGTCAGCGCGCTCGCACAGCCGTTTCCCGCCAAACCCATTCGCCTCATCGTTCCTTTCACGCCCGGCGGAATTTCGGATCTGCTCGCGCGCTCGCTCGGCGCGCAACTCACTCCTGCGCTGGGACAACAGATCGTGGTCGAAAACCGGCCGGGAGCAGGGACAACAATTGCCTCCGAGTTCGTCGCACGCTCGGCGCACGACGGCTACACCCTGTATTTGCAGGACATCACCACGCACGCCATCAACGCGAGCCTCTACCGCAAGCTGCCTTACGACTCGTTCAGGGACTTCACGCTGATCCAGATGCTCGCGACGACGCCGCTGATCCTCGTCGTGCATCCCTCGCTCCCGGTAAGGAACGTCCGCGAGCTGATCGCTTTCGCCAAATCGAGGCCCGGCCAGATCGTGTATGGCTCTTCGGGAAACGGCACGATCGTGCATCTTGCCACCGAGCTCTTCAAGTCGATGTCCGGCATCGACATGGTCCACGTGCCGTTCAAGGGCAGTCCGCAGTCCGTCGCGGCTCTGATGAGCGGTGAAGTCGCGTTGTCGTTTCCCACCATGCCCCCGGCATTGCCGAACATCAAGGCCGGCAAGCTGCGGGCGCTCGGCGTGACGAGCCCCAAGCGTACCCAGGCCGCGCCCGATGTGCCGACCGTGAGCGAGGCGGGGCTCAAGGGTTACGAAATGGTGCTCTACAGCGGGATCATCGGGCCGGCGGGCATCCCGCGCGACATCGTCAACCAGCTCAACGCGGAAATCAGCAAAGCGATACGCTCGTCCCAGTTGAAACCCATCCTGGACAAGGTCGGCGCCGAGCCGGTAACGATGACGCCCGAACAGTTTGGCACGCACCTGCGCTCGGAAATCGACAAGCTCGGGAAGATCGTGCGCGGCGTGGGCGCACGCGTCGATTGAGTGCCCGTTTTCCCGGCGCTACTTTGCGCCCTGAGTGTCCGCTGTCAGCGTTCCCACAACGCTGAATAGCTGCATCACCGATTCCTGCGTGATGCCGCGCGTGATGAAGACGAGCCGCGTGCTGTGATCCTCCGCTGGCCAGGCATTGAGCTCGAGCGGCGGGTGAAAGAGGTGCTGGACGCCCTGCACCACCATCGGGCCCGGTTTCCCCTCGACATTGACCAGCCCCTTGACACGAAGCAGGTCGGGACCGCGCAGAGCGGTCAGGAGTTCCATGCAATGCGTGAACGCCGCCCACGGCATGGGCTTCTCGAAGCGCAGCACGAAGGTCTTCACATGCTCGTCGTGCCGATGCGCGCTCCCCTCGTGATCATGCGCGTCGTTCCCTCCCAGCCAGCGCTCGATCTCTTCGAGGCGGGCGCTCGTGCGGCGCAGCCCCACGTCGACGAGGAAAGCGAGGTCGATCTCTCCGTTCAGCGCAACGCGGACCGGCGCGCGAGGATTGAGCTCGTTCAGCCGCGCAATGAGCGCGTCCACCTGTGCCCGGGCGACGAGATCGGCTTTCGTCACGACGAGCCGGTCGGCAAGCGCGACCTGCTTGACGGGCTCCGAGAACTGATCGAGCTGTCCTGGCGCATTGACCGAATCGACCAGCGTCACCACGCAATCGAGCCGGTACTGCTCCAGCAGCAACGCATCGGTAATGAGCGTCTGCATGACTGGCGCCGGGTCCGCGAGACCGGTCGTCTCGATGATTACACGGTCGAAGTCGATGATTTCCCCGTTACGGCGCTTGATGAAGAGGTCCCGCAGCGTTTCCTGCAGGTCCCCGCGCAGCACGCAGCAGAGACAGCCGTTGTTGAGCAGCATCATCTGCTCGGAGGAGACCTCCACGAGATCGTTGTCGACGCCGATCTCGCCCAGCTCGTTGACGACCACCGCGACCCGGTTCATTTCCGGGCGCTTGAGCAGGCGATTGATCAGGGTGGTCTTGCCGCTGCCGAGGAAGCCCGTGACGATGGAAACGGGAATCAGGCCGGCCAGCGCGTCTCGCGTAGCAATGGGGCTCGATTGGGCAAGGGTCATCAGAAAGGGTTCTCCAGCGTGTAAAAGCCGCCGGTGAAGCGGTCCGCGATGCAAACGATGTGGTTCTCGTCCAACCAGAGGTCATTGATCTGAGCGGAACCCTTGGGCGAAAGTTTCGGCGCACGGGGCACGAGATAAGCGATTTCGCGCGGCTTCATTTTGAGGGCGGGCGTTTGTGTCCCCCGCCCGCCGCGCTGCAAGCTGCCTTCTGACGTCATTTCCTGCTCTTGAGTCCGGCGCGCGTTCGCCGGGCACGGGCCGGATTCGCGCGTTGCCTCAGGACGGCGTGAATGGCCGACGTGTCCTCCTGGCCCATTCCCTGCCGGAGGGCGGCGGTATAAAGCGGAATGCTGCTGTCGAAAAGGGGCGTCGGGCATTTCATGCGGCGCACGAAATCGCGGATGATGTCGATGTCCTTCTGGTAGATTTCCGCCTTCATGTGCGGGGGCAGATAGTGCCTCCTGACCATCATCGGCCCGCGCACTTCGAACATCCGTGAGGTGCCCGCGCCATCCGCGATCACCCGGTAGAGGAGATCCAGATCTATCCCCGCCTTTTCCCCGACTACCATCGCCTCGGCTGTGGACAGATTGTGAATGGTGACGAGGAGATTCGCGACGAACTTGAGCTTGGAGCCCGTGCCGAATGCGCCGCAGTAGTAGTTGGAGCGGGCGAAGCCTTCGAACACCGGGCGGCAACGGTTGTAAGCGCTGCGGCTGCCGCTCGCATACGCCGCGATATCCTTGGCGGCCGCCTGTGCGCCGGTCCCGCTGATGGGGCAGTCGAGCACTTCGACGCCGCGACGCGCAAGCCGCCGCTCGATGCGCTGCTTCAGCTCGAGCGTCATGGTGCTCGCTTCGATGACGACCGTTCCGCGACGGGCGCTCGCCGCAAGACCGCTCTTGCCGAAGAACGCTTCCTCCATCGCCGCCGGCGAAGGCAAAGACGTAATGATGATGCGGGCACGCTCCGCCACTTCGGCGCACGATCCGGCTGCCTCGCCACCCGCCGCAACGAGCCGCTTCTGCGCCGCCGGAGCGATGTCGTACCCGATCACTTGAAATCCGGCGGCAAGCAGATGCTTCGCGAATGCACCACCCATGATGCCGAGCCCGATCTGTCCGACGATACCCGCTTCAGAGCGCGCGTTACCTTTCGTGCGTCGTGCCATCCCCGTCGCCTCGCTATTTCGCGAGCCCGAGGAAGCTCATCACTTCCTTCAGCTCGTTGTATTGTGATTCCATGAATCGGCGCGTCTCCGCAGCACTCTTGAAGTTCACGTCCCACTGGTTCTTTTCGGCGAGCTGCCTGAATTCGCTGCTCTCGACCATCCTGCGGAATACGTTTTCCCAGAAGCCGATCTGCTCCCGTGTCATGCCCTTCGCGCCGATCACGCCGCGCCAGTTCTCGAACACGCCCTTGTAACCGAGCTCCGGCCACGTGGGCGCTACCGAGAGCGGCCCTGGAAGACGCCGCGCGGAGCTCACCGCAAGCACCCTCATCTTTCCGCTTGCCACGTGGGGCGCAATCTGGACGGTGCCACCCGACATGACGTCCACATGCCCGCCGAGCAGCGCGGTGACCGCCTCTGCCGTCGAATTGAATGCGACGAGCTTGGTCTGCGTCATGTCGACTTTCGCGGACTGCAGAGGCAGTCCGAACGAAATATGGTGCGTTCCGCCCACCGCGCTGCTCAGCGCGAGGCTCATCGACGCAGGGTTCTTGCGCAGAGCCTCGATGAGATCCTTGCCGTTCCTGATCGGCGAATCGGCCCGCACCGCGAAGGCGATGTATTCGGTAAGCAGCACCGTGAGCGGCGTGAAATCCCGATAAGAAAGCGGCGTGCGGCCATTGATGTTGCTGGTGTGCAGCGTGGATGAGGTGATGCTCATGTAGTGCGGATCGCCCGCGCGCTGGTTGAGGAAGTTGTAGGCCACTGCATGCCCGCCGCCCGCCCGGTTGACCACGGTGCTCGATACGGGCAAAAGCTTCAATTCGTCCCACAGCCGCTGCACCGTGCGGCCGGTGGTATCGAGCGAGCCGCCGGCCGAAGCGGGAACGATCAATTCAACGTTACGCTCGGGCTTCCATCCTTGGGCGCCGGCTTGTGTGGCGGCGAACAACAGGACGGAAACGACTGAAACAATGCGCGTCACTCTCGCGATCATGGCTCCTCCTCGGGCTTGGACGGACGATGCTTGGTCGCACTTGAGGGAAACGGATCAGTTCGGCTTCAGATTGACACGAGCCTGCTCCGCTTCCTCGGGTGTCATGTTGTCGATGCGCTGCTCGAGACGGGGCGTCGAGCACACGGTAACGTAACGTGCGAAGGCCGACTTGACCTGCAGCCGATACGATTTTCCGCGCGGGATATGGACGATGTCGGCCGCGCCTACCGTCTTGCGCTCCCCGTCCGTCTCGGCGTCGAGCTTGCCGCTCAGCACGTAGAGGAACGTCTCGCGCGCAGCGTTCATCGCCGGCTCGTCGTAGCCGCCGGGCGCCTCGAAGAAACCAAAGGCGAGCCGCTCGCCTTCGATCCAGTTCACGCGGCGTGCGGATGCGCGCGGGGCATCGAGACTGTCGAGGATCGGGTAAAAGCACACGTCCAACCCGTCGACGATCGCCTGAGAGCGGCCCTGGGCCTTCTGGTGGCGGTCACGGTCCCCCACGCTGTACTTGCGATTGACCTCCTCCACCGTCATCGCCTTTTCCGGCACCGCTTCGTCCTCGGCAAGCCCCACCACGGTCCACGTCTTGTCCTTGATATAGAGATACTGGCAATGACCGTCCTCGGTCGCGCGCATGGAATGCCGCGCATAAGCGGGCGCATGCACGAACGTGCCGGGCGTCACGATACGCCGGTCCTTGCCCACGATGGCGTTGATTTTCCCGCGCAACGGGAAGATGAGCAGCTCGTTCGGATGGTAGTGCAATTCGGATCCGGTGCCCGCATCTTTGTGCAGCAGGCAGAAATACATGTAGGTGCCTTCTATGACGGGCGCCTTGCCGGTCGAAAGATGGGGCGTCAGGTAATTGCTTTCGAGTTCCTCGAAACGGTAGAACGGCATTCCCTCTCCTGGATTGAGCCGCGATGCGGTGTGGACCGTTCATGTCGCGGCCGGCGTGCGAGACTCGCTTGTTCTTGCGGAATGCTAACACGCGCCCGCAGGGCGAACAATTTGCGGCGCGCGCGGGAGCGCGCTTACAGCCGCGCCAACCGACGTGGTTTGCCTGGCGTCGCGGCAGGCCTACGCCGCACGGCGCGCTTTTGCGGCGGTGCGTCGACTGCGGCGGACGGCACGCTGAAAACGCCGCCATCGAAGAGCGCGTTCACCTCTCCCATGACAACCTGCGAGATTTCGTCGAGCGCTGCGGGAAGCCGCCGCTCGGTGGGGTAGGCAAGCGCAAGCATCCGGTGCACGGCTGCATCCGCGATCTGGAATGCGGTGATTCGTCCCGCCTTGATATCCGCGTGAAAGGTGGACACCGGCATAATCACCGGCCCTACCCCGCGCAGCAGGAGTTGCCGGATGGCTTCGATGGCGTCGATCTCCGCTTCGACGTTCAAACGCCAGCCATAGCGTCCGATCTGCTCTTCGACGATGTGCCGTATCGCTTCCGAAGTGACCACCGGCGTTCGCGCGAGCTCCGGCAGCGTATAGAAGCGGCGCGTGCCGCGTGCCTGCGGGGGCGTAAGCACGACGATCGGCTCGGAAATGAGCGGCGTCAGCGTCAGCGCGCGCGAAGGCGGAGCATTCGTCAACACCGCCACATCGACGCGGCCGGTGAGGAGCGCATCATAGAGCTGGGCGCTGAACCACTCGACGATCTTGAGCGTGATCTGGGGCGACTGCCGCCGCACCCGCTCGATGACGCCCGGCAGGAGCAGCGGCCCGACCGTGGGCGAAAGCCCGAGGATCACCCGTCCGCTCGGCACCTTGGAGCGGTCGCGCAGCTCTTCGCGCGCACGGTCGAGCTCGCGCAGGATCTTGCGGCAATGGTCGAGGAACTGCCGCCCGGCGACGGTGAGGCGCACCCCGCGCGGCAACCGTGTCAGGAGCTGCGTGCCCAGCTCGTCTTCGATACCCCGAACCTGGCGCGTCACCGCCGGCTGCGCGATGCCGAGATGACTCGCCGCGCGCGTAATGCTGCCCAGCTCGGCGATCTGCACGAAATAGCGGAGGCTGCGGAGATCCATAGCGAGACGGCGGCTATAGCGGCTTGGGATACCAAACTGGCATGAATTCAACGTTGCGTCAACCGCGGGAAGACGGTCGAAAATCCAGCGGTGGGCCTTTGGGGAAGCAGCGAATGCCGGCATGCCATGCCGGAAAGGCATGGCTCGGATTCGGATTTGCTATTTGTCACGCGCCGCCCCGCTGGCTACCATTGCGGCAGGATCGCGGGAACGGACGCTCCGTTGCCCGCGTACACCACGTGAGGAACTTTTCTGTGAAACAGCTCAACATCGGGATCATCGGCAGC
>CAMPGR010000136.1 GCA_946885605.1 uncultured Pseudomonadota bacterium
TAAGCTCGGGCGGCGTAGCGCTATGCGCGAGCCGCGGGGAACGCGGCGGCAATGTCGCGCGCCGCATCCGCGCTCTTCTCGAGATTGAGGACCACTTGCGCGAGATGGTCGCTTTGCGCGCGCTTGGCGCCCAGCCCGAACTCGAGGCAGGACCTGAATTTCTCCTTGAGCTCGTCCTCCGACATCGGCGCCTCGGGGCTCCCCTTGATCGTGTCCGATGCGCGCTCGATGGTGTGGCCATCGTGGAGCGTCAAGCGTAGGCGGGCCGGCTCGATGGCGGTCGCGTCGATAGACGAATCCGAGACGACTTTGATGCGCGCCGCGAGCGCTGCGACCGCAGGATCGGTAATCGCCGGTTTCTGATAAGTGCGCAGATCGACCCGCCCGTCGGCGAGCGCGCGCGCAAAGCTGTACGAGATATTGAACTGGGCGTGAACCACGGAATCGCGCCCGGCATCGTAGGGCTCGCCGACAGTGAGCCAGTTGGTATGGCCGAGGCCGATTTCGATCGACTGCACCGCGTCGGGGCGAACGCCCTCATCGTGCAATTCGATGCCGAGCCCGATCGCCGTGTGATTGCAGCGGCAGCACGGATACGGCTTGAAGCTGTACTCGGGAATGCGCCAGCTCGTGCCGAGCCCGTCGAAAAGCAGCTCCGGCTTCACTTCGTTGCGCTCGTAGAGCGCGAACAGCCCGGCGTTGCCTTCGAGCGTGCGGCGCGTGCCGCTCAGCCCGTCGGCGGCGAGAAAAGCGCCGAGCACCGCGGCACGCGCTGCAAACCCGGCGCCGAGGCGTTTCGAGAGTACGCCGTCGCGCATGCTCTGCGCGGAACCGCTTGCCTGATGGAAGGCGAGCCCGAGCGCGTGATTAAGCTTCTCAGGATCGAGCCCCAAGAGACGTCCCGCGCCCAGGCCCGCGCTCAGCGAGCCGAAAATCATGGTCGGGTGCCAGCCTTTGCCGAGACTGTTGTAACACGCGCGCCCCAGCCGCGCGTGCAACTCGGCGCTCACCGCATACGCCAGCAGGAAGTCGTGGCCGGATACCCCGCCTGCATCCTGCGCCGTCGCGAGCAGTGCCGGCAGTGTGACGCAGTTGGTGTGCACGCGCGCCGGATCGTGCTGATCGTCGAAATCGAGGGCGTGGCATGCCGCGCCATTCGCCAGCGCTGCCGACGGTGGCGAGTAGCGGCGCTTGCCGATGAGCCCGGTCGCCGAGCCGGACCTTTCCCAGAGGGCGAGGCGCCCGTTCAGTTCCGCAATGCCCGGTGCATGCGCCGCGCCGCCGATTACGCCCAGCGCATCGAGCATGAGGAGCTTCAGCGTGGCCACGACTTCACGCGGCAGGTCCTCGTAGCGCCAGTGCGAAATCGCCTCGCATAAGCGCAGGCTCGCACCCTCGGCAAGCCCATCGGACGGCGTGGATTTGAGCGGCAGCACGCTTGCCATGTTGTACTCCTTATTCGCGGATATCGAGCACCACCTTGCCCAGCACCTTGCGGTCGCGCACGGCAGCGAGCGCTTCACGATACCGGAAGAGCGGGAACGCCGCCATCACGTGCGGTTTCAGCTTGCCTTGCTCATAAAGGGAAAAAAGCTCGCGCTGGACGCGCTGCACCTTCTCGGGCTCGCGGTCGCGGTAGTCGCTTGCCTGCAATCCGATGAGGGAAATGTTTTTCACCAGGAGATAGCCCGCTTTCACTTCCGGTATGCGGCCGCCCGCAAAACCGACGATCACGAGCCGGCCGCACCAGGCGAGCGCGCGCAGGCTCGCGTCGAAGACGTCCCCGCCCACCGAATCGATGACCACATCGACGCCGCGCTTGCCGATCGCCTGGTAGATTTGCTGGCGAAAGTTTTCGCGCAGTTCCGGCACCTCGGTGTACACCACGTGATCTGCGCCGCTCGCGCGCGCGAGCGCCGCCTTCTCCTCGCTGCTCACCGCAGCGATGACCGTCGCGCCGAGCGCCTTGGCGAGCTGCACCGTGGCGAGACCGACGCCGCCGGCCGCGCCGGTCACCAGCACGAGCTCGCCTGGCTTGAGCGCCGCGCGCTCGACCAGCGCGAAATGCGCGGTGAGATACACGAGCCCCATCGCCGCGCCGTCGACGAAACTCATGCTCCCCGGCATGCGATAGCAGTTGCCGACCGGTGCGACGGCCTGCTCGGCGTATGCACCGTACTCGACCTGCGCCATGACCCGGTCGCCCGTCCTGAATTGCGTCACGTTGGGACCCACCGCGGTCACGACGCCCGCGAGGTCCTTGCCGGGCACGAAAGGCGTCGGCGGAAGTTTCTGGTAGGTCCCGCCGACCACGAGAATGTCGGGAAAGTTCACGCTCGTCGCGTGGACGTCGATCAGCACTTCGTTGGTTGCGGGACGAGGTTCGGGAAACGACTCGAGCTTCAGATTCTCGATCGGACCGTGTTGATGGATGACCAGCGCGCGCATGATGCCTATGGATTATTTTTTACCCCGACTCGAAGCGAGAGGGTCACACTGAGGGAGACCGAACACGTCGTTCGCCTCGCCGAGCGCCGGATAGCCTGCGCTGCGCGGGTCCGACCGAAATATCTCGGCAATCGGCACCGGCAACGCCGGCATGCTCTTCCCGTCGGCCTTCACCTGGCGCTCGAACAGTTGGCGCGCGACGACCTGTGGATCGGCGAGTGCCTCTTCGATTGACGCGACGATGCTGCAGCAGAGATCCTTGCCGGAAAAAATCGCGCGCCATTCGTCTGCGGTGCGGCTTCGTATGCGCTGCGCCACCGCGTCGCGCGTTGCGGCCGGGTCCCGGGCGTCGTCCCGCGCATCGGATGGCAGATCGATCGCTTCGCAGAAGTTCTGCCAGAACTTCGCTTCGAGCGGCGCTGCAGCGACGAAGCGGTCGTCGCGCGTGCGATAAACCTGGTAGCGTGGGCTGCCGCCGGTCACGAGCGCACCGCCCGGCCGCGGCCAGCGATCTGCCGCAAGCCCGTCGCCCAGCGCCCAGTACATGAAGGTAAAGAGATGATCGGCCATCGCCATATCGAGCTTGCAGCCGCGGCCGGTTCCCTCGCGCGCGCGCAGCGCGAGCAGAATGTTCATCACCGCGGGATACGCGCCACCGCCGATATCGGCGACGAGCGCGGGCGGCAGGACCGGCGCGCCGTCGGCACCCGCGGAGAGCGCGAGCATCCCGGTCTCGGCGATGTAATTCAGGTCGTGCGCCGCGGTTTGCGCGCGGGGGCCCGACTGTCCATATCCCGTGATCGAGCAATAAACGATGCGCGGATTGATCGCAGTGACGGCGCCGTAGCCGAGCCCTAGCCGGTCCATGACGCCCGGACGAAACTGCTCGACGATCACATCGGCGCCTTGGAGGAGCGGCTTCAATCGGGAGACGGCGTCCTTCGCCTTGAGGTCGATCGCGATCGAACGCTTGCCGCGGTTGAGCAGCGCAAAATTGACGCTGTCGGTGCCGAACTTCGGCGTGTAGCCGCGCATCTCGTCGCCCGTGCCGGGGCGCTCGATCTTGATCACCTCCGCGCCCGCTTCAGCGAGCAGTAGCGTCGCGAGCGGGCCGGGGAGCAGCGTGCTGAAGTCGAGCACGCGTATGCCTGTGAGTGGCTGCATGTCAGAAAAACATTATTTAAACCGCCAAGGCCGCCAAGAACGAAGGCTTTAGTTTCGGTGCTCGTCTTTCTTGGCGTTCTTGGCGTTCTTGGCGACCTTGGCGGTTCAATTCCTGCTCCGGAGTTTGGCGACCCGCGCGCGGCGGGCGGGCGCATAGGCGGGATCAGCGAGCGCCTCGTAGAGCGCCTGGGTGACATCGTAATGTTCGGCAAGCCCCGTCCGCTCGAGGAGCGAAATCGGCCCTTCGGGATAACCGAGTCCGAGCTTGAGCGTCGTGTCGAGATCGCCCGCACTGGCGAGTCCTTCGTCGAGACGTTTGAGCGCCGCGTTGTAATAAGGCCGCGCCAGCCGGTCGATGATGCGCCCGGGAAAATCGCGGCAGACCGCGACCTTCAGTCCGTGGTCCTCGAATATCGTGCGGGCAGCGGCAATCGCCGTCTCCGGCGTGCGCGGCTGGCGCACGAGTTCGACCAACTCCGAAGGGGCTGCTGTGCCGAGACGAAAACGTGCAAACCCCAGCACGTTCGAGCCTTCTTCCCCGCGCGCTTCTCCCGTATGCAGGCCGAGACATTCATTGCCCAGCTCGATCAGTATCGCGGTGTAGCGCTCACGGGTCTTCAGCGATTGCAATGCATCGGCCGCATGGGCGCCGATGATGAGCACGACCTCGGCGGGCTCGGTCGTCGCAGTGAGCAGCGGATGCGGTTCAGGAAACGAACGGCTGCCGCCGGTATCGATCAGTTCGTGCGCCACGCTCAACCTCCGAACATCGCGTTGCCTGTGTACGTATAGAAGCCCGCCCCGGTCTTGCGCCCGAGCCGGCCCGCCGCGATCATGCGCCTCACGAGCGGCGGCACCGCTGCGCGCGGCTCGTGCGTTGCGGCATACAGCGCCTCCGCCACGAGCAGATGGGTATCGAGCCCCACGAGATCGAGCAGCTCGAGCGGCCCCATCGCATAACCAAGCCCGCTCTTGATGGCGCGATCGATGTCCGCCGGCTCGGCGACTCCCGCCTCCACGAGGCGGATCGCATCGTTGTTGAAGGGGACGAGGAAGTAATTCAAGATGAATCCAGGATTGTCCTTGGTCTTCACGGGGACCTGGCCCATCGCCTTGCAGAAGTCCCACGCGGACTGAAACGTTTCCTCGCTCGTCCTCAATCCCGGCGACATCTCCACCAGCTTCATGAGTTGCGCGGGGAGGCAGAAATGCATGCCGACGAAGCGCTCGTCGCGGCCCGACCCGGCCGCGATTTCGGTGATCGACAGCGTGGAGGTATTGGAGGCGAATATCGTGTGCGCCGGACAGACGAGATTCAGTTGCCCGAGCAGCTCGTGCTTGACCGCGAGGTCTTCGAACACCGCTTCGATGACGATATCGCAGGCGCCAAGCGCGACCATGTCGGTCGTGCCGGTAAGGGCGCTCCGGATGCGATCGACTTGCTCCTGCGTGAGCTTCTTTCGCTCGACCGATTTGGCGAAGAAGCCTTCCGTCTGCTTCCGCGCGCGCGCGAGCGCCTCTGGGTTCGTGTCGTACACGATGGTGCGGAAGCCGGCGCGCGCGGCGACGATGGCGATGCCTGCGCCCATCGTGCCGCTGCCTGCGACCCCGACCGTCTTGATCTCTGCCATTACAGTCTCCGGCTAAGCATTCACTTCCTCATGAAACTGCGGCCGATGAACTGGCGGTGGATCTGGTTGGTGCCTTCCCAGATCTGCGTGATCTTCGCGTCGCGCATCAGCCGCTCGACGCGGTAGTCCTTGCAATACCCGTACCCGCCGTGGAGCTGCACCGCCTCGGTGGTGATCCGCATCGCGAGATCGGAGGCCCGCAGTTTGAGCATCGAAGCCTCCACCCCGAAATCGCTCGCGCCGCCGTCCACGAGCCGCGCTACATGCCAGAGCCACGCTTCACATTGGGCAAGCTCGGTCGCGAGGTCGGCGAGGAGGAACTGGATGCCCTGGAATTCGATGATGCGCTGGCCCGACTGGCGCCGCTCGTTGATGTAAGCGACGGCGTCCTCGAAGGCCGCGCGCGCGATGCCCAGTGCGTGGGCCGCGACGCTGGGGCGCGACTTGTTGAGCGAAGCGAGGAGGATTTTCAAGCCGTCACCGGGCGCGCCGAGGAGGTTGGCCCGCGGCACGCGGCAGTGGTCGAACGCAAGCGCCGCGGTGCTGGAAGCGCGCAGGCCCATCTTCTCCTCTTCCCTCACGACGCGCAGGCCCGGTGTGCCCTTTTCCACGACGAGCGCGGAAATCGCCTTTCTGCCGTCGTCGATGTCGCTCCACTTGCCGAACAGGAGGTAGAGGTCCGCAAACGTGCCATTGGTGATGAAGGTCTTCGTGCCGTTCACCACGATCTCCTCGCCGTCGGGACGAAAGACCGTCTTCATTCCCGTTGCATCCGACCCGGCTGTCGGCTCGGTGATCGTGAGCGAGGCGAGACCGCCTTTCAGCATGACGGGCAGGAGGCGCTGCTTCTGCTCCTCGGTGCCGAAGTCGATGAGGGGCTTCATCGCGTGGAAGTTGGTGGCCCAGATGACGCCCGTCGCGGCGCAGGCCTTCGAGATTTCGCGCACACATTCGAGGTACGCGCAGTAGGACATGGGCGCGCCACCGTACGTTTCCGGGATGAACATGGCGTTGAGCCCCAGCTCGTTGATCGCCTTTACGTTCTCCCATGGAAATTCGCCGCTCCTGTCGTAGCCGGCCGCGCGCGGCGCAATTCGCTCGCGCGCGAGCGCGCGCACGCTGTCGATCAGCATGCGCTCTTCCGCGCTGAAGGGGAGGTTCGCGTCGAGCCGCTCGAACACGCTCACACTGAAATCCTCAACCGCCAAGCACGCGAGGATCGGAATGTAATATTCATTTCGCGATGAGTATCAGTGGGCGATGCCCTGGCCCCCGTCGATGTATATCGTCTCGCCAGTGAGGAAGGGGAGGTCCTCGGCGAAGATCGCCGCCACGAGCCGCGCGACGTCCGAGGTGCGGCCGCTCTTGCCGCCGGGAATGCGCTTCGCCAGAAAATCGCGCAGCGGTCCCTGCGCCAGCGCCTCGCGGTTGAGATCGGTCTCGATATAGCCAGGGGCGACATCGACGACGCGTATGCCCTTGGCGGCCCATTCCACCGCGAGGCATCGCGTCATGGCGCCGACAGCGGCCTTGGAAGCGCAGTAAGCGAGATTGCGCTTCACACCGATCCGGTCGTAGAAAGAGCCGATGTTGACGATCACGCCGCCGCCCGCTTTGAGCAGGTGCGGGTAAATCTCGCGGCTCGTCGTGAAGACCGCCGTCGCGTTGGTCGCCATCACCCGCTCGTAGACTTCGGTCGAAAGCGCGTGGCTCGGCGCATCGAGATGAATGCCGGCGTTGTTGACGAGACCGTGTATGCCGCCGGTTTCCGCGGCAACTTCCGCGAGAGCGCCGCGAACGCTCGCCTCGTCCGTTACGTCGCAGGCGCGGTTCACGAAGCGCAGCGCCGCGTCCTGCGGCAGGCTCGCTGTTTCGGGGCCTACGCCCTTGCGCGTCAGGCACGCCACCGTGAAGCCGCGCCGCGCGAGCTCCACTGCGATGGCGGCGCCGATGCCGCGGCTCGCTCCGGTCACCGCGATGATTCTTTCCGTCGAGCCCGCCACCTACTTGTCCTCGAAGCGCGGCTTACGCTTCTCCATGAAGGCGTTCATGCCTTCCACGGAATCGCGCGTCTGGAAAGCGAGCGTCGAAAGATCGGCTTCGATTCTGAGACCCTCGCTGAGCGGTGTCGCGAGCGCGCGGTGGACCGCCTCGCGCGCGAAGCCGAGCACCGGCAGGCTATGACAGGTGAACTCGCGCGCATACGCGATGCCCTGCTCGACGGGGTCGCCCTCGATCAGCCGGTTCACGAGCCCGGTGCGCAACGCTTCCTCCGCATCCACCGTGCGGCCGGTCATGATCATCTCCAGCGCGCGCGCCTCGCCCACGACACGCGGCAGACGCTGCGTGCCGCCATAGCCGGGAATAAGGCCCAGCTTGATCTCCGGCAGGCCCATCTTCGCATTGCGCGTGGCGACGCGTGCCGTGCATGCGAGCGCAAGCTCGAGCCCGCCCCCGAACGCATAGCCGTTGACGATCGCGACGGTGGGCATCGGCAGGCGATCGAGCTTGGCGAAGGTCCACTGGCCCAGCTCCGTGCCCTGCTTGTGAGAAACGAGCGTACGGCCGGCGAGTTCCTTGATGTCTGCGCCGGCACAAAACGCTTTCGGACCGGCGCCGGTGATGAGCAGCGCGCGCGCATCGCTCGCCGCGACCCGGTCGAATGCTTCTCCCAGCTCGCGGATGAGCGCGAACGAAAGCGCGTTGAGGGCTTCCGGGCGGTTGAGCTTGATGACGGCGAATTCCTCGACTCGTTTGAGCTCGATCGACATATCGCTACCTAATTTGTGTGCGTGCCGGCTGGATTCGTCCGGCGCACGGGCTCGGGCAAGATCCTGCCGGCACGGGTCTGCTCCACCAGCTCGCGCTTCAATATCTTGCCGCTCGCGGTGAGCGGAAACGCGTCGAGCGTGACCAAGTACTCCGGCATGTCGAATTTCGACAGGCCGGCTGCGCTCAAGTGCGCGAGCAGCGCGCCGGCCTCGAGGCGCGTGCCGTCGCGCGCGACGATTGCGAGGCAGACGCGCTCACCCAGCCGCGGATCGGCCACCGGGTAGGCGGCGGCTTTCAGCACCGCGGGATGGGTCAGGGCCAGGTTCTCGATGCGCGCCGGGTGGATGTTGTAGCCGCCGCGTATGATGAGATCCTTCTTGCGCCCGACGATCTGCAGGTTCCCCTGCGCATCGAAGCGCCCGAGATCCCCGCTCATGAACCAGCCGCTCGCATTGAACGATGCTTCGGTGGCGGCCTGGTTGTCGAAATAGCCCAGCATCAGGAGCGCGCCGCGCGTGCCGATCTCGCCGATCTCGCCCGGCGCGGCCTCGCGGTCGGGATTGTCCTGGTCCCAGAGCCGCGCCTCGTAGCCGCGGCACGCCTTCCCGCACGTCGCAGTGATCACGTCAACGCCGTCGTCGGGAAGCGTGTACTGGTGCGACCCGTTCTCGGTCATGCCGTAGATATTTTGCGGCTTGATGCCCATGTCCAGAAATGCCCGCGCCGTCTCGGGCGGGATCACGGATCCTGCCATATAGAACACGGTCACCTTGCCGAGTTGCCTCATGCCGCGCTGTTTCATGTCGGCCAGGATATCGATCGCGTGGGTCGGCACGCCCATCACGTAGGTCGCGCCGGTTTCGACGATCCAGTCGAGCGGCTTCTTGCCGGGGGGGAGATCGTTCAGCACGAGCTCGCAGCCGGCGACGAGGCTCTGCTCGATCGCGACGGTCCCGATATGATGCGAGAGCGGGCTGTGACTGAAGAGCACCGTGCGCTCGTCGTGATGCCAGTCGTGCACCATGGCTCGGCCATTGGCGAGCAGCGTGTTGTCCGAATGCATGACGCCTTTCGGCTGGCCGGTCGTTCCCGATGTGAAGGCGAGATACACGATCTTGTCGGGATTGCGATCGATCTCGGGCAGCGCGCCGTCCGTCACTTCCGCATCGATGTCGGGGAACCGCGCAACGTTTGCCGCATCCTCTGCCCGCGTGCCGGGCGGATCGAGCCTCCAGACGCGTCGCATGGACTTGATCGCGCGCGCTGCAGTGAAGACGTCCGCGTCGCGGGCGTCGGCGCCGTATCCCGGCTGCGCGAAGAGCGCGGCGCTCTGGATGCGCTCCATCAACTGCACCACTTCGGCGGTCGTGTAGTTCTGGTGGAGGGACGGGTTGCACACGTAGCCGTTGCGCGAGCACGCAAGAAGGACCACCGCGCTTTCGACGCGATTCGGCAGCCATACCGAAACCCGCTGCCCGCGGCGCAAGCCCGCTTCGTGGAGGTGACTAGCGAGCGCATCCACCCATTTCAGGCATTGCGACCAGGTGATGCGCCGCCGGCCGTCGCGGAGGCACCACGCGTTCGGGCGCTCGCGCGCGTGACGCTGCACCAGCGTATAGAGCGTGTCCTCGCGCCAGTGCCCCGCCTCGTAATAATCGCGCGCGGTCTGCGGGTCGTGCAACGTCAGTATCGTACTCATGTATCCGCTTTTTTTGGGGGGCTTTCACCTTTTTTGTAGGGCCTTCGTTCCCGCTTTTACTTACCGAACTTGTCGGGATCGGGC
>CAMPGR010000137.1 GCA_946885605.1 uncultured Pseudomonadota bacterium
AATCCCAAGTTCGTCGCGCTCGGCGAGCGGCTGGAAAAAATCAAGGAGCGCCACGAACAGGGCCTGCTCACCAGCGTTCAGTTCCTCAAGGAAATCCTGGACCTCGCGAAGGATGTCGTCGAAGCAGAGAAGCAGACCGACCCGGTGGAAGAGCAGGACCGGGCGAAGGAAGCACTGACCGAGCTTTTCCGGGAAGCGAAGAACAAGAACACGCACATCATCGTCGAGCGCATCGTGGAGGACATCGACGACATCGTGAAGAAGGTGCGCTTCGACGGCTGGCAGGCGACGACCCAGGGCGAGCGGCTCGTGCAGAAAGAGTTACGCCGCACGCTCCTCAAGTACAAGCTGCACACCGATCAGGAGCTGTTCGACAAGGCGTACGAGTACATCCGGCAGTACTACTGACTGACGTTCACCCCACCCGGACCCTCCATCCTCGTTGAGGGGGAGGGAAGATTCTTTGTCAGAGGAGCTTCGAGCGATAGCGTTTGCCGAGCTTCTTCATCTTTTTCTGCTCTTCCATGATTTCGGTGAACTGACGTACCGCGTTGGACAGCGTCGGCCACCCGGCGTAATGGCCGACCTGTATCATCACTTCGCAAATCTCCTCTTTGGTGATGCCGAGATGCATGGCGCTGAGGTAATGAGAGTGGTTGCCGGAGGGTCGTGCAAGCGCGATGTTGGCGGCCAGAGTGACAAGCTGCCGGTCGCGAAGGCTCAAGCCCGGACGCCCCCAGACATCGCCGAAGAGATGGCCGACGGACATCTCGTACATGTCGGGATAGAGCGCTTTCTGGTTCATCATGAGGTTCTCGCGGCCCATCTTGCGCAGCACGTCCATGCCGCGCTCGAAGCGCTCGTTGTAGTCGCGTTTGGACCGGGCTTTTGCTTTATTCATAAGTGGCGTCTCAGTTGGATGAAGGGATAAATACGTTCTGCTGGCGCTGCTTTTGTGTGATCATGTCAGCGGCGTAAATGCACGGCAAGGCGTGAGCCGCCGGAGGAGGATACATGAATGCACGGATGCAACCCACGTTCGCATTGTGGATTGCCATAGCAGCGTCCATCCCAACGCTTTCCACCGCGGCCCCAACCGAGTATCCAACAAAGCCGATTCGGCTCGTCGTGCCCAGCGCTCCGGGGGGCGGCACCGATATCATCGCGCGGCTCATTGCGCAGGGCCTGAGCGATGCCTGGAGGCAGACAGTGGTCGTCGACAATCGGGGAGGGGCGGGTGGCGTTGCGGGCGTCACGATCGTGGCAAAGCAATCGGCAGCGGACGGCTACACGATGCTCCTGGGCAGCGTCGGACACCTTTCCTTCCTGCCCGCCGTGCGCACCAACCTTGGCTACGACCCGCAGAAGGATCTCACCCCCATCTCCCTTGCAGCGGTTCAGCCGTTTCTCGTCGCCGCCTCGCTGTCATTGCCCGCAAGCTCGATCAAGGAATTGATCACGCAGGCGAAAAGCCGACCAGGGACGATACGCTATGGGTCCGGGGGCAGCGGGTCGGCGTCGCATCTCGGCATTGAGCTTCTGCAGCTCACGGCGGGCATCTCGATGCTGCACGTGCCCTACAAGGGCAGCAACCCGGCGATCACCGCGCTCATGGGGGGTGAAATCCAGATCGCCTTGGCCGGCCTCGCGACAGTGCTGCCGCACGCGAAAGCGGGAAGGCTGAAGGCACTGGCGGTGACCGGTGCCAAGCGCGCCCGCATCGCACCGGAGGTGCCAACGGTCGCCGAGGCCGGCGTGCCCGGCTATGAGTTCGACGTCTGGTACGGGCTCGTATTCCCCGGCGGCACGCCACGCCCCATCGTGCAGAAGACGAACGCCGAAGTCGTGAAGCTGCTGCAGCATCCGGAGGTCAGCAGCCGCTTTGCGACCGCCGGTGTGGAGCCGCAGACCACGACCCCGGAAGGCTTCCGTGATCTCATGGCCCGTGAGGCTGCGACGTGGCGCAAGGTGGTGAAGGACGCCAACGTGCGCGTCGAATGACCACGTACGACATGATATGGCGCCGTGTAAATGTGCGCCGGCTCTGGACAGTGCGCCGGACCGCAACGTAAAGTCCGGCTTCCAGATTCGTAACCGCTGAGTTCACCTAGATCAATCAGACAGGGACGCGTCACGCGTCCTGTAATGCCGCCTTCCTGGAGAGGAGAATCGATGAGTGCCGATACCCAGCGCGTATCGCAGCCGCGCGACCATAAATTGATTGTCGAAAAGGACGTGAAGATCCCGATGCGCGACGGCACGATCCTCTACGCCGACGTGTTCCGTCCCGACACCGCGACGAAAGTGCCGGTCATCCTCAACGTGAGCGTCTATCAGAAGGACAAGCTGTGGGTGCCGCCGGCCGACCTCGAAGAGAAGGCCAACCCCTACATGAACTGGGAGACGGTCAACCCGCTGTGGTGGTGCCCGCGCGAATATGCGTGCGTGCGGGTCGACTCGCGCGGCTCCGGCAAGTCGCCGGGGAGATCGGAGCCGAGCTCGCACCAGGAAGCGGTAGACACTTACGACGCGATCGAGTGGATCGCCAGACAGCCGTGGTGCTCGGGGAACGTCGGCATGCTGGGCATCTCGTATCACGCCGCATCACAATGGCGCGCCGCGAATCTCCAGCCGCCTTCGCTAAAGGCGATCATGCCGTGGGAGGGGCGCGCAGACCAGTATCGCGACCAGGCCTATCACGGCGGCATCTTCGCGCTGGGCTTCATCGGCAACTGGTGGTTGACTCACACCGCACACCAGCTTCTCGGCCGGCCGCGCAGCTACAACCCCGACGCCTTCCACAACGACATGATGTGGAACTACATGAGGAACGACCTCGACTCCGAGTACTGGCGCGCCTGCAGCGCGCAATGGGACAAGATCAAGGTTCCCGTCTACAGCGTGGGCAACTGGGGCGGCTTTTCGATGCATCTACGCGGCAACACCGAAGGCTTCATGTGCGCCGCCTCGAAGCACAAGAAGCTGCGAATCCACACCGGAACGCACTTCCATCCGTTCCACTCGGAGGAGGGGCGGATGGACCAGTTGCGCTGGTTCGATCGCTGGCTGAAGGGCATCGATACCGGCATCACGGACGAGCCGCCGGTCAAGCTCGAGATCCGCACCGGCGGCAGCACCGGGCCTTATGCGTTCCGTTTCGAAAACGAATGGCCGCTCGCGCGCACGCAGTGGACGAAGATGTATCTCCACGTCGAGCGCGAACCGTCGTCCGATCCCGATACGGTGGAAGGGCGGCTTGCGCCGTCTCTTCCGGAGAAGGAAAGAAAGCTCGCCTATTCGGCCACCGGCATGACGCGAGCGGGCGTCGCATCCGGTTCATCGCTCGCCACTTCGCACGGCACGCTCAATCGCACCGGCGTCTCGTTCGAAACGCCGCCGCTGGAGAAAGACACCGAGGTGACGGGGCCGATCGTGCTCAACCTTTGGGTGTCGAGCACCTCCGAAGACATGGACATCTTCGCGACGCTGCGCAACATCGGGCCGGATGGCAAGGACGTCTGCGAAGTGGGCCAGCACGGGCAGCCGATTCCCTGCGTGACCAAAGGCTGGCTCCGCGCCTCGCACCGCAAGCTCGACCCTGCGCGCTCGCTGCCCTACCGCCCCTATCACGCGCATAACGAACGCTGGTGGATGAAGCCCAACGAGCCGGTCGAATGCCAGGTCGAGATCTGGCCGACGAGCATGGTCTTCGCGAAGGGGCATCGTATCCGCATCGATATCCAGCCGCGCGACGGCGTGGGGAGCGCGCCCTACACGCACTATCACGCCGACTACAACGCCGGCGCGGAAAACACGATCTACTCGGGCGGCCAGTACCACTCCTGGCTGATGCTGCCGATCATTCCCGCGAAGTAGTGCTAAAACGGAGGTTGACGCCGGTTTAGCTGCGCGCGTTCGAGCGGACAAGGGGAGCCGTTCAATGCGCGAAGTCCAAGGAGAGAAGATGGGTGAATACGTAAGCGAAATCCGCGATGGTATGCGCATCGATTGGGATGTGCCGATCACCATGGACGACGGGCTCGTGCTGCGCGCCGACGTTTTCCGTCCCGTGGCCGAAGGGCGCTATCCCGCGCTCGTGAGTTACGGTCCCTACGGCAAGGGCCTCGCGTTCCAGGAAGGCTACAAGACCGCCTGGGAGATCATGGCGCGCGATTATCCCGACGCGGTCGCGGGAAGCAGCAATAAGTACCAGAACTGGGAAGTCGTCGATCCCGAGAAGTGGGTGCCGGACGGTTACGTGTGCGTGCGAGTGGATTCGCGTGGGGCGGGCCGCTCGCCCGGCTATCTCGACCACAACAACGCGCGCGAGAACCGCGACTTCTACAACTGCATCGAATGGGCGGCCGCGCAACCCTGGTGCAGCGGCAAAGTGGGCTTGAACGGCATCTCGTATTACGCGAGCAGCCAGTGGCGCGCCGCCGCGCTGCAGCCGCCGCACCTCGCGGCGATCTGCGTCTGGGAAGGCTGGTCGGACTACTATCGCGAGTCGGTGCGGCATGGCGGCATCGCATGCACGTTCCGCAAGAACTGGCAGGAGATGCAGGTGAAGACCGTGCAGCACGGTCGTGGCGAGCGCGGACCGCGAAGCGCCGTGACCGGTGAGCTCGTGTGCGGACCGGAGACGCTGCCGGAAGAGGAGCTCGCGCGTAACCGCTCCGACATGTGGGAAGGCGTGCTCAAACATCCGTTGATCGATGACTACTACCGCGAGCGTACCGCGGATCTTTCCAAAGTGACGGTGCCGCTCCTCTCTGCTGCGAACTGGGGCGGGCAGGGCCTGCATCCGCGCGGCAATTTCGAAGGCTTCATGCGCGCGGCATCGAGAGAGAAGTGGCTCGAAGTGCACGGCGGCTCGCACTGGGCGCCGTTCTATACCGATTACGGGGTCAAACTCCAGAAGCGGTTCTTCGACTACTTTCTCAAAGGCATTGACAACGGCTGGGACAAGCAGCCGCGCGTGCTGCTGCAGGTGCGACATCCCGGCGAGAAGTTCGTCGAGCGCTACGAGAACGAATGGCCGCTCGCCCGCACGCAGTGGACGAAGTTCTATCTCGACGTGAAGGACAAGAAGCTCGCGACCTCACCCATGAGCGCGGCTGCCACGCTCACCTACGACATGATGGGTAATGGCGTCACCTTCTGGCTGCCGACAGTCGACAAGGAAACGGAGATCACCGGCCCGTCGGCGCTCAAGCTCTTTGTTTCATCGTCCACGTCCGACGCCGATTTCTTCGTCGTGTTGCGCGTGTACGATCCGCACGGCCAGGAAGTGCTGTTCCAGGGGGCGCTCGATCCCAAGACGCCGGTGGGTCAGGGGTGGCTGCGCGCCTCGCACCGCAAGCTCGATCCGAAGCTCGCGCTGCCCTATCGGCCGTACCACACCCACGACGAGAAGCAGCCGCTCGAGCCGGGCGAGATCTACGAGTTGGATATCGAGATCTGGCCGACCTGCATCGTGGTGCCGCGGGGATATCGGGTTGCACTGACCATCCGCGGCAAGGACTACGAGCACGACGGCGCGCCGGCGACGCTCTCCAACATGAAGAACCCGATGCGCGGGTGCGGGCCGTTCGTGCACGACGATCCGACGGATCGTCCCCCGGAGATTTTTGGCGGCAAGGTGACGCTGCACGCGGGACCGGAGTATCGGGCGCAGGTGCTGCTGCCCGTCATTTCACCGCGATAACACTTACCTTCCGACCGCGCTCCCGATAGTGCTAAAGGGCACGGTGGTAACGGTCGGCGTCGCGGTAAGGCTCCTCGTCGGGCCCAGTGTGAAGAAGGATGTGCCGGTGTTGAGCGGCGACAGGCCGGACGTCGGGGCGCCCGTCGTCAACGTCGGTACGCCGGTGGTCAGCGTGGGCGTGCTGGTGGTGAGCGTCGGGACACCGGTCATCAGTGTCGGCACGCCGGTCATCAATGTCGGTACGCTGCTCAGTGTTGGCGAGGTGCTGTTCACCGTCGGCGTGGGCGTGAGGATGGACTGTTGAAACGCGGGGGACGCGGTACCAGCCGTTGCGCCGCTCAAGCTGGTTGCCGCCCCTGTGTCGAACGGGGCAGCGTTAGGGGTGCTTGGCGGCAGCACTTCCTGGGTAAGCTCGGCCGGCGCGGCGGGTGCGGCAGGTGTGATCGGCGCAACAGCGGGTTGACCCGCGGCGCCGACGACGGAGACGCTCCCGGTGGGCGGCTCTGCGATGACTCCGGCCCCGGTCGTTTCCACGCCTCCCGTGAGGCTTTGCACCTGGATAATTCCCGTGCCCGGTCCGGTAGCGCTTGTGGTGCTGCCAGGCAGGAGGTGGATATCGCCGGTGGCTCTCAGGACAATGCGCCCGTTGTCGGTTGCGACGGCAGTATTTGCGTTCAGCGTGCCCGCTTGATCGATCAGCCCCGCGAAAATGCCGATACGTCCCGCCTGCGCGGCGATCTGCCCCAGGTTCACGACGCGCTGATCGGTCGCGGTGATCTCGACTCGCAAGTTGGGCGTGGCGGGATCGACCAGCTCCACTGTCTGCCCCGCGGCGAGAACCACTTCACCGTTCGGTGCGGTGATCTGGCCAGCGTTGATCACGTGTCCGCCAACGAGATGCACCTGGCCACCCGCGGGCGTAGTGATGGTGCCGGCCTGGACGATCAGGCCGTTGCCGCCCTCGAAGCGGAGCCGGCCTGCGAGGAAGTCGGCATTGGTGATATTGAGCGTCGAGGCGACAAGGCCGGCGACGTCCACTCGCGATCCGGTGCCGAACAGGATGCCGTTCGGGTTGACCAGAAACACCCGCCCGTTGGATTCGAGCGCGCCCAGTATCGCCGACGGGTTCTGCGTCGTCACCCGGTTGAGCACCGCGCTCGCCGCGGACTGCTGGGTGAAGCGCGTGATCTCGCCCGAGCCGATCGAGAAATTCTGCCAGTTGATGATGCTGTTCGGCGTGTTCGTCACCTGCAGGACGTTGCCGGACGGCACGATGCTGGCGGAGCCGCTCACGACGACGCCACCGCTTGGGTTGGCGTAAGCGACAGCGTGGCATGCGAACGCGGCTGCGACGAACGCGGCGTGACCGAGGGTGAAGAACGGGCGTGTGGCGGGCTTCATGGAGAGCTCCATTTCGGAATGCAGCCTTCCATATGCCGAGCAAAATTTATGCCGCTGCCTTCGCGCCTTCGTGCACAACACGCGCACCGCCCAGCCTCGTGCGCCGGCCGGGACTTGGTATATTTGCAGGCGCGCGTATCGAGGAGGCGGCATCTGTGCCGCTGACATTATTGCAAACCGCCGGTAACATTTACCGGCAACTTTTCGGAGGAGAAAGCGATGCGTAAATCGAGAACCGAGCGCGACAACCAGCAGTGGATGCTGGATCTCGCGCTCAACATGCGCGGTCGCGTGCAGAATTTCGAGCGCGACGACCTCGAAGTGCCGCCGGGCAAGCGCGCCCGCAACTACCGCATGCTGCCGAAAGTGTGGCGCGAAGCCGCGGAGCGCCACGAACGGCTCGCGCGGCTCGCCCACGCGCAAGCGCACAAGGCGGCGGCCACCTATCACTACGATCACGCGATCGAGGCCTATCGCATGGCGCAGCATCCCGTCTACTTCGACGATCACCCGGTCAAGATCGCGCTCTGCGCCAAGCTGAACGAGATGGTGGACCGCCGCTCGGAAGTCGCCTCGTACCCGATCGAGCGCGTGGAAGTGCCGTTCGACGACGGCAAGACGATCTCGTGCCTCATGCACCTGCTGCCCGACCGGCGCAAGGCCCCGGTGGTGCTCTACGTTCCGGGCATGGACCAGACCAAGGAAGTGTTTCCGAAGGCTGCCCACAACATCGCGCTCGAGCGCGGATTTCACGTGCTCGCGATGGACGGCCCGGGTCAGGGCAATTCCAACATCCAGAAAATCCGCGCGGTGAAGGACAACTACGAGCGCGCGGGTGCTGCGGCGATCAGCTACCTCATGAACCGTCCGGAGGTGGATGCGAACAAGATCGCGATCTACGGCATCAGCATGGGCAGCTACTGGTCGCTGCGGCTCTCGAGCTACGATCACCGCGCGGCGGCGGTGGTGAGCTCGGTCGCCTGCTTCAATCCGAACAACACGATCTTCACGCAGTCCTCACCGCGTTTCAAGCAGATGTTCATGTACATGGCGGGCTACGACGACGAGGAGCGCTTCGACAAGGAAGTGGCGCGGGGCATGACCGTGCGCGGCTACCTCGACAAGGTGAAGTGCCCGACGCTGCTCGTGACCGGTGAATTCGATCCGCTGTGCCCGCTCGAGGACGCGGTCGAAGCGTACGCCGACCTGGAGGTGCCGAAGGAAATGTGGGTGTTCGAGAATCAGTATCACCCGCTGTGGGGCATCGCGAATCTCGGCGGCATGGACTGCCACGACTACGTGCTCGACTGGTTGAGCGGGCTCTTCTCGGGCAAGCGCGTGCCGACCAAGAGGGGGCGCATCGCCTACATCTGCGAGAACGGCGACGGGCCGTGGGGCGACTGCGAGTGGACGCCGCCCATCAGGCCGGGGCAGGCGTATTTTTGAGATGGTGCGGGGCTCACGCGCAAGCGTCGCGCCAAAGAAAACGGCCGCGATTCACCCGGCCGTTTTCTTTATATCGCTTCAGCCGGCTACTGTGGCTGGATGCCGATCGACTTCAGCAGCTTCGCGTACTTGTCGATCTCGGTGCGAATGAAGCTCGAAAACTCCTGCGGCGTGCTGGTCGCCGCATCGACGCCGAGGGTCCCGAATCGGCTCTTCACGTCGTCCGTTTTGAGAATCCGCACGAGCTCGCTGTTGAGACGGGTCACGATCTCCTGCGGCATCGCCGCCGGTCCCAGCACGCCCCACCAGCTCGTCATCGAAAAACCCGGCACGCCCGAAGCCGCGATCGTCGGCAAATCCGGCACCAGCGGCGTGGGCTGCGGCCCCGTGACCGCGAGCGCGCGGAGCTTGCCCGCCTTCACGTGGGGCAGCACCACCGCCATGTCGGAGAACACGACGTCGATCTCACCCGCCATGACGGCGGTGGTGATGAGCGCCGAGCCCTTGAAGGGAACATGCAGCATGTCGGTGCCGGTCATCTGCTTGTAAAGCTCGGCCGAGAGATGGGAGATGCTGCCCGGGCCGCTCGAACCGTAGTTGATCTTGCCCTTGTGCTTCTTCACGAGCGCGGTGAATTCCCTGAACGTCCTGGCGGGCACGGAAGGGTGCACCACCACGATCTGCGGGGCGGTCACCGCGAGCGTGATGGGCGTGAAATCCCTCACCGGGTCGTAGCCCACGTTCTTGTATACGTTGTGGTTGATGGCGACCGGCCCGACGTTGCCGACGAGGAGGGTGTAACCGTCAGGCGGAGACTTGGCGGCAACGGCAGAGCCGAGGCTGCCCGCGACGCCCGCGCGGTTCTCCACGATGGCCTGCTGTTTCCACGCTTCGGTGAGCTTTTGCCCCAATATGCGCGCAATCGTGTCCGACGTGCCGCCCGCGGGGAACGGCGCAATCATGCGGATCGGTTTGGCGGGATAGGCCTGCTGCGCACCGGCAAGAACGGGATAGACGGCTGCAAGGAATGTCAGCGCAACGCTGACAAAGAAGGGTTTCATGGCGCTCCTCCACTCCGTAGAGGCGACGAGGGTGTCGCGAAGCCAGTGTGCCTTATGCCGCAAGCATGGACAAGGGGCGCCGAAAACTTCGCTCAGGGC
>CAMPGR010000138.1 GCA_946885605.1 uncultured Pseudomonadota bacterium
CATCGAAGAAAACCACCAGTGCTGGGATTGGCAGACCGGGAGGCCGTTGGGCGACTCCGCCGCGGCCGACGCTCGGTGTGGTCCGGTAGCGGAGGCCTACGTCCGCAACGGGACGTGGATGATGGTGGGCCTCAACTCCCACTGGCTCGACGCGCAGCGGGCGAGAAACAAGAGCCTGATGTGGGACGACATGAAGCGATTTGTACGGATGTTCCACCGCTTCGGCGTGCGGCTCGTGAGCTGCGGCCACAAGCACCAGTCGCGCTCGTTCTCGCTCGACGGCATCTACCACGTCTGGAGCCCCGCGACGGCGTGCGTCAACGGGCCTCCGGATCGGCTTCACTGGGGGGTGCGCGAAGTGGGCTTCGTCGAGTATCGCTTCACGCCGGAACGCTTCACGCATCGCTTCGTGGGCTCGGACTTCCTGTTCCGCCACGAAAACTACATGCGGAAGTAGGCGCCGGGCCTCAGTACTGGAGGTTCACGGTCACGCTCTTGCGCTGGGTGAAGCTCTCGAGCATGCCCTCGAGCGAGAACTCGCGCCCGATGCCGCTCTGCTTCACCCCGCCGTAAGAGTGGCCGAGCGACTGCCCCAGCCCCTGGTTCACCTGCACCCACCCCGCTTCGATGGCGTGAGCCGTGCGCAGCGCACGCCCGATGTCGTGCGTCCACACATATGCCGCAAGCCCGTAATGGCTGTCGTTCGCCATGCGGATCGCCTCGCTCTCCTCGCTCCACGGAATGGCGACGAGTACCGGCCCGAAGATCTCCTCGCGCGCGATGCGCCAGTCGTTGTGCGCATTGGCGAAGATCGTCGGCTGCACGAAGTAGCCCTGCGATAACGGGCCTTCCTTCGGCGGCATCCCGCCCAGCACGAGCCGGGCGCCCTCCTGCCGCGAGCCGTCCTCGATGTAGCCGCAGACGCGGTCGAACTGCTTACGGTTGATGATCGCCCCCATGTCGGTCGCCTCGTCAAGCGGGTCGCCGATCCTGAGCGCCGCGAGCTTGCCAGCGAGTTTCTGCAGGAACGAATCGAAGATCGCGCGATGGAGGAAGAGGCGCGAGCCCGCGGTGCACGACTGTCCCTGGCGCGTGAAACGCATGCCGCTCACGACGCCCTCGACCACACGCTCATCGTCGGCATCGGGAAAAACGATGGCCGGGCTCTTGCCGCCCAACTCGAGCGACACCGGCACGATGCGCTCGGAGGCCGCGCGCATGACGAGCTTTCCCACCTCGGTGGATCCGGTGAACGAGAGCTTGCGCACGAGGGGATGTTGCGCGAGGGCGGCCCCGCACTCCTCGCCGTAGCCGGTCAAGACGTTGATGACGCCGGGCGCAAGGCGCTCCTGGCAGAGGCGCGCCACTTCGAGTATCGCGAGCGGCGCATCCTCTGCCGCCTTGAGCACCAGCGTGTTGCCCGCCGCGATCGACATCGCGATCTTGAGCGAGCCGAGGACGACCGGCGAATTCCAGGGAATGATCGCGCCGACGACCCCGATCGGTTCGCGGCGCGTGTAGCTCAGGACGTTCTCGCCTAGCGGCACCGTTTCGCCCTTCACTTCGCCCGCAACGCCGCCGAAGTAACGGAAGACATCGATCGCCGTGCGCACTTCGGGACGCGACTGGGTCCGTATGGCGTTCCCCGTCTCCGTCGCGAGCAGCCGGCACAGTGCTTCACTGTGGGCCTCCATCGCATCGGCGATCTTGAGGAGCAGTTTCCCGCGCTCGCGCGGCGCGATCATTTTCCACGATGCAAACGCGCGCTCGGCCGCGTGCACCGCGCGGTCCACGTCCTCGGCGCCCGCGCGCGGCACTTCGGCGATGATGGCATGGTTGGCCGGGTTCTCGATGCCGATCAGCCGGCCATCGGCGCTCGCCACCCACTTCCCGTCGATCAGCATGAGCGCACGCTCGAGCGCGTGCTCGGCAATGGTTTGAGAGGTGATCGTCTGCGACATGCCCTGGCCTCCGGGACGGCCCCGTGAAGCCACGGGGCGAAAGTAGATGCAACCGAGGATACCGGCTTTGGCGCGCGCTTCAAATGGCGGCCGCGATGGCGTCGCCCATCTCCGCGGTGCGCGCCGTGCCGCCCAGATCGCGCGTGAGCCGCCGGGCGTCCGCGATCACTTTCTCCACCGCCGCATCGATGCAGCGCGCCGCCTCCGCGGCCTTCGGTTCGCGGCGCTTGCGGGCAAGCCACTCGTAGAGCATCTTTCCCGACATGATCATCGCGTAGGGATTCGCGATGTTGCGGCCTGCGATGTCCAGCGCCGAGCCGTGCGTCGCCTGCGCCATCGCGTGGCGCTCCCCCGCGTTGAGGCCCGGCGCGAGGCCGAGCCCGCCGACGAGCCCGGCCGCTTCGTCGGTCAGGATGTCGCCGTAAAGGTTGGTGGTGACGAGAACATCGTACTGCTGCGGCTGCATGACGAGCCTCAACGCGCAGGTATCGACGATGACTTCCTCGAACTCGACGTCCGCAAAGCGCGCGGCGACCTTGCGGCACTCATCGGCGAAAAGCCCGTCGCCCATGCGATAGACGGTGTTCTTGTGCACCCCGCTCACTTTCTTCCGCGGACGGGCGCGCGCGGCTTCGAACGCGGCTTCGGCGATCAGGCGGCTCTTGCGGCGCGTGGTGACGCAGAGGCCGATCGCCATGTCGTCCGTCGGCTGGAACTCGCCATAGCCATTGTAGAGATTGGCGTCCACCTTGAAGCCCTCGGTCGTCTCACGCAGGAACAGCATGTCCACGTTCTTGTGCACCGAGGGCAGGTTGGGATAGGACTTGAACGGCTTGTAGTTGGCGTAGAACTGGAAATGCGTGCGCAGCACCGGATGGGCATTGACCCACGTCGGATCGCTGCGCGGGTATTCACGGTGCCCGATCGGCCCGAGTATCCAGCCGTCGAGCTGCTCGAGCGTGTCCAGCGTGCCCGGCGGTATGGTGTGCCCGCATTGCTCGTGCGCCCTGCGTGCGATCGGAAGCGGCCGCCACTCGACCTCGAGACCGGTCTTAGCGGCCGCGGCGCGCATCACCTTCACGCATTCGGGCACGACCTCGAGACCGATATCGTCCCCTTCCAGTATGCCGATTCTGAGTGTCATCTTGATCGCGGCAAGAGTTCGACGCGCCTACACCGCCGCAGCGATCGCATCGCCCATTTCCGTCGTGCTCGCCTTGCCGCCGAGGTCGGCCGTCAAGTGCTTCGCCTCGGCGACCACCCGCTCCACCGCGGCATCGACGCGCCGCGCCGCTTCCACGGCCTTCGCATCGCCGCGCTTGCGGCCCAGCCACTCGAGGAGCATCTGCCCGGACATGATCATCGCGTACGGATTCGCGATATTGCGGCCCGCGATGTCGGGCGCCGAGCCGTGAGTCGCCTGCGCCATCGCCTGACGCTCCCCGATGCAAAGCCCCGGCGCGAGCCCCAGCCCGCCGACGAGTCCCGCGCCTTGATCGGTCAGGATGTCGCCGAACTGGTTGGTCGTCACGACGACATCGTACTGCCAGGGATTCATCATGAGCTTCATCGAGAAGCCGTCGACCAGCGCCTCGTCGTATGCGACGTCGGGGTACTCCTTCGCCACCTTGCGGCACTCCTCGGCGAACATGCCGCAGGCGAGCCGGTACACCGGCTCCTTGTGGACCGCGGTCACCTTCTTCCGCTTGCGGGTGCGCGCGATCTCGAACGCCGCGCGCGCCACGCGGTTCGAGCCCCGGCGGGTAATGACGCGCGAGGCGATGGTGATCTCGTCGTTCGGCCGGAACTCCCCCGCCCCCATCACCACGGTGTCGGAAGACTGCATGCCTTCCGTCACTTCGCGCAGGAAAACGATATCGACGCCCTTGTGCAGCGATTTGACGTTGGAATAGGACTTGACCGGCTTTACGCTCGCGAACAGCTCGAAGCGCTTGCGCACCGGCGGCATGATCCACGTCGGGTCGTTGCGCGGATAAGCGCCGTGGCCGATCGGTCCCAGTATCCATCCGTCGAGCTTCTCCAGCGCGTCGATCGTCAGCTGCGGAAACGTATGGCCGTGCAGCTCGTGGCCGCGCTTGCCGATAGGATGCTCGCTCCACTCGATTGCGCACCCGGTCTTATCCGCCGCCCGCTTCATCACCTTGACGGTTTCGGGTACCACTTCGGGTCCGATGTCGTCACCCATCAATACGCCGATCTTGAGCACCGCGAGAACTCCGTAGCGGAAAGCGGGCAGTATATCGCCCGCCGCCGCAACCGGCAGCGCGCGCGACATAATGTGGAATCCGCGCCGGCGCCATGCTGAAGGTTGACAACCGCGCACGATTCGGCGAACTTTCGTCCCACCACTAAAAAAGGAGGAGTTCATGACACGCCGCTCTACGCTGATGCTCGCCCTCGGCAGTCTCGCCCTTGCGCCAGCCTTCGCCCTCGCACAGGCTTATCCGAGCAAACCCATACGCTTGATCGTTCCGTTCCCGGCGGGCGGCGGCGTCGATTTCATCGGCCGCATCATGGCGAAGGGACTTTCCGAGCGGCTCAAGCAGCAGGTGGTCGTGGAGAACCGCGCGGGCGCAAACGCAATTGTCGGCCTCGAGGTGCTCAAGAACTCGCCGCCTGACGGCTACACCATCGCAGCCGCATCGGCGGGTCCGCTTGCGGTCAATCCGCACATCTATTCGAAGCTCGCCTACGACACGATGAAGGACTTCACGCACATCGCCAACATGGTGAACTTTCCGCTGCTGCTGGTGAGCCACCCGTCGCTCCCGGTGAAGAACGTGAAGGAACTCATCGCGCTGGCCAGGGCACGCCCGGGCGAAATCACCTACTCGCATCCCGGCGCCGGCAACTCGGGGCATCTCGCGGGCGAGCTCTTCAACTCGATGGCGAAGGCGAAGATCCTCGCGGTGCCCTACAAGGGGACGGCGCCCGCGGTCGTGGCGGTGCTCTCCGGTGAAGCGCAGCTCACCTACAGCAGCATCCCGACGATACTGCCGCATGTGCGCAGCGGCAAGGTACGCGCGCTCGGCGTGGGCAATGCGAAGCGCATTCCCTCGCTGCCCGAGTTTCCGACCATCGCTGAAGCGGGTCTCCCCGGCTACGAAGCCTATGCGTGGGGCGGCATGGTGGGCCCCGCCAACATGCCGAAGGACATCGTCACACGACTCAATCGCGAAATCGTGCAGGTGCTCCAGCAGAAGGACGTGAGGGAACGGATGCTCTCCGAGGGCACCGTGCCGACGCCTTCCAGCCCCGAACAGTTCACCGCCTACATCAAGTCGGAGCTCAAGAAATGGGGCGAAGTGGTGAAGATGGCGAACATCAAGGTGGAGTAAGACTTCCGCTGGGAGGACGAAGGCTTCAGACCGCGGCGGCGACGGCGTCACCCATCTCGGTCGTGCCCGCCTTGCCGCCGAGATCTACGGTGAGATGCTTCGCCTCGGCGATCACCTTGTCCATCGCGGCGTCGATGCGCTTTGCCGCTTGGACCGCACGCGGCTCGTTGCGCTTGCGGCCCAGCCACTCGAACAGCATCTTCCCCGACATGATCATGGCGTAAGGATTCGCGATATTCCGGCCTGCGATGTCGGGCGCGGAACCGTGCGTTGCCTGCGCCATCGCCTGTCTTTCCCCCGCGCACAGCCCCGGGGCGAGTCCCAGCCCGCCGACGAGCCCCGCCCCTTCGTCGGTGATCATGTCGCCGAACTGGTTCGAGGTCACGACGACGTCGTACTGCTGCGGGTTCATGACGAGCTTCATGCACATCGTATCGATCATGGTCTCTTCGAGCGTGACGTCCGGGAACTCCTTCGCCACCTTGCGGCATTCTTCCGCGAACATGCCGCAGCAGATGCGGTAAACCGGCTCCTTGTGCACGGCGTTCACTTTGCGCCGGGGGCGCGTGCGCGCGATCTCGAATGCTTCGCGGGCGACCCGGCTCGCGCCCTTGCGCGTGATGACGCGCATGCCGATCGAGATATCGTCGTTCGGACGGAACTCGCCCGAGCCGGCGACCACCACGCTGCTCGACATCATGCCTTCGTTCACCTCGCGCAGAAACACGATGTCGACGTCCTTGTGTATCGACCTGATGTTGGGATACGACTTGACCGGCTTGATGCTCGCGAAGAGCTGAAAGCGCTTCCTGAGCGGCGGCATCACCCACGTCGGATCGTTGCGTGGATAGGCGGCGTGGCCGATGGGACCGGTGATCCAGCCGTCGCAGCCTTCCAGCGCCTGCGCTGTCACCGGCGGAAGCGTATGGCCATGCAGCTCGTGGCCGCGTTTGCCGATCGGGAGATCGAGCCACTCGACTTCCAGGCCGGCTCTCGCCGCTGCAGACTTCATCACCTTGACGCACTCGGGCACCACTTCGAGCCCGATGTCATCGCCCGGTAAAACGCCGATCTTCAACACGCCGCTTCCCCTTTAACCGTGAACAGAAAAGAAACACGGGCCGCGGAATCGCCGCGGCCCGTGCGTAGCTTACAGGATTGTCCAGGCTCAGTGCGCGACGGCGCCGATGTCCTGCACCACTTTGGCCCAGCGGTTATGCTCGCTCACCCAGAATTTGTGGAAAGCCTCCGGCGACGCGCTCGTCACCGCCGCCGCGCTCGCCGTGGCGAGCCGCTTGACGACTTCCGGGTCTTTCATGCTTTTTACGATAGCGGGGAACAAACGATCGACGATCGCGCGCGGCGTGCCTTTCGGCACGTACAAGCCCTGCCAGGAGCCGACCACGAGGTCGGGGAAGCCCGCCTCGGCCATCGTCGGCACATCGGGCGCGGCGCTCAATCGCTTGGGCGCGACGACACCGATCAGCCTGAGCTTGCCGTTGTGCACGTAGGGCAGGATCGAGGAAGAGGTGAGCATCGTGACTTCCACCTCCCCTGTGGCGGCGCCGAGCGATGCGCCGCCCGCGCCGCCCTTGTAAGCCACCATCGTGATCTTCATGCCCGCCTGCTGCATGAAATATTCAAAGGCGAGCCGCGAGTTGCTGCCGGCGCCGGAGGCCGAGAAGTTGAGCTGCCCGGGATGGGCCTTGGCGAACGCGATCAGCTCCTTGATCGATTTCACCGGCAGGGACGGGTGCACGGCGACCATGCCCGGCACGTCGACGACTTGCGTGATGCCGGTGAACGCTTCCAGCGGCTTCACCTTGAATTTGGGAAAGACCGAAGCGTTGATCGCCATCGTGCCGATATTGCCGAGCAGCAGCGTATAGCCGTCTGCGGGCGATTGCGCCGCCACTTCCACGCCGACGTATCCGGATGCGCCGGTGCGGTTCTCGATCACGATGCTCTGCTTGAGCTCCTCGGCAAGCTTCGGCTGGAAGATACGGCCAACGAAGTCCGACGCGCCCCCCGGTGCGAACGGGACGATCATGCGCAGCGGGCGCTCGGGGTATTGCGCTGCGGAGAGTGCCCCCGAATGCGCCGCGGCGAAGACCATCACGGGCGCGACAAGAGCGCGCAGCAAGACCTGCTTCATGAGTTGTTCCTCCTCGTTATGTATGAACTTCGTGTTCCGCGCGCGGAACGACGCATGACAACGCTCAGAGCGTTCTGCTAGGATCGCCGCATGTGAGGCGCATCTCGCGCACGCAACTTCGACGAGGCTACCATGAAATACCGCAAGCACGAAGCGAAGGAATATGCCAAAGCGGTTCTGAAGGGCGTCTGGACCGCGCTGCCCACGATCTTCACCGAAGACGACCGCCTGGATGAAGCGGGCAATGCGGCGAATCTCGAGCACTGCATCTCGAAGCTCGAGATCGCGGGCCACTACTGCGTCGGCAACGTCGGCGAATTCTGGGCGATGACGAACGAAGAGCGCATGCGCGTGCACGAAATCAACGTCGAGGTGGCGCAAGGCCGCGTTCCGCTCATCGCGGGCTGCCACCACCAGAATCCGTACGAGGCGGTCAGGCTCGCGCAGCACGCGCAGTCGGTGGGCATCGATTTCGTCATCATTCTCACCCCGTATGTGGCCGCGCGCGGCGACGACGCGGTGTACGACTACTTCAAGTTCGTCTCCGAGCGCGTGGAAATCGGCATCGTGCTCTTCAACACCGAGCAGACGTACCCCATCTCGGCGCGGCTTGCGAAGCGGCTTGCGACGATACCAAACATCTGCGGCTTCAAGCAGGGCGTGGGCAAACCGCAGCCCACGACGGCGCTGCGCGATGCCGTGGGTCACGAGGTCGAAGTGAGCGTCGCCGACGAGGCGCCGTGGCTCTATAACCTGAGCGTGTGCAGCGACCGCTGGCTTCTGAATTACTGCCCGCACCTCTACCAGGTGCCCGGATATCTCCCCGTCAACGACTACACGCGCGCGGCGCTCGCCGGCGACATGAATACCGCGACCGAGATCTGTCGCAGCTTGAATCCGCTGCGCTCGGTTCTTGCGAAGTGGATTCCCGGCTACGGCAGCGCGGGGCGCATGGCGATCGCGGAGCAGAAGTTCTGGATGGAGTGCATCGGCATGGCAGGCGGCCCGGTGCGCACACCCTGTGCCCCGATGAGCGAGGAGGCGAAGCGCGAGATGCGCGCCGATCTCGAAGCGGTCGGGCTGCCCGCTAAAGCCCGCGCCGCGGCGGCGAAGGAACGCCGCGCGGCCTGACCCCACCTCACCCCCGCCCCTCTCCCGCGTTGCGGGCGAGGGGAGATTTGTGGGGCTGGTCGGTTGGTCGACCATGCACGAAGATCAATAAGCTCTCCCTTCTCCCCACCGCCCCAGCGTGTGATATCGACTCCGGGCGACGTGCCTCGGCGTGACGGACTCGGAGCCCGCGCATGGCATGTCGCGCTCGAGTTCCGGCGCCACGGCGAGGAGACCCGCCCGCGTTTCGGCGTATGCCATCGCCCGTGAAGCGCGAGCGGGATCGCACCACGCCCGCTTCCCCGACTCGAGCCGCAGGTAAATTTGCCCCGTTGCATGGTCTGCGAAATTCACGGCCGGCAGCATGCGCGCGCACTGGGCGAGAAACTGAGTGTTGTTTTCCGGGGCCATCGCATGGCCATCCGGATACACTTCCGTCGGGCACTTTGCATTGACGTCGATCTTGCGGTAGCGGTCGATGTCGATCATGCATTTGACATCGAGGACGTTCATCTCCCCGTTCCAGCCGAAGGCGATGCTGCGCGGCCGTTCACCGAAAGGGACGCTATTGTCGAGAAACTCGTAGTGCACGCGCTTCCCCGCGCGCAAGGCCCAGGTGAAGAAGAGCTGCGGCATGCCGGTGTAGGCCTCGATGTTGTGCGCGAGGAGGTCATCCACCGCCTTGTAGCGCCCCACTTCCAGTCCGCGCTTCCACGAGCGCTCGACGGTCTCGTGCGGCGGCGTCACCATGAAAAACATGTAGACGAGGTTGCCGAAGCGGGTAAGGAGATTGCTCCCGGCTTCCTCCGAATCCGGCGCGAAGCTGTCGAAGCGAAAGCGGTCGATCAGGAGATGCGACATTCCTCCGCGCTCCGCCTTGCGCGCCATGTAGCGATCGAGCTTGTGGTCCACGATCGCAAGCTCGCGCCCGGCGAACGC
>CAMPGR010000139.1 GCA_946885605.1 uncultured Pseudomonadota bacterium
TCAATGCACCGTGATCTTCGGCTCCGACGCAACCTTGTGAATGCCGTGCGCCGCGCGCCTCCGCGGTCGCATCCCCATTAATGGGGCCCCTGCTCCGCGCTCCGGCGCGCACGGCAATGGCGGCGTACTGTCCAGTCAATGCACCGTGATCTTCGGCTCCGACGCAACCTTGTGAATGCCGTGCGCCGCGAGCCTCCGCGGTCGCATCCCCATTAATGGGGTGCGTCAGAGGACGGAAGCGTCAAGCGCCAACGTACTGCCTGCGGCTACGTCGCTGCGGCCGGCGTACCCCCGCCGGCCGCAGCTTCAGCCCGACTCTTCTCACGACCCCGTTTTCCGTTTCCAGCACCAGCAAGTCCACGCCGCCGACCGTCACGCAATATCCGGGATGCAGACTTCCACCGCCGTTGCGCGACAGGTAGGCGGTGAGTGTCGTTCCGGGTTCCAGCCCCGGCACGCTCAAGCCGTAGAAGCGGGCAACTTCCTCGAGGCTTGCACCTCCGCTCAGCGTGAATCCCCAGAACGATTGCAGCTCGCGAATTGCCTCCGTGGAGTCGTGTTCGTCATGTCCGTGGTACGGCTCTCCCAGCAGGTCATACATGCAATCAACTCCTCACTCTCAAATTCATCGATCACGCACGAAACCTGTTGTGCAGGGACCGTGAAACCAGGTTGTGCGAGACCGGACTTTCTCAATTCGACGGAACGCGCGGCCCGTCTCTCGGACATTTTTTCAGACGGAAAAGTGCCGCAAAAAGTTCTGATTCGAGAGCGAGCGTTGTAAGCCCGCGTGCAGCCCTACGACTAACCGCGCGACAGAACCTGCGGTATCATTGATCGAAAGGAGGTCGCCATGACACGTCGAGGTCTGCTGAAAGGGCTTCTGGCAGCGGGAATCACGGGCACCCTGTCCGGTCGCAGCACTGCAGCGCAACAGCCGTCCACGCAGAGCGTCGAGGAGTTGCAGAAGAACTGGAAGATGCTGCTCGCACAGGGCATCAGCGTGCCGGCGCCCAACGAGCCGTTGAACCTGCCGAACGAGCAATGGCGCAAGCGGCTGGACAAGATGCAGTACTACGTGCTCCGCGAAGAAGGCACCGAGCGCGCCGGCACTAGCCCGCTCAACAACGAAAAGCGTCCCGGTATATACGCGTGCGCCGGCTGCGACCTGCCGCTATTCACCTCGGACATGAAATACGACAGCGGCACGGGCTGGCCCAGCTTCTTCACGACCATACCGGGCGTCTTCGCGACCAAGAAGGACTATGGGCTCTTTCTGCCGCGCATCGAGTACCACTGCGTGCGGTGCGGCGGACACCACGGGCACCTTTTCGAGGACGGCCCGCCGCCGACGCGGCAGCGCTGGTGCAACAACGGTGTTGCGCTCAAGTTCATTGCGAAAACCGGCAAGGCGTGAGCGAGCCGTTCGCGCGGTGCAGCACAATCGGCTTTGAAGGAAGCGGCGTGCGAAATGAACTCCACACCACACGCCGTCGCTGTGGTATGGTTTTGCGTAGCTCGAACAGGAACAGCCAGAACATGTCAGCTCCGGTCTTCAGGCTCGCAACGGTAGCGGACGCATACGAGATCGCCGTGATGTCCCGCTATCTCGTGGAGGTCGGACTGCGCGGATGGTCGTGGCACCCGGAGCGGGTCGCCAAAGCCATCCGGGCGCGGGATACGAGCGTGCTCGTTGCGGAAGTGGAGCGCAATCTCGTCGGATTCGCGATCATGGAGTTCGGCGACGTCAAGGCGCACCTGAGCCTGCTCGCCGTAAAGCCCTCGCACCAGCGCTGCAGCATCGGCCGGCGTCTCGTGGAATGGCTGGAAGAGACTTCCCTCGTCGCCGGCATCAGCACGATCAATCTCGAGTTGCGGACCAATAACTTCGGCGCCCGGTGCTTCTACAAGATGCTGGGCTTCAAGGAAACCGCGTACATTCCCGGCTATTATCGCGGGGTGGAAACGGCGGTGAAGATGTCGCGCGATATCCGGCGCGCGATTCCCCATATCGGGCAGCTCACTTCCGGCCGCGCCACCTAGGCTTAGCGCCCCATTGGGGTCAGACCCCAAACTTAGGGGTCTGACCCCTTACCGTGCTCGGCGAGCGCCCAGACGACGTGTTCGCGCACCAGCGCTGAAGGGTGATCGCGCCGCGCCTCGAGCGCCGCCACGACCTCCGGCGTCGTGGGCGCGTTTCCCAGCCCCACCGCCAGATTGCGCAGCCACCGCTCGTACCCGATGCGGTGAATGGCGCTTCCCAACAGCCGCGCGTGGAAGGTCTCCTCGCTCCAGCCAAAAAGCTCTACGAGCGAGACGTCGTCGAGCCCATTGCGCACGGCGAAGTCGGGCTCGATGGTGAAGCGCGCGAACTTGTTCCAGGGGCAGACGAGCTGGCAGTCGTCGCAACCGTAAACGCGGTTTCCGATCGCGCGGCGTAAAGCCTCCGGTATGGCGCCCTTGTGCTCGATAGTGAGATAGGAGATGCAGCGCCGCGCGTCGAGCTGATACGGCGCGACGATGGCGCCCGTCGGACAGACGTCGATGCAGCGGTGGCAGCTTCCGCAGTGGTTTTCCGACGGCGGGTCCACCGGGAGCGGCAGGTCGGTATAAAGCTCGCCGAGGAAATAGTAAGAACCTGCGTCGCGGGCGAGGGACAGCGTATGCTTGCCGCGCCAGCCGAGCCCCGCCTTGCGGGCAAGCTCCACCTCCATCACCGGCGCACTGTCGGTGAACGCGCGATACTGAAAGCCGCCGACCGAGGCGGTGATACGGTCGGCAAGCTGTTGCAGCCGGCGCCGCAGCACCTTGTGGTAATCGCGCCCGAGCGCATAACGGGAGATGAACGCCTTCGTGCGGTCGTGGATGATGGGCCAGCTCGCGCTCGCCGGCGCGAGGTAGCTCATGCGCACGGCAATGATGCGCAGCGTGCCCGGCACGAGCTCCGCGGGGCGCGCCCGCTTCGCGCCGTGTCTTGCCATATAATCCATGTCGCCGTGACGGCCCTGGGCAAGCCATTCCATGAGCCGCGTTTCGGCTTCCGACATGTCACAGTCGGCAATACCCACTTCCTGAAAGCCGAGCTGCGCGCCCCATTGCTTGATGTCGCGCGCGAGCGCGGCGAAGTCGACTGCTTCTGAACGCGGGACTCTCACCACTTGCATAGCACCGATGATAAACCAGCGGAACTGAGCCGCTTTCTCGCTACCGAGACCGATACGCTCACGCTGGGAACCCGGCTCGCTGGAGGCCTGGCACCCGGCATGGTGGTCTATCTGACCGGGGACTTGGGCGCCGGAAAGACCACGCTCGCCCGCGGGGTGCTACGCGGGCTCGGCTATGCGGGCAAAGTGCGCAGTCCGACCTTTACGCTGGTTGAAGTTTACAAATTTTCTAGGTTATACTTGTATCACTTTGATTTTTATCGCTTCGGCGATCCACGGGAGTGGACCGATGCTGGCTTTCGCGAGCACTTCACTCCGGAGTCGGTATGCCTCGTGGAATGGCCGGAAAAAGCGGCAGCCGGCTTGCCGGCTGCCGACGTAACGATCGCGCTCACGCTGGAAGGCAGCGGACGGCGCATCCGGGTTTACGCGGGCACGGAGGCAGGCAGGCGTTGCATAGAGCGGCTCAGATACTGAACGGCAAGACCGCAGCCAGTTTGGCGCGGTGTCGCTATTGGTATCTGGTCCTCACACTACTCTGGTTCGATGCCTTCCTCGGCGTCAACCCCGCCCTCGGCCAGGACAGCATGGCCATCACCGCGGCGCGCGTCTGGCCCGCGGCCGACTATACCCGGCTCACGCTCGAAAGCCGGGCTCCGATCGCGCATCACCTCTTCAGCGTAAAGGACCCCGAACGGCTGGTGCTCGACCTGGAGGGCGTCGAGATCTCTTCGACGCTTACCCAGCTCGCCGATCGCATCGCAAGCGACGACCCGTACATCAAGGCCGTCCGGATCGGCCGCTACAAGCCGGGCACGGTGCGTCTCGTTCTCGACCTCAAAACGGAAGTGAAGCCCCAGGCGTTCATCCTCTCGCCGGTGGGCGAGTATGGACACCGGCTCGTGCTCGATCTCTATCCGCTGGTGCCGCCGGATCCGCTGCTCGCGTTTCTCGACGAGAAGGCCGATTCGAGACGGGCTGCGGAGGCTGAAGAGCCAAGTGCGCCGCCGGACGCCCGGCCTGATGCGCCTGAATCCGCTGCGACGCGGGCCCCGCGCCGCAACGAACCGCGTGCCACGCAGCCGCGATCGAAACGGCCTGTCATCATCGCCGTGGACGCGGGACATGGGGGCGAGGATCCGGGCGCGCGCGGCCGGCGCGGCACGAACGAAAAGGATGTGACGCTCGCCATCGCCCGCCGGCTCAAGGCACGCATCGACCGCGAGCCCAACATGCGCGCGGTGCTGGTTCGGGATGGCGACTATTACATACCGCTGCAGATGCGCGTGCAGAAGGCGCGCCGCGTCAACGCGGACCTCTTCGTCTCGATCCACGCGGATGCATTCATCAAGCCCCACGCGCGCGGCTCGTCGGTCTTCGCGCTTTCCGAACGCGGGGCGACGTCGGTTGCCGCGAGCTGGCTCGCCAAGCGCGAAAACGACGCGGACCTGATCGGCGGCGTCAATCTCGACGTGCAGGATCCGTACTTGAAGCGCACGCTGCTCGATCTCTCCCAGACGGCGACGATCAACGACAGCTTGAAGCTCGCCAAGTCGGTGCTGGACGAGCTGGGGGACATCAATGCCCTGCACAAGCCGCACGTCGAACAGGCCGGCTTTGCCGTGCTCAAGGCGCCCGACATTCCATCGATACTGGTCGAGACCGCGTTCATCACGAACCCGGAGGAGGAGCGCAAGCTGCGCGACCCCGCCTACCAGAACAGGATGGCCCACGCGATCCTCGCCGGGATCAAACGCTATTTCGCGCAGAACCCGCCGCTCGCACGCGAGCGCATGGCGCAAAATCCCTGATCGTGCAGGCGCGCCGGCCCGGGGCTTCCCGCGCGCACCCGCCGCGACGGCGCGCCCAGCGAACGGGGCGTTGAATTGACGTCCCGGCCTCCCGCTCTCCCTTCCCTCAAAGCCCTTTTCCTCCTTCTCCTGCTACCGGCATTCCCGGCGCATTCGGACCTCGATGCACGCGTCGTGGGCGTGCACGATGGAGACACGATCACCGTCCTCATGGACCAGCGGCAGGTGCGCGTGCGGCTCACCGAGATCGATGCGCCGGAGCTCGGCCAGCCGTTCGGCACGCGCTCGAAGCAGTCTCTCTCTGAGCTGTGCTTCGGCAAGCGCGCGGAGCTCGAGCTGCGCAACCGGGACCGTTACGGCCGTGCCCTCGCGCAGGTCTATTGCGCCGGCAAGGACGCAAACGCCGAGCAGGTGCGGCGCGGCTATGCGTGGACCTACACCCGCTATGCCGCACCGGATTCACCGCTGCATGCGCTTGAACGCGAAGCGCGCGACGCGCGACGCGGCTTATGGGGCGATCGGGACCCGGTGCCGCCGTGGAACTGGCGGCGAAACGGCCGCCGCTCGTCCCGGGACGCCCCGGCACAACAGCTCACGGCCATGCCGGTGCGCTGAGCGCGGCTCGCCGGGACGCACGAGGCGTTGATCGAAGCTGGCGCTAGTCGAGGGCCTTGACGATGTCCTCGACGATCTTCTTCGCGTCGCCGAAGACCATCATGGTCTTGTCCATGTAGAAGAGGGGGTTGTCGAGCCCGGCGTAGCCCGAGGCCATGGAGCGTTTGTTCACGAGCACGGTGCGCGTCTTCGCCACATCGAGGACGGGCATTCCGTAAATAGGGCTCCCCTTCTCGTAAGCGAGCGGGTTCACGACGTCGTTCGCGCCGAGCACGAGCGCGACGTCGGTCGTTCCGAACTCGCTGTTGATGTCCTCCATCTCGAAGACCTGGTCGTACGGCACTTCCGCCTCGGCGAGCAGCACGTTCATGTGACCGGGCATGCGTCCGGCCACGGGGTGGATCGCGTAACGCACGTTCACGCCCTTCTCCGCGAGCTTCTGCGCAAGCTCCTTGACTGCGTGCTGCGCGCGCGCCACCGCAAGCCCGTAACCGGGGACGATGATGACGGATTCCGCGTTCGACATGAGGAACGCGGCGTCGTCCGCGGAACCCGAACGCACCGTCTTCTCCTCGGTGCCCGATGCGGCCGCGCCCTCGGCCGCGCCGAAGCCGCCGAGGATCACGCTCAGGAACGACCGGTTCATCGCCCTGCACATGATGTAGGAGAGGATCGCGCCGGAGGAGCCGACCAGCGATCCGGCGATGATCAGCATCGCGTTATTGAGCGAGAACCCGATACCGGCCGCCGCCCAGCCGGAATAGCTGTTCAGCATCGAGATTACCACCGGCATGTCCGCGCCACCGATCGGGATGATGATCAGCACGCCGAGCACGAACGCGATTGCCGTCATGATCGCGAACGGAGTCCAGCCCTTGTCGTCCGCGAGAAAGAATGCGATGCCGAATCCGATCATGACGATCGCGAGCGCGAGATTGAGGAGGTGCTGGCCCCTGAATACGACGGGCGCGGAAGAGAAAAGCCGGAAATGCTTGCCGAGGCCCGCCAGCTTGCCGAAGGCGATGACCGAACCGGAGAAGGTGATCGCGCCGATGAACGTGCCAATGAAGAGCTCGAGCCGGTTGCCGGGAGGCATCGGGTCGGGGACGCCGAAGGCCGCGGGATTGTTGACGGCCGCAATGGCGATGAGCACGGCCGCCATGCCGACGAGCGAGTGCATGGCCGCAACCAGCTCCGGCATCTGCGTCATCTGGACGCGCCGCGCCACGACAGCGCCGATCCCGCCGCCTATGAGCATCGCAATCAGGATGTATTCGATGTGTCCCTTGGCCACCACCGCCAGCGTCGTCAGCACCGCGATCGCCATGCCCGCCATGCCAAAGTAATTGCCACGGCGCGCGGTTTCCGGGTGGGAGAGCCCCTTCAGCGCGAGGATGAAGCAGACCGAGGCGACGAGGTACCACAGAGCGACGAGGTTCGGGCTCATGCGGCGCGCGCTTTCATGTCAACCCGTATCTCAGCCCTCACGCTTCTCCCCTTTCGGCTGTTTCTTCCTGAACATCTCGAGCATGCGTTGTGTCACGAGAAAGCCGCCCGCGACGTTGACCGACGCGAGCGCGACAGCGATCACCCCCTCCGTCGCCCCCATGTCGAGCACGCTTGCACCGGCGGCGAGTATCGCGCCGACGATGATGACGCTCGAGATGGCGTTGGTGAGGCTCATGAGCGGCGTGTGCAGCGCCGGCGTCACGTTCCATATGACGTGATAGCCGACGAAGACGGCGAGCACGAAGATGATGAGGTTCACTATGGTGGGATCGATCGCTTCGGTCATCACTGCCCCTTCTTCACGACTTCGCCGTCCGCGCAGATCAGCGTGCCGGCGATGATTTCGTCTTCGCGGTTCACCTTGAACTCGCCGGTTTTGGCGTCGAGCATGAGCCCCAGGAAATTGAGGAGATTGCGCGCGTAGAGCGCGCTCGCATCCGCCGCGACGAGCGCCGGCAGATTGGCAATACCGATCAGCGTGATGCCATGCTTGACGACGGTCTTGTCGCGCTCCGAGAGCGGGCAGTTGCCCCCCTGCTCGACCGCCATGTCGACGATGACCGAGCCGGGCCGCATGCTCTTCACCATGTCCTCCGTCACGAGCACGGGCGCCGGACGGCCCGGGATGAGCGCCGTCGTAATGACGATATCGGCCTGCTTGATCCGCTCCGCGACAAGCGCGGCCTGGCGCTTGCGGTAGTCTTCGCCCATTTCGCGAGCATAGCCGCCCTGCCCCTTCGCGAGCTCCTTCTCCGCCTCGGTGAGCGGCACTTCGATGAATTTCGCGCCGAGCGATTCGACCTGCTCCTTGGTTTCCGGCCGCACATCGGTCGCCTCCACCACCGCGCCCAGCCGCTTTGCCGTGGCGATCGCCTGCAGGCCCGCGACACCGACACCCATGACGACGACACGCGCGGCTTTCACGGTCCCCGCCGCCGTCATCAGCATGGGCATGAGACGCCCGTAGGCGTTGGCCGCCATCATCACCGCCTTGTAGCCGCCGATGTTGGCCTGCGACGAGAGCACGTCCATGTTCTGCGCGCGCGAGATGCGCGGCAGCGCCTCCATGGCGAACGCCGTGACACCCTGCTTCGCCAGCGCCTCGACGCCCTCCCGGTCGTGCGGGTTGAGCAGCCCGATGAGGACCTGCCCGCGCCGCAACTGGGCGAGCTCCCGGGCATCGGGCCCGCGCACTTTCAGAACGATATCCGCCTGCTGGTAGACCTCGCTTGCGGAAGCCACGAGCGTCGCGCCCACAGCCCTAAACTGCTCGTCCGGTACGTCGGAGCCTGTGCCCGCGCCCGCTTGAATGACAACCGCATGATGGCCGGACCCCGCGATCTTTTTTACGGTCTCGGGCGTTGCGGCAACCCGCGTTTCGTTCGGGCGCGTCTCCGCCGGAATGCCGAGCTTCATGTACGGTGGCTCCTTCCCTTCTCCTGATGCGTGATGCCGCGTGTGCTCCGCGCGGATTATAAATGAAAGACATGCGCATTCCGAACCGAACTACAGGCTTCACGCGGTGCGCGCGCTCGGAACGCGGCGCGACGCCGCTATAATTGCGCATGTCTCAAATCCGGGTATTGCCCGATCTTCTCGTCAACCAGATCGCGGCCGGCGAAGTGGTGGACCGCCCGGCGTCCGCGCTCAAGGAGCTGCTCGAGAACAGCATCGACGCCGGCGCGCGCGAAATCTCGATTCAGCTCGGCGCCGGCGGAACCCAGCTCATACGAGTGGACGACAATGGGTGCGGTATACCCCGCGACGAGCTTGCGCTTGCGCTGGCGCGGCACGCCACCAGCAAGATAGCGAACCACGCGGACCTCGAGCGCGTCGCAACGCTCGGCTTCCGCGGAGAGGCGCTCGCGAGCATCGCCTCCGTCTCGCGGCTCAAGCTCACGAGCCGGCGCGCAGGCGAGCGTCACGCGTGGACGATCTGCGCAAACGGCCCGGAGTTGTCGGCTGCGGCGCCCGCCTCACTCGCATCGGG
>CAMPGR010000140.1 GCA_946885605.1 uncultured Pseudomonadota bacterium
CGGCAGCGCATTGCCGCGCTTGAGACCGGTACTGGCCAGCGCGCGCAGCCGCCCGGCCTTGATGTGCCCGATCGTCGAGGCGGTGGAGCTGATGTTCATCTGGATCTCGCCCGCGAGTATGGCAGCGGCCGCGGGACCCGCCCCTTTATACGGGACGTGCACGATGTCGGTCCCGGTAACCTTCTTGAAGAGTTCGGCGGCGAGGTGGTTCGAGCTGCCCACGCCGGCCGATCCATGGCGGAGCGCACCGGGCTTCTGCTTGGCCAGAGCGATGAACTCCTTGAGCGTCTTGGCCGCAACCCCGGGATGCACGACCACGATCTGATCGCTGACGGCAAGTATGACGACGGGCTGCAGGTCTTTTTCGACGCTGAACGGCAGCTCGTAGAGACTCGGATTCGCGGTAAGTTGGGTGTCGAGCGCCAACAACACCGTCTGACCGTCCGGATTTGCGCGGGCGACGATCTCGCTCGCGATGTTGCCGGCGGCACCGGTGCGATTGTCCACGACCCAGTTCTGGCCCATGGATTCGCTCAGCTTCGGGGCGATGATGCGCGCCGTCGCATCAACACCGCCGCCGGGCGCGAACGGGACGACTAGCCGGACAGGGCGGGTCGGATACGCGGAATCGGCGGCCTGCGCGATGCCGGCGGCGATGCAAAAGCCAAGCAGGGCGATGGCGCTCGTGACGCAACTCGGGCGGATGCGGCTCATCATGTCGGTCTCCTCCTCGTTATGAAAATTTTCGGCTGCCTCATCAGTGCAGACGATATTTCTCCAGTTTGGTGTCGTCGAGCGTGACGCCGATGCCCGGCCCTGGCGGCAACGCGAGACTGCCGGAGGAAATATCGAGCCGCGTCGTCGCGACGGTATCGACGACTTTCAGCGGTCCCACGCACTCGAGGCCGGAGAGCACGGCGCGCGAGGAAGCCGCGAGCATGATCTCGGCAAGCGTGCTCGGGTCGAGGCCGAAGCCGTGGCCCATCACGACCGGCAGGCCTGCGGCTTCCGCCGTGGCGAGCATGCGCGCCGCGCGCAGGATGCCGCCCGCCTGCTTGATGCCGAACTTCACGAAATCCGCCGCATCCGCCTTGATCACGGCGAGCAGGCTCTCATGGCTGTCGACGGTCTCATCCGCCATGATGGGCACGCCACCCTCGCGGCGGACGCGCGCCATGCCGGCGATGTCGTCCTTGGGCACCGGCTGCTCGAAGAGTTGCAGGTCGAAGGGCTTGATCACGCGGCAGAGCTTGAGCGAGGTCTCCGCGTCGTACTGGCAGTTCGCATCGATCCGCAGTTTCATCGCGCTCCCCACCGCGTCACGCACCGCGGCGATGCGATCGCGGTCGGCCTCCACGCCGCTGCCGACCTTGATTTTCGCGGAGCGGAAATCGGCGTCGAGCCAGCGCTTCGCTTCCGCCGCGGCTTCGTCCGGGGGCAGCATGCCGATCCAGCCGTTGAACTCGACGCAGTCGTGCACGGCGCCGCCGAGGTAGGTGTACATCGGCACGCCAAGGATACGGCATGCGAGATCCACGCACGCCATTTCAATGACCGCTCCCACGCCGGGCTGCGTCGGGGCGAGCCGATCCAGGAGCTCGACGAGCCGGTGGATGTTCAGCGCGTCCTGACCGACTAGCTCGCGGGCGACTCGCTCGCGCAGTGTAGCGAGGAGGTCCGCGGCGGTATGGGGAGATTTGGCCGCGGCGGAAGGCTCCGCGCTGCTGATGCCGACGAAGCCATCGGCGGCGGTGAGGCGCACAACGACGCACTTGGTGACGGCCTTGGAAATGCCGCCGCTCGTGAAGGTGCCAACGAGCGGCATGCCGACGCCGAAGATTTCGACACGTTCTATTCTGGCTTTCATTCTCGTCTTCCTGGTTATTCCATTGCTCTCACATCAGGCGCGAAAGCAAGTTCCATTTCAGTGAGCGCCGCAACTTCTTCCGGCGTGAAGCCGGGGGCGACTTCACCCAGCACGAAGCGGTCCTTGTCCCACCGCAGAAGTGCTAAATCCGTCACGATGTAATCGACGCATGCTTTGCCGGTGAGCGGGTAGGTGCATTGGCGGCGCAGTTTCGGACGGCCCTTGCTGTCGCAGTGCTCCATGACGATGATGAGGTCGCCGCGGCCGGAGAGGAGATCCATCGCGCCGCCGATGCCGCCGCGCTTGGCGTCCGACGTGCTCCAGTTCGCGACGTTGCCGTACTGATCGACTTCGTAGGCGCCGAGGATTACCGTGTCGATCCAGCCGCCGCGCGCCATCTCGAACGACGTCACGCTGTCGAAGAACGATGCGCCGGGCTTGAGCGCGACGAACTGACCCGCCGCGTTGTAGATGTCCGGATCGATTTCCTCGTCGGTGTTGACCATGTGGCCGTAGCCGAGGACGCCGTTCTCGGCGTGGAGGATCACGTCGCGGCCCTGCAAGTAATTCGAGACCATCGTCGGAATGCCGACGCCGAGGTTCACGTAGGTGCCGTCACGCACGATCCCTGCCGCCCGCTTGGCAATTCCGGTGCGGGAAAGTGCGGGCTTGCCGTTGTAGAGGCGGGGTTTGTCCGCTGGCCGGCGCTCGGGGCGGCGCCATGCTTTCGCGTTGGTGGTATCGGTCGTCTTCACCACACGCGACACGAATATGCCGGGCAGGTTGATCATTTCCGGCGGTATGACACCCGGCTCCACGATCTCGTCGACCTCGACGATAGCGACGCGCGCTGCCTTTGCAAAACTCGGATTGAAATTCTGACTGCCGCCGCGCAGTTGCACGTTGCCGAGGCGATCGGCGCGATAGCCTCTCAGAAAAGCGTAATCGACGCGGATCGCGTATTCGAGCACGTGCGGCCGGCCGTCGAATTCGCGGATCTCCTTGCCTTCCTCGAGCGCGGTGCCGACGGTGGTCGGCGAATAGAACGCCGGGATGCCCGCGCCACCGGCGCGGCAGCGCTCGACGAGTATGCCCTGTGGGACCAGCTCGACTTCCATTTTGCCGGCGGCAATCTGCTCCTCACTTGCTGTCGGGGTGCCCGCCCGTATCGAGAATGCTGCGACGAGTTTCTTCACCTGGTTGTTCTCGGCAAGAATCTGGCCGCGCGTTGCACCCGGGTCGCCGAGCGAGTTGCACACGAGGGTCAGATCTTTCGTTCCCTTGTCGCGCAGCGCAGTGATGAGGCTCGTCGCGAAGCGATGGCCGACACTGAAGCCCGCAATGGCGATCGTTGCGCCATCCTGAATGTCAACGATCGCCTCTTGCGGAGACGGATAGATCTTGTTCATCGCTGTACTCCTCCAATAGAGTGACATGCATTTTGCCAGAGCGCCGCACCCTTGGGTGCACGCCGTGACCGACTGAACTCCACGGTGCGGACTACCCGCGCGCGGCCGCAATGCTTGTATCATTGAGACCGGCGGTGCGCTGCGGCTGGCCCGTCTCCCCATCGAAAGGAAACAACAATGAGCATCAAAGGCAGAGCCTGCATCGTGGGCGCTTACGAACATCCTTTGCGGAAGGCGCCGGACAAATCCGTCGCGCAACTGCACGCCGAAGTGGCGAAGGGCGCGCTTGAAGACGCCGGTCTTACCAAGGACGACATCGACGGCTACTTCTGCGCCGGCGACGCGCCCGGCGCGAACGTCTGGAGCATGGCGAATTACATGAATCTCAGGCTGCGCCATGTGGACTCGACCGACATGGGCGGCTGCTCGTATCTTATCCACGTCGCGCATGCTGCGCAGGCGATCGCGGCAGGGAAATGCAACATCGCGCTGATCACGCTCGCCGGACGTCCCAACTCGGAGGGAAGCTCCGGCACGCAGGTGCGCGAACGTGGCGTCAATCTTCCCGACGCTCCGTATGAAATGCCGTACAGCCCGGTGACCGTCAACATGTACGCGATGGCGGCGATGCGCCACATGCACGAGTTCGGCACGACCAGCGAGCAGCTCGCATGGGTCAAGGTGGCCGCCTCCCACCACGCCCAGCACAATCCCAACGCGATGCTGCGCAACGTCGTTACGGTCGAGGAGGTGGTGGGGTCGCCGATGATCTCCGATCCGCTGCACCGGCTCGATTGCTGCGTCGTGAGCGACGGCGGCGGGGCGCTGATCGTGGCGAAGCCGGAAATCGCGCGCAGCCTCAAGCGTCCGATCGTGAAGCTCACCGGCGCCGCCGAGACGACCAAGGGCCAGATGGCCGGGAACGTCGACCTCACCTACTCGGGCGCGCTGTGGACAGGGCCGCGAGCGTTCGAGGAGGCCGGCGTGAAGCCCTCGGACATCAAGTACGCGTCGATCTATGACAGCTTCACCATCACCGTCGTCATGCAGATCGAGGATCTCGGGTTCTGCGGGAAAGGCGAGGGCGGAAAGTTCGTCGCGGACGGCAACCTGATCTCCGGCAGCGGAAAGCTGCCGTTCAACACCGACGGAGGCGGGCTGTGCAACAACCACCCTGCGAACCGCGGCGGGATGACCAAGGTAATCGAGGCGGTGCGCCAGCTGCGCGGCGAGGCGCATCCCGCGGTCCAGGTGAAGAACTGCAATCTTGCGCTCGCACACGGCACCGGCGGCTCGCTCGGGCACCGGCACGGATCTGCCACTTTGATCATGGAAAGGGAGTAAGCGATGGCCACGCCGTACCAGGAAAGAAAACTGCGCGACACCGTCCTCAATCCCGGTGACCAACCGTATTTCGACGCGGCCGCTGAAGGCAAGCTCCTGATCAAAAAATGCGCCGATTGCGGGAAGTTCCACCATTACCCGCGCAGCCTGTGCCCGTATTGCTTCAGCGACAAGGTTCAATGGGTGCAGGCGAAGGGCACGGGTGAGATCTACACCTACAGCGTCACGCGCCGCGGAACGCCAATTCCCTATTGCATCGCCTACGTCACCCTCGACGAAGGCGTGCGGATGATGACCAACATCGTGGATTGCGATCTCGACACGATCCGTATCGGGCAGAAGGTGAAGGTCGTGTTCAAGAAGACCGAAGCCGGCATGGCCGTGCCCGTCTTCGCGCCGATCCAGAGCCCGCAATAACGCCCACCATTGTTGACGCTGCCAATTCGTGCGGCTCACAATAGTTGACCCGACTCAAGCACTGGAGGAGGTCCCCATGGCAACGCGCACGAAACGGATGATTGCAGTGGGAACGCTCGCCGCGCTCGCCGCGCTCGGCGGCTGGGCTGTGGCGCAGCAAAAGCCGGCAGCCGGCGGGAAAGTCCATCGACTGGCCGCCACCCTGGAGACGGTGCAATGGGGCTGGCTCGACCCGAAGGAGTCGCCCAAGCTCACCCTGAACTCGGGCGACACCGTCTCGGTGGAAACGATGATGCATTCGCACGACCAGGTGAAGCCCGGCGTCACGATGGAGAAGCTCATCGAGCTGCGCAAGGCGAACCCGGGCGGCGGGCCGCACTCGATGACCGGTCCGATATACGTGAACGGCGCCGAGCCGGGCGACGTGATGGAGATACGCATTCACAAGATCGTGCCCAAGCCTTTCGGCATCAATTTCAATCTGCCGGGCAAGGATTTTCCGACGATCGGCGCGCTCGCCTCCGAGATGCCCGACGGATACGTCAAGTTCTTCACGCTCGACCCTGAGAAGCGCCGCGCAGAGTTCAAGCCGGGCATCAGCATCGATCTGCAGCCGTTCCCGGGAACGCTCGCGGTTGGCATCGACCCCAAAGATCCCTCACCGCGCAAGGGCGGGGTCAAGGACGACCCGATGGCGCCGGTCTCGACGCTGCGTCCGTGGAAGAACGGCTCCAACATGGACATCAACGAGCTGCAGGCCGGCTCGAAGATCTTCATCCCGGTGTTTCTGAAGGGCGCCCTCATCTGGGTCGGCGATTCCCATTGCCGGCAGGGGAACGGCGAGGTCAACTTGACCGCGCTCGAATGCTCGTACAAGGAGATCGTGCTGCAGCCCATCGTGCACAAGGACATGAAGCTCGAGTGGCCGCGCATCGAGACGAAGACGCATTGGATCACTACCGGCTTCGACGAGGATCTCGACAAGGCGATGGTCAACGCCACCCGGGAGGCGGTGAATTTCCTGGCCGAGCAGAAGAGGGTCCCGCTCACGCGCTACGAAGCGTATGCGCTCGTTTCGATGGTGGGCGATTGCCGGGTGTCGCAGGTCGTCGACATCCGCAAGGGCGTGCACTGCATGATCCCGAAGTCGATCTTCACCGCCAAAAAATAAACGCTGTGCCGGCATGCGGGCGGCGCTCGTGCTCGGCTTGGCGCTTGCGCTCGCTACGGCGCCGGGCGAGGGCGCCGGTCGCGAAAAAATTCGAGTCGTCGCCACCACCACGGACTTGAAGGCGCTGGTCGAGCCGGTCGGCGGCGAGCGGGTCGAGGTCGAAAGCATAGCGGCACCCGCGCAGGACCCGCATTCGATCGAGCTCAAACCCGCGCAGCTCGCACGGCTGCGCGACGCCGAGCTCGTCGTACGGGTCGGCCTCGATCACGAGCCCTGGCTTTCGCGCATGAAGACGAACGCGCCGGTGCTCGATGCATCGCATGGGGTGAGACTGCTGCAGACCGGGACGCCGCGGCTGCGCGCGGAGCGCCTGGCGCATGTCCACGCCTACGGCAATACGCACTACTGGCTCGACCCGGAGAACGCGCGCCCGATCACCGCTGCGATCGTGGAGGCGCTCGCGAACCTCAGCCCGGCCGACCGCGCAATGTTCGAAGCGAACCGCGCGCGTTTCCTCGAGCAGCTCGATGCGAAAGTGAAGGAGTGGGTCGCGAGGCTCGCGCCTTTTCGCGGCGTGAAGGCGGTGGTGATCCACGACAGCTGGCCTTATTTCGCGGAGCGTTTCGGCCTTACCATCGTGGCCGCCGCGGAGCCCAACCCCGGGGTGTCGCCGGCGCCGGCCGAGCTGGCGACGCTCTTCAAGCGCATGCGAGAGGCGGGTGTTCGTCTCGTCATCGCGGACCCGCATTCCAATCCCTCGCTCGTGCGCCAGATCGCGGAGCGCGGCGGCGCGCGGGCGGTGACGCTCTTCCCCTCGGTTGGTGCCGACCCGGAGGCCGCCGATTATCTCCGGCTGTTCGAGCTCAACGTGCAGCGCCTGGCGAACGCGTTGAAATAGCGCATGCTCGAGTTGCTGTTCTGGCCGTTCCTCGCCGGCCTTGTTCTCACCGGAATCCACGCTTACTTCGGCCTGCATGTGCTCGCCCGCGGCGTGGTATTCGTCGACCTCTCGCTCGCGCAGGTCGCGGCGCTCGGCATCACGGTTGCGCTTCTTGCGGGACACCCGGTGCAAAGCGAGGCCGCCTACTGGTACGCGCTCGTCTTCGCGATCGGGGGCGCCGTGCTGTTCGCGCTGGCGCGTCCCTACGAGGCGGCGATGCAGCAGGAGGCGGTGATCGGCATCGTGTATGCGGTGTCAGCGGCGCTCGCCGTGCTGGTCCTCGATCGGGCGCCACAGGGCGCCGAGCACATCAAGCAGCTGCTGATCGGCTCCATCCTTACCGTGACGCCGCACGATGTCGGCATGCTCGCGCTGCTCTATGCCGCTATCGGCGTGGCGCACTGGGTACTCAGGCGCCCGTTGCTCGAAGTCTCGTTTGAACCGCATGTTGCCGCCGCCAACCGCCGGCGCGTCTTTCTCTGGGACGTCGTCTTCTACGGCTCGTTTGCGCTGGTCGTCACTTCGTCGGTGCGGATCGCCGGCGTCCTGCTGGTGTTTTGCTACCTGATCGTGCCGGCCGCCATTGCGGGACTCTTTGCCGCGTCGGTGCGGAACCGACTGCTCGTCGCGTGGGCGCTCGGTGCAGCGCTGAGCGCGGCCGGCCTCCATGCTTCCTGGACCTGGGATTTTCCGACCGGCCCGGCGATGGTCGCCGCGTTCGGCGCGGCGACGGCGCTCGTCGCCGTTGGTTTTGCTTTAAAGCGCATGACGCTGCTTTCCCTGGGCAGCGGTTCGTGCATCGCAGTCGCGCTGGTCGGGTTTGTTCTCGTGGCCGCTCCGCGCGCCGATCAGCCGTGGCTCGATGCGTTGCAGAATGCCGTGCCGGTGGTGCAGGAAGCCTTCCTCACATCGGCCGAGCGCGAGATGCGCCTCGACAGCATCGAGTCGGTCGAACGGGCGAGCGCGGAACTGGCGTGGCTGCGGGCGCTGGAGCAGGACGTGCGGTGGGGCACGAAAAGCATGGACGCAGACAGGCAGGAGCGACTGCGCCAGTATCTTGCCAGCAGGAGTGAAATTCAGGCCGGCGACCGTCTGGTGCTGCGCGAGCTCCAGGCGAGGGCGCGCGAGCGCCAGCGCTACGGGCTCGGCATCCCGCTGCTGCTTGCGGGGATGGGCGGTCTCGTGCTCATGAGACGGTACGCGAAGCGCTGAAGGTTCTCTGTCCGGCATTTCAGCGCGCGTTGACCTTTCGCGCGTCGCAGCCTAGCCTAGTGCCAAACAAAGGAGGAGACAACATGCAGACAGCATTCTGGACGACGGCCATTGCGGCGCTCATGTCGGTGGCCGGTCCGCTCTTCGCGCAGACGTTTCCCGCAAAGATGGTGCGCATGGTAATCCCGTTTCCCGTCGGCGGAAGCAGCGACGCCAACGCGCGCATCGTCAACCCGCATTTGAGCGAGCGCTGGAAGCAGCAGATCATCGTCGATCCGCGCCCCGGCGCCGCGACGGTCGTCGGCACCGAGCACGTCGCGAAGAGCCCGCCGGACGGGCACACGCTGCTCCTCACCTCGACGCAATTCCCTCAAAGCCCGGCGCTGTTCGCGAAGCTGCCGTTCGATCCGCTGAACGATCTCGTTCCGATCACGATCGTCGCGATCTCCCCGCAAACGATCGTCGCGCACCCTTCGCTTCCGGTGAGAAACATCAGGGAACTGATCGCGCTCGCGAAGGCGCGCCCCGGCGAGCTCAACATGGG
>CAMPGR010000141.1 GCA_946885605.1 uncultured Pseudomonadota bacterium
CACGTCATGCAGGCGGTGGAAGCCGATTTCCACCGGGTCGCGGAAGCGCGCCGCAGGATGGGGGAAAAGTGGAAGGCGCGCGAAGGCTTCGCGCTCACCTATCTCCCGTTCATTGCGCGTGCGGTATCGGTCGCCCTGTCGAAATATCCCAACCTCAATGCCACGTTCGACGGTACGCAACTCACGCCGCACCGGCGTATCAATCTCGGCATCGCGGTCGATCTCAACTTCGAAGGGCTCGTCGTGCCGGTGGTCAAGGACGTTCCCGCCAAGTCGCTGCCCCAGATCGCGCGCGAGATCAACGATCTCGCGACCCGCTCGCGCTCTGGCAAGCTCAAACCCGACGAGCTTACGGAAGCGACCTACACCATTACCAACAACGGGGCCTTTGGAACGCTCTTTACCGCGCCCATCATCAACACGCCGCAGGTCGCGATCCTCTCCACCGACGCGATCCGCAAAAAGCCGGTCGTGATCGAGGCGCCGGATGGCGACAGCATCGCGATCCGCCCGGTCGGCATGCTTGCGCAGAGCTTCGATCACCGGGCAGTGGACGGCGCCTACGCCGCGGCGTTCCTGCAGGAAGTGAAAACGGTGATCGAGTCGCGCGACTGGCTGCAGGCGCTCGAATCGTAAGGAGGACGCATACCCGATGGCAGGCAGGACCAGGAAAGGCGCATTGGTCGATCCGGCATGGGTCGCAGCCCATCGCGACGATGCAAAGGTGAAGCTGATCGAGATCGCCGGCATGGGGCAGGAAGAGATGCAGGCCTACAAGGCGGGTCACGTGCCGGGCGCGGTGTGCTGGCCGTGGAAAGAGATGCTGTGGGACGACCATGGACGGGACTTTCCCTCCCCGGAGGAATTTGCGCGGCGCTGCGGCGCTGCAGGCATCGGCAACGACACGACCGTCGTCTTCTACGGAGAAGGCGTGCAGTTCGGCATCTACGCGTGGTGGACTTTTCGCTACTGCGGCCACGCGAACGTGAAAGTGCTCGATGGCGCGCGCTACCGCTGGGCGGCCGAGGGGCGGCCGCTCGTCACCGAGGAGCCGCCGCTGGCAACGCCGGTGAAGTACGAGCCGGTCAAGCGCAGGGAAAAGATGCGCATCCACCGCGACAAAGTGCTCGCTGCGCTCGGCAGGGAAGGCCAAGTCATACTGGACGGCCGTTCACACGAGGAATACAAGGGCTTGCGGGTGGGCGGCCCCGGCGGGCCGGACGTCGGTGCGGTGCGTTACGGGCGCATTCCGCGCGCGAAGCACCTCTATTTCGAGGATCTGCTCGACGAGAGCAAGGCGTTCAAGCCGGAACACGAGATACGCGGGCTCGTCGCGTCGTCGGGCGCCGCGCCGGAGAAGGACGTCATCACTTACTGCCGCATGAGCCATCGCGCAACGGTGCTCTATTTTGTCCTCACGGAGCTCCTGGGCTACCGCAAGGTGCGCGTCTACGACGGGTCGTGGACCGAGTGGGGGAATCTCGTTGGCGTGCCGATCGAACGCTGACCGGTCACGCTGGATGCAGCAGGTATACTGACTTACCGCAATTCGTTATTCGACAGGACAGCCAATGGCAAACATGAAGCAGCACAAACTGGGATGGATCGGCATCGGTCGCATGGGCTACGCGATGGCGGAGCGCCTCGCCAAGGCGGGATGCGACATCTCCGTGTGGAACCGCACCCGCGCCAAGGCGGAGCCGCTCGCAGCGCACGGCGCGAAGATCGTCGACTCGCTCGCCGAGCTTGCGGCCTGCGACATCGTCTTCACCATGGTGTCGACGGGCAAGGACGTGAAGGAAGTGCTCTTCGGCCCGCAGGGCGTGACGTCCAGGGGCAAGGCGCCGAAGATCGTGGTGGACAGCACGTCGATCTCCCTGGAAGAGTCGGCCGAGATCCGCGAGAAACTCGGCAAGCTTGGCGTCAAGCTGCTCGCCGCGCCGGTGTCCGGCAACGCCAAAGTGATCAAGGCGGGCAAGCTCACGGTCGTCGCCTCCGGTCCCAAAGACGCGTTCGATGCGGTGGCGCCGTATCTCGCGGCGATCGGACAGGGCGCGAGCTACGTCGGCGACGGCGAGCTTTCGCGCATCGCGAAGATTTGCCACAACGTCATGCTGGGCGTGGTCATCCAGTGCCTGGCCGAAATCACGGTGCTCGCCCAGAAGGCCGGCATGGAGCGCCATGCGTTTCTCGACTTTCTCAACAAGAGCGTGATGGGCTCGATGTTCACGCGCTACAAGACGCCCGCGCTCGTCAATCTCGACTTCCACGTCACGTTTACGCCGGAGCTCCTGCGCAAGGACATCGACCTGGGGCTTTCCGCCGGGAAGGAGTTCGGTGTCCCGATGCCGCTCGCGTCGATCACGCGCGACATGGTGCAGACGTTGATCGGTCACGGCTATACCGAGCAGGATTTCTCGACGCTGCTTCTGCTTGAGGCCAAGGCGTCGGGCATCGAGCTCAAGCCAGAGAACGTGCAGGTGGGAGACGGACTTTCCTGATCGGCTGCTCCAAAGGAGGAGGAGATGAAGATCAAAACAATGTTGGCCGGCGCGCTACTCGCGATGGCGGCGCTACACGCGCATGCCCAGAATTTTCCGACCAAGCCGGTGCGCGTCATCATCGCTTTTCCGGCGGGCAGCGCAACCGACATCATCGGCCGCGTGATCACGCAGAAGATGAGCGAGTACTGGGGCCAGGCGGTGATCGCCGACAACCGCGGCGGCGCGGGCGGGTCGATCGCGTCCTCGATTGCCGCCAAGGCGGCGCCCGACGGATACACGCTCATTATCAATTCCTCGGCGCACGCCATCAACCCATCGATGTACGCGAAGCTCCCGTACGACACGCGCAAGGACTTCGTCGATATCATGCGGCTCGTCGGGCAGCCCAATGTGCTGGTCGTCCAGCCGGGCTCACCGATCAAGTCCATGTCGGCCTTTCTCGCCGAAGCGCGTGCGAAGCCGGGATCGATCAACTTCGCGTTTGCAGGGCTCGGCAGCGGGACGCATCTCAATCTCGAGAAGTTCAAGCTCGCATCTAAGGTCGACGTCACGCCCGTCGCGTACAAGGGCTCGGGTGAGGCGATCAACGACGTCATGGGCGGGCGCGTGCACACCTATTTCGCGCCGATCTCGGCCGGAATATCGTTTATTCGCGCGAACCGCCTGCGCGCGCTCGCTGTCACTTCGGCGCAGCGTTCGAGCCAGTTGCCCGACGTGCCGACGATCGCTGAAAGCGGTGTGCCGGGGTTCGAGTTCATCCTGTGGTTCGGCCTGTGGGGGCCGGCCGGCATGCCGCAGCCGATACTCGACAAGGTCTGGACCGACTTCAACCGCGCGCTCGAGGACGCGGGCGTGCGCGAGAAGCTCGCCACCCTCGGCAACGAGACCATGCCGATGAAGCCGGCGGCGTTCACCAAGTTCGTGAACCAGGAGATCGCGGAATACGCCCGCATCTTCAAAGCCGCTGGCATCAAGCCTCAATAGCATGACCACAGTTCCTGAAGCGAGGCCGAGGAGTGAGGAATTGAACAGAGGAGCCATGCCCGCGCGCTCCCGTATCGTAATGTCCAAAGCGGGCAAGCGCTTCGGCACGCTCGAGGTCTTTCGCGACGTGAGCCTCGAAGTGGGCGAGCGGGAGGTGCTGGCCATCATCGGCCCCTCGGGCTGCGGCAAGACGACCATGCTCCGCTGCATCGACGGGCTGCTGCCCCTGAGCGAAGGGGGAATCCGCGTCGAGGGCGAGCCCGTCACGAAGCCGCGCGAGGGCGTGGCGATGGTGTTCCAGCATTTCGGGCTCTTCCCGTGGAAGACCGTCTACCAGAACGTCGCCTACGGGCTCAAGCTCGCCGGCTCGAGCGGCGCGGAAATCGCCGAGAAGGTGCCGCAGTACATCAATCTCGTGGGGCTGTCCGGGTTCGAGAGCTACTACCCGTACCAGATCTCGGGCGGCATGCAGCAGCGCTGCGGGCTCGCGCGCGCTCTCTCCGTCGAGCCCCGGGTCCTTCTCATGGACGAGCCGTTCGGCGCGGTCGATGCGCAAACGCGCGAGATCCTGCAGTTCGAGATGCTGCGCATATGGGACATGCGCCCCACGACCATGGTGTTCGTCACGCACGCGATCGACGAGGCGGTGCTGATGGGCGACCGCGTGATGGTGCTGAAAGGCCGCCCGAGCAGCGTGCATGAGTTGATCGACGTCGACCTGCCGCGCCCGCGCGACCGGGCGACCCTTTCCATGCCGAGATTTACGGCGTTGCGCGAACGGGTGTGGGCGACGCTGATGGACGACGCGCGCCGGGCGGAGTTCGATGTAAAACGGTAGGACCGCGGTTCAACCAAGGAGGAGCAATCATGAGAGGCAATCGTTTTAAGGGCATCGGCGCTATCCTGTGCGCCGCGCTGGGGCTTGCGCTCTATCCCGCGACGGCGGGCGCGCAGCAGAAGTACACGTTCGGGATCCCGGGCATACCGCCGGTGTTCGGCGGCACCATCGCGCTCGTTGCGGAGAAGGAGGGGTTCTTCAAGAAGCGCGGCGTGGATGTGACGGTGCGCGCGTTCGAAACCGGTGCCGCGGCGTCGCGAGCGGTCGCCTCCGGAGAAATTGCCGTATCGCTTTCACCCACGCCGCTCATCGTGAACCAGATCTCGAACACCAACGTGAAACTCGTCGGCATCTGGGGCATGGAGCATCCCGACTGGCTGATCGGCGCAACCGACCCCAACGCCGACTGCGCGAGCATGAAGGGCCAGGCGGTGGGCGTCGATTCGCTCGGCGGCGCGCGCTCGATCGCGCTGCGCACCATGCTCGTCGGCTGCAAGATGAAGATCGAGGAAGTGCAGCAGGTGCCTTTGAGCTCGAACGTCGGCACCGCCATGGTCGCCGGACAGCTCAAGTTCGGCGTGCTGCATATCGACGACATCCCGGTGATCGAAGCGGAAATGAAGAAACCGCTCAAGACCATCATTACGCAGAAGGCAATTCGCCCGGTGGATCACTACCTGCTGATGGTGGCGCACCAGGACCAGCTTGCGAAGAATCGCGACGCGTACGTGCGCATCGTCGCCGCGCTGATCGACGCCGAGCGTTTCATGCGCAACCCTGCCAACCACGAGAAGGTCGCCAAGTACGCCGAGCCGACGGGCCGCACCGGCAAGATCGCGGTGCAGGCGCTCAAGGCCTACGTCGACATGGAGTTCTGGCCGCAGGACAAGGACGGCCTCGGCGCGAAGAACATCGAGATGGTGGGCAATATCCAGAAGAAGGTCGGCAATCTCAAGGCCGAGAAACCGGCGCCCTACGACCGGATCGTCGATACGTCGATCTGGCGCGATGCCAAGGCGATGGTGGACGGCAAGTAAGGGCGGCGGTGCGCAGGGAGCGGCTGGCATGACGCAGAATGCGCGCTGGGTGCGGTATGCGACGGTAGTCGCGAGCCTCCTCGCAGGCGCGGCGGTGTGGGAGCTCTCCGCGTACTTCACCACGCGCGCCTTCTGGGCGCCGCTTTCCGAGACGCTTGCGAGCCTTGGCGAGTCCGCGCGCAGCGGCGTGCTGATGAGCCAGGCGCTGAGCTCCTTCAAGCTCTATCTCGTCGGGCTCGCGGCTGCGATACTCGCGGGCGCGCCGCTCGGCCTCATCCTTGCGCGCGCGCGCTGGCTCAGGGTCGCGCTGGAAAACTACATCATGATGCTCTACGCGACGCCCATGGTGGCGCTCATTCCCTTCATCCTCTCGATGATGGGATTCGGGTTCGCGCCCAAGGCGCTCGTCGTGTTTCTCTTCGCCGTCTTCCCCATCCTCTATAACACGATCGAAGGCGCGCGCAGCGTGCGCCCGGAGCTCATCGAAGTGGCGCGCGCGTTCCGCTCCGGTGAATGGCAGCTGTGGCGCGATGTGATGATTCCCTACACGCTGCCGTACACCATGACGGGTATCCGCCAGGCGATCGCGCGCGGGCTCGTCGGCATGGTGGCCGCGGAATTTTTTCTGAGCCCCTCGGGCCTCGGACAGATGATCATGATGGGCTCGCAGAATTTCGACACGCCGGGGCTGCTCGCCGCGATTCTGGTCATCGTCGTGCTCGGCGTGTGCCTCATGGACCTCGGCCGCTATCTCGAGCGCCGTTTCGCGCCGTGGCGGGTGTACGAGCCATGACCGCGCACGACATCGTGCTCCAAAGGCCGGCGAACGGCATCGCGGCCGGCGCGGCGAGGCTCCTCGGCTCCTCGCTTGCGCTCAAGGTCGCTGCCGGCGTGCTGCTCCTCCTGGCATGGGAAGGGATCGTGCGTGCGTTCGCGCCGGCGTACGTCGCAAGGCCGAGCGGCATCGCGCGAGTGTTCTTCACGGTGGTGAGCAACTCTCAGTTTCTCTCCGCCGCGGGCGCGACGCTGCTCGCCGTGGTGCAGGGCCTCGTCATCGCGATCCTCGTCGGGCTGGCGGTCGGGCTTGCGATGGGCCGCATGACGCTGGTCGAGCGGGGCTTGCGCTACTACGTGAACAGCCTGTTTGCGACGCCCATGGTCGCGATCCTCCCGCTCGTCACGCTGTGGTTCGGCTACAACGCCGATGCGCGGCTCGCGGTGGTCGTCTTCGCGGCGTTCTTTTCGATCGCGGTGAATACGTGCGATGGCGCGCGCTCCGTGCCGCTCGAGTATCTCGAAGTGGCGCGCGCGTTCCGGGCGCGGCCGCTCTCCACGCTGCTCGATATCGTGCTGCCGTCGTCCCTGCCGTATCTCATTGCCGGCATGCGGCTCGCCGCCGGGCGCGCCCTGGTCGCCGCGGTGGTGGCCGAATTCTTTATCTCGATCCCGGGGCTTGGCTACTACATCCTCTTCAATTCGCGCACGTTCAAGCACAACGAGGCGTTCGTCGCCGTCATTGCGCTGATCGTCGTCGGCGTGTCGTTCGAAGCGGCTCTCAACTGGGTGACGCGCCGTTATCTGCCATGGGCGAGGAGAGATTGAAGTGAAGTACCGCCGGCTGGGCCGCAACGGCCCCGAAGTCTCCGCCATATGCATGGGGCGCGGCGCGCAGCCGATCAGATTCGGCGATCCGCTGGAACGCGACTTCAACGACTCAGTCGACCGCGCGATCGAGCTCGGCATCAATTTCTTCGATAGCTCCGATGCCTACTGGGCGACGCGTCACGAGGTGCTGCTGGGCCGGGCGCTGAAGGGCAGGCGCGATAAGGTGTTCGTTGCATCCAAGTTCGGGAACATCGATCTTCCCGACGGCGGAAAGGCGGTGAACGGGCGGCCCGAGTACGTCTATTCGTCCTGCGATGCGAGCCTCGAGCGCCTGGGCGTCGAGGTGATCGACGTCTACTATCTCCACCGCGTGGATCCCGGCGTGGCGATCGAGGAGACGATCGGCGCAATGGCGCGCCTCGTCGAACAGGGAAAGGTGCGCTGGCTCGGCATGTGCGAGGCGCTGCCCGAAACGCTCAGGCGCGCGCATGCCACGCATCCGCTCGTCGCGCTGCAGACGGAGTACTCGTTGTGGTTTCGCGGCGTCGAACGGGAGATCCTGCCCGCTTGCCGTGCGCTGGGGATCGCTTTCGTGCCGTATGCGCCGCTCGGCAGAGGGCTGCTGACCGGCAGGATCAAGCGCGTGGAGGATTTGCCGCCCAACGACCGGCGCCGCAGCCATCCGCGCTTTAAGCCGGAGAACCTCGCCCGCAATGTCGAGCTCGTGCGCCAACTCGAAACGTTTGCTGCGGGCAAGCACGCAACCGCAGCTCAGGTCGCGGTCGCATGGCTGCTGGCCCAGGGCGAGGATGTCATTCCGACTCCGGGCACGAATCACGCCCGCAATGTCGAGCAGAATGTGGCGGCGGTGGATATCGAGTTGACGCCTGCGGAGGTGCAGGAGCTCAGCGCGCTTTTTGCCCCGGGCGCGGGGGCAGGCGAGCGCTACAATCCGCGCCTGCTCGAGAAGTGGGGCATATATTGATCGGGAGCGACCATGAACTACCGTAAGTCGGAAGCGAAGGACGCCGCGCGCGAGCAGTTCCGCGGCCTGTGGGCTGCGATCACGACGCCGTTCACCGAGGACGACACGCTCGACGAAGCGGGATTGCGCCGGAACATGCGCTACTTCACCGATCAGCTCGGCGTGGACGGCATTTTCTGCACCGGGACGATGGGGGAATTCTGGGCGCTCACCAAGCAAGAGCGGCTGCGCGCGGTCGAGATCGTGGTCGAGGAAGCGCGCGGCAAGTGCAAGGTGATCGCGCATACGGGTCATCACTCACCGAGCGAGACGGTGGAGCTGACGCGCCATGCGCAGGAGGTCGGCGCGGACTTTGCCATCATCATCAATCCCTATTACCCCGCCGCGAACGAGGCGATGATCCACGAATGGTTCGCCTATGTCGCGTCCAGGGTCGAGATCGGCATCTGGATGTTCGACACGAGCTATGCGGGATACGGCTTTTCGCCGGAGCTCACCGCCCGCATCGCCGATATCGAGAACATCTGCGGCATCAAGTGCTCGCGCCCGCTCGAACACTACGCGAAAGTGCACAAGCTCTGCGGCGCGAAGATCGTCATGAGCCACCCCGCGGAGTCGGAGTGGCTCACACTGATGCGCGACTATGGCGCGCGCGTGCACATGTCGTCCGCGGCGCCGTTCATCCTCCAGGTGCCGGGGTGGCGGCCGATGCGCGATTACACCGAGCTCGCACTGCAGGGACGCTTTGGCGAAGCGGAAGCCGCATCGAGAGAGCTCGATGCGCTGCGCGAGGTGCACGAGCGCTGGATGCGCGATCCGTGGGTGCATCACAAGATCATCCCGATCGCCCACCTCAAGGCATGGACCGAGCTTCTGGGGCTCGCGGCGGGGCCGGTGCGCCCGCCGCTGCTGCCGCTTACCAGAGCCGAGCGCAATGCGTTGAAAGA
>CAMPGR010000142.1 GCA_946885605.1 uncultured Pseudomonadota bacterium
GGCTTGCAGCGCGCGCCGCAGCAGCTCCTCGAGCCGCGTGCCTTTCCCGAGCCGCGGCGCGTTGCCGGTCTTCATCAACTGATCGACGAGATGCCGGACGTGCCGGCGGCCACCCCGCGCGGGGAGGACGACTTCGACGCGGTCGGTATAGAGCACGGCGCCGACGCGATTGCCATGGCGCGTCAGCAGGCGTGCGATAAGCGCGACGAACTCCAGCGCCATTGCGCGTTTGGTGATCGGGCCGCCGCCGAAATTCACCGATCCGCTGAGATCGACGAGAAACCACGCAGTCACGTCGCGGTCCTCGTTGAACTGGCGCACCTGCGGCACCTGAAGGCGCGCGGTGGCGTTCCAGTCGATGGTGCGCGCATCGTCGGTCACCTGATACTCGCGCAAGTCCGCGAGGTCGATGCCGAAGCCCCGGAACAGCGTGCGGTAGTTGCCATGAAGCAGCCCGTCGAGGCGGCGCAGCACCGTCCATTCGATCCGCTGCAGCACCCGTTCCGCGCCCGGCGCAATCGTCGCCGCCGCTTTGGGGGCGGACCGGATCGGCGTGACGTCAGCTCCGCGCCGCGATCCGGACATGGGCCTCGAGCGGTTTATCGGGAAGCGCGACCGCCTGCATGACGCGCGCGATCAAAGTGTCCGCGGTCTCGCCATCCGAGAGCGCTTCGTAGGAGAGGACGAGCCGGTGGCGCAGCACGTCCGGCACGAGATCGCCCACGTCCTCCGGCAGCACGTAATCGCGCCCGCGCAGGAAGGCGAGCGCCCGTGCGCCTTCGATCAGGCAGATGGTGGCGCGCGGGCTCGCGCCGAAGGTGATGTAGCGCTTGAGGTCGCCAAGGCCGAAGCGCTCGCAGCGCCGCGTGGCCGATACGAGCTTCACCGCGTATTGGAGGAACGCCGGGTCGGCATAGACCTTGCGGCACTCGTTCTGCAGCGCCGACAACTGTTCAGTGCTCGCTACCCCGGCGACCTGGACGTCGGCCCCGGTCACCCGCTCGACGATCACGAACTCCTCCTCCTCGGTCGGGTAGTCGACCAGCACTTTCATCATGAAGCGGTCGACCTGCGCTTCGGGCAGCGGATACGTGCCCTCGGTCTCGATCGGGTTCTGCGTCGCCATCACCAGGAAGGGGTTCGGCACGCGATGCGTTTCGCCGGCGATCGTCACCTGGCGCTCCTGCATGACTTCGAGCAGCGCGCTCTGCACCTTCGCCGGCGCGCGGTTGATTTCGTCCGCGAGCAAGAGGTTCGTGAACACCGGCCCCAGCGAAGTGCTGAACTCGCCGGTCTTCTGGTTGTAGATGCGCGTGCCGACGAGATCGGCGGGAAGCAGGTCGGGCGTGAACTGGATGCGCTTGAAGGTGCCGCGAATCGTGCGTGCCAGCGTCTTCACCGTGAGGGTCTTGGCCAGTCCCGGCACGCCTTCGACGAGGAGGTGGCCCTGGGCGAGCATCGCCACCATGACGCGCTCGAGAAAGTGGTCCTGGCCGACCACCACGCGCTTGATTTCGTAGAGGATCCGCTCCATGAGACCGCGGACGTTGACAGGATCGTCGCTCATTGCGTTCAGGCTCCCTAAGTTTTCAGAAAGGATGCATGCCGACGGCGCCGCCGGCCGCGCCGATGGTCACTGCAAATCCGATGCCGATGAAGGTGCGGCTTTCATTCGGGCTCAGGATCGCGGTGACGATGCCCACGACGTCGCCCTGCATCGTGACGAGCGGCCCGCCCGAGCTGCCGGGATTGACCGCCGCGTCGAACTGGATGAGGCGGGTAAGCTCGCGGTCGCCCTCGGGCGAGCGGAACTCGCGGTTGAGCCCCGAAACGACGCCCGCGGACACCGACGGCCCGATGCCCATCGGAAATCCGACAGCGACCACTTCATCGCCCGGCTTCAACAAGTCGGCGGATCCGAGCGTCGCGGCCTGCAGGTCGTCCGGAATTTTCTGCGCCTTGATGACCGCCAGATCGTTTTCCGGATGAATGCTCACGATGCCGGCTTCCGATTCGGTGCCGTCGTGGAAGGTGACGCTCACCCGTTCGGCGCCGAATACGACGTGCAGGTTGGTCAGGATCAAGCCCTCGTCCACGATAACGACACCGGATCCCACGGAGCGCTCGACCATATTCTTCGAACCGTCCTCGCCCTTGGGTTGCCCCTCGCCCTTGGGCTGCGCCTCGCCATTTGCGCCCTTTCTCGATTCACCGCCCTGAGACTCGGAATTGGCCTCCGGCGTTTCCTTGGGCGGCGGCTGGCCGAACCCGCGCACGCGCACCACGGAGGGGCGCACGATCTCCGCCGCTTTCGCTGGGCGCGAGGGCAACGTCTTGTTCTCGAGTGTGTGCAGCACCGCCGCATCGATGTCTTCCTGGACGAGCGTGCGCGGCTGCGGCTGTGAGCGCAAGTAGGCACCGCCGATGAGCGCAGCGAAGACCGCGCCGCCGACGAAGGTCAGGAGTCCGGCGTGCCGCCTCGCCCAGGCGCGAAGGCGTCTGAAGCGACCGCTTCGGGCGGGAGGCCGACCATGGGTCGGTTCCGAAGCGGGCGCATCGGAGGCCGCCCGGGCCGGGTTCGAATCTGCAAAGGGGGTTCGTTTCGAACCGCTGTACAGCACTTGCCGTTTCATGGGTTCTTCGACCACGCAGATCGACGCAAGTTAGCACGATTGCCGAAGGCCGCGTATAGTCGGCACGACGCAGGTGCACAACCGGCGTGCGGGGGTGTATCTTCACGGGTGAGGTGTCTGCTCCGCCGGTGAAACGCGCCAGCGGCTCCCGAGGAAGTGCAATGCAGTTTCTGTGGCCTGATTCGCTCTGGCTTCTGTTGATCGTTCCGGTCTTGATCGCCGCCTACGTCTACGCGCTCGGAAGGCGCAAGAAAATGGCGCTGCGGTACGCGAGCCTCGCGCTCGTGCGCGACGCGATCGGGCCGGGACAGTGGCTGCGCCGCCACCTCCCCGCCCTGATTCTCCTGTTGGCGCTGGTCTCGGCGCTGCTCGGAGTGGCGCGTCCGACTGCCGTCTTTACGCTCCCTTCCGAATATCAGACGATCGTGCTCGCGGTGGATGTTTCGCGCAGCATGCGTGCGAACGACATGCCGCCGAGCCGGATAGAGGCGGCGCAGAACGCGGTTCGGTCCTTCATCAGGGATCTTCCGCCCAACGTGCGGGTCGGTATCGTGACCTTCGCGGGCACGGCAGCCGTCGTGCAGACCCCCACGACGAATCGCGACGATCTGCTCGCCGCGGTCGACCGGTTCCAGCTGCAGCACAACACCGCGACCGGAAGCGGGCTCCTGCTGGCACTCTCTTTGCTGCTGCCGGAAGCCGGCATCGACCTCGAGGCCGAGGTCTTCGATCGCAATTTCTCGCGGCGTTCAGGTGGGGTGCCGCTCGACCCGGCGCGCAGCGCGGATCGCAACGGCTTCAAACCGGTGCCGCCCGGCTCGTATACCTCCGGCGCCATTGTGCTGATGAGCGATGGCCGGCGCACCATGGGGCCGGACCCGCTCGCGGCAGCGAAGATGGCCGCCGAGCGCGGCGTGCGGGTTCATACGGTCGGTTTCGGCGCCAAGGACGGCGGGCCGGTCACCTTCGACCATGCGGTGATCTACATGCGCTTCGACGAGGAATCCCTGAGGGCGATCGCAGGCATCACCGAGGGCGAGTATTTCCACGCCGGCAGCTCGTCAGACCTCCGGAGGATCTACAACACCCTGACTGCGAAGCTCACGCTGGAGCGCGGGCGGACAGAGTTGAGCGCGCTCTTCGGCGCGGCGGCGGCGCTCTTCGCGCTGGTGGCGGCGGGGTTGTCGCTGCTCTGGGTGCACCGCACGTCGTGAACGGCACCTCAAACGTTCATAGCGCTCGAGTCTCGCTCCGGTGTTGCTGCAGCCGGCTGTCCCGACGTTACCGGGATTCGGGGTAGCGTACGTCCCCGATCCTCCGCCGCCATACGGTTTTTCCGGAGGCGCTCGTCTACCAGCGTGACCATGTTGGTCAAGGGATCGCGCAGCACAAGCTGATTGGCGATCATTCGTATCAGGCGATCGACGCGCTCGATGTGCGTTGCGCCGCCCATCAGCGCGCGCGCTGCCGCGGATGGTTTTCCCAGGGCTTGAGCCGCCTCGGCGTACTTTTCGAAAGGAACCAGGTCTGCCGAGCGCGCGCCGAGCCTGGTGCAAAGCTCCATGACCCATTCGTAGATTTCCCGTGACTGGTCGATGTCCCCGTGCACCGCTTCCCGGATGGGGACGATGCCATTCGACCGGATACAGCGGTAGTTCCCCGTCATCAGCATGGGCCACTTCGCCAATGGCACGTACGTGGAGTCATGCACCTTGAGTTTTACCGGAACCTCCATCGCTTCGCCCCGGTAATGGAACCGGGCTTGCTCGATGTCGGCCTCGAGGCGTCGCAGCAACGCGGTGGGCTCAGCGGCGTCGAAACGTGCCGCCTTGAAGTTCGTCGCGAGGCCCACTTCAAGGACGTTTTTCGGCTGCTCCGGCGGGCGAAACGCCTGTGGATCGGGGCTCGCGAGCGTGGTGAAGCGCGGATCGAAGCCGTCCCACACGCGGGGATCGGTATAGCAACTTTCCAGCGCCTCAGTCACCAGTCCCGGAATTCGCTTGAGATACGGCAAAGGCGGCATGTTCATGATCGCCAGGCAAGGCTTGCGCGTGCGCGCAATGCGGCGCATCAGCTGCCGTACGCCCTGCGCGCCATATTGCGATTCCTGCATGCCGAACACGACCAGATCGTATTCGCGAGGATCGACCGCGTCGGGATTGCTTGCGGATAGCGTGCCCGCAAGCGTGTTCGAGTGGATTTCGATTGGCGTGGCGAAGCCCCGGATAGGGAAACGCACCCGTGTGCCTTCGCGGTTGATCAGCTCGGCGGTGGCGTGCGTGCACACCAACGTCACGCGGTGTCCCGCCATCAGGAGCTTGGTGCCGAGCAAGGAGCCGTAGGAGGCTCCGAGAATGAGTATTCTGTATTTCACGCGGTCATCCTCCATTCGAAGTGTGTCCGGATTGCGCGCCGGTCATCCTCGCGACACGCGGACTCATGGAAGAAGAATAGAGGCTTGGGACGAGAAGATCCGGCTTCGGAAACTTCACACTGTGAAGTTCACTCAGCACATGCGCAAACCGGATGCGCGCACGACCAAGCGCCAGCTATTTCGCTGTCTTGAGAATTTCTTGCTTGACGTCGGCAATGTCGCGCGCGCGCGTCGCAGGCGCTCCCTCGCAGTGCTCCGCGCGCGGGCAACGGGAGCTGCGCGGGCAGATGATGCGGGCGGGTTGCTTCAGGGCGTCCTCGACCCACGCGATGCTCAGAATGTTAGCGACTGCGCGAATCGCTTCTGAAGCCTCGCGCCCGATTCTCGCCTGGCCGCCCTTCCGCAGGCAGTCCTCCGCGATGTCGTCAACGATACGAGCTGAGCTCGGCTCGTTCGAAGACAGCGCAGGCACGAGGTCGATACCCACCGACAGCACATGCGGGTTCCCTGACATGTCGCGCGTGCGCAGCGTATGGCAGCAGTAGAGCTGCCACTGATTGTTTTCTCTCAGCACGGAAATCTGCGAGCTGGAGTCGCTGTGGGCATCGCCAAACATGCGAAATACGGCCCAGTGGCGGCAAGGGTCGGTTGCCTGCGTCATGTTGCCCCAGGGCAGCGGGATCCCGTTGCCGCGATACACCGCGCGAAAATGCCCCGGTGCGTTGGCATCGAAGAAGTGCCAATACGGATAAGGCGAGACCTTCGTCATTCGCCGCATCATCACGGCAGGTGTCAGCTCGAGCTTGCGTCTTGCGTCGATCTGATAGCGTTCCCTGATCAGGAACCGGCGGAATGGCACTTTCGGACAGAGCAGCGCACCGGCAAAGAAGCTGCATTCGAAGTCTCTCCACGCGAGCAGAACATCCCTCGCCTCGATGCCCGCGTGGAAAGGTGAGCCGCTATCGGGGCTTTCACCGATCTCCCCTCCCGTGGCGTGGGGAGACTTCATGCCGTCTCCGCCGTGAAGCACCTTATGCCCGATATGGGACGCGAGATCGAACTTGATCCGCGCGGATTCCGACTGCAGCGCCTTGTTGATATAGATGGTGCCCGGGGGCTCGAAAAAGGACCGCATCACGCTGCGCACATCATGATCGTTGTCGCGGGCGAGAACAGGCTTGCGCTCGAACCAGCGGATCGCGAGGCCGTGGCGCTTGCATAGCGCCATCAGATCGTCGACTTTCAGTGGAAAGGCACGCTTGCCGACCGCTTCGGCCGCGCGTTCCAGATCGGGATAGGCATTTCGCGATATTTCCTGATGCGAGCGGATCAGGAGATGCGCGAATTGACGTCCCGTCGTCCCGGTCTGCGACAACAGTTCGGGTATCGCGGCCTGAAGCAGGTCCTTGGAAAAGAGAAACGACGGCTCGAAGGGGATGCGTGCAGCGCCGCCGGCCGCTTCCTTCTTGCGGCTGACCGGGCCGATGTCCCCGTTGTGATCGAGAAACCACGCCGGTTTGCGCTGGAAGACCTTGGCAATCAGGTCGAGCACTTCCCGTGACGGATTCCGGCGTCCGCTTTCGATCATGCTCAAGTAGGACACCGAAGGGGCCGACTGCGGATCGATCTGGGCAAAGCGTGCAGACAGCTCTTCGAGCGTGATGCGGTGCTCCTTTCGCAGCGCGCGCAATTTCGTCCCGAGGAAATGGCTGTTCCGGCTGATTCGCTCCATCGTTCGTCCAATACGAGCTCGCAAAGCGAGTTGTGAAATTTACAGTGTCAATTTTTCTTCTATCGATTTGACACCCTATCACGATTATCGTGCGGTCGTCTGCTTGTCATCCGCGACGCGGTAGTCTGGGCGGCGCTCTCGCGTGGAAATGCTTCGTGCGGATTCACCGAGGACTCGCATCGTCGGTGTCGCACGATCTGACATCAGCCCCTGATCGAAGGAGCAGCTCGCATGAAAGAGAAGGTTGTTGTTTCCTCGCCCCCGGGCGTCGAAGTGCGCGGCGCCATCACGGCGCAGTATGCCGAAATTCTTACGCCGGCGGCGCTTGCTTTCCTCGCCAAGCTGTCGCGCGCATTCGAGCCGCGCCGGCGAGAGCTGCTCGCGACACGCGCCCGCCGCCAGGCGGAGTTCGATGCGGGCAAGCGGCCCGATTTTCTGACCGGCACGGCGCACATCCGCGACGGCGACTGGACGGTGGCGCCGTGTCCGGCGGACTTGCAGGATCGCCGGGTCGAAATCACGGGGCCGACCGATCGCAAGATGGTGATCAATGCCCTTAACTCGGGCGCCAACGTCTTCATGGCCGACTTCGAGGATTCGAACACTCCCACTTGGAAGAACATGATCGAAGGTCAGGTGAACTTGCGGGACGCCGTCAACGGCATCATTCGCTATGTCAGCCCGGACGGCAAACGCTACGCGCTCAACGAGCGTGTGGCGGCGCTGCTCGTTCGTCCGCGCGGCTGGCACCTGCCCGAGAAGCACGTTGTCGTCGACGGCCAGCCCGTTTCCGGCGCGCTCTTCGATTTTGCCCTGTACTTCTTTCATAACGCGAAGAGGCTCGTCGTCAAAGGATCCGGGCCCTACTTCTATCTGCCGAAGATGGAGGGCCACCTCGAGGCGCGGCTGTGGAACGACATTTTCGTGACCGCGCAACGGGAGCTGGGGCTTCCTCAGGGCACGATCAAAGCAACCGCGTTGATCGAAACCGTGGTCGCCGCGTTTGAGATGGACGAAATCCTCTACGAAATGCGCGAGCATTGCGTCGGGCTCAATATCGGGCGCTGGGACTACCTCTTCAGTTGCATAAAGAAGTTCCGGTCCGATCCCGCTTTCTGTCTGGCGGACCGTGCGCAGGTAACGATGACCGCTCCGTTCCTGCGTGCCTACGCTCTTCTGCTCATCAAGACCTGTCACAAGCGCAAGGCATTTGCGATGGGCGGCATGGCCGCACAGATTCCGATCAAGAACGACCCGGCAGCCAACGCACTGGCGCTCGAAAAAGTGCGTACTGACAAGATCCGTGAAGCGACAGACGGTTGCGACGGGACGTGGGTCGCGCATCCCGGCCTGGTGAGCGTGGCAAAAGCGGTGTTCGACGCGCACATGCCCACACCCAACCAGATTCACCGGCAGCGCGACGATGTGATCGTCACCGCGGCTGACTTGCTCGATTTCAAGCCCGGGAAGCCGATTACCGAAGCAGGGCTCCGCAACAATATCAGCGTCGGCATCCAGTACATCGGCGCCTGGCTCGCCGGCAATGGCTGCGTGCCGGTTTACAACCTTATGGAAGATGCCGCGACCGCTGAAATCTCACGCTCTCAGATCTGGCAGTGGATCAGAAGCCCCAAAGGCGTGCTCGACGACGGGCGCAAGATAACGGCTGCTTTGTGTCGCCAACTCCTCCACGAAGAGCTGTCGCGCGTCCGGCAACTGCTGGGTGACGAAGGCTGGCGAGCCGGCAGGTACGAGAAAGCGGCTGCATTGTTCGACAGGATCGCGATGGGCGATCGATATACGGAGTTCCTGACGCTGCCTGCGTATGAGCTCGTTACCGAGGGTGCATTCGACGAGCCGAAGCAGGGCGAGCCCATTCATGCAGCGGTCCGGTAGCCGTACGCTCTCGCACGGCAAGTCACG
>CAMPGR010000143.1 GCA_946885605.1 uncultured Pseudomonadota bacterium
GCTCAAGAGCACGCCGCGCCCCGAGATCCAGGCGCTCTCTGGATCCCGGCGTACGCCGGGAAGACGAGTAGCTACGGGGACAGACCCCGCGCTCGGGGTCTGTCCCCTTTGTTATCATGCGGGCGCAATGACGATAACGAGTGCAGCGACCGACGAAGAGTCGCAGAAGTTTCCCTATTGGCGTCGCAATCAGCAGATCCTGCCGATCGCAAACCTGCTGTGCGGGCTCGGCTTCAGCCTGTCATGGCCGTTCGTGCCGCTGATGGTGCGCGGGCTCGGGGTGCAGGAGAACCTCGAGACGTGGGTCGGCTATATGCTGCTCGTGTTCTACCTCATCAGCTTCGCCTCCAACCCGGTGTGGGGCGCGATCGCGGATCACTACGGCCGCAAGCCGATGGTGCTGCGCGCGATGCTCGGCATGGGGCTCGCGATGATGCTCGTGCCGTTCGCTCAGACGCCGATCTGGTTCGCGACGGTCTTCATGCTGATCGGCGTCTTCAACGGCTACACGCCTGCGGGCGTGGCGCTCATCGTCGCGAACACGCCGACCAAGCGCATCGGCAGAGCGGTGTCGTACGCGCAGACCGGCGGCATGGTGGGACAGGCGTTCGGCCCGGCGTTGGGTGCGATCCTCGCCGCGATGATCGACCGGCAGCACTGGCTCTTCTGGATCAGCGGCGGGTTCATGCTGAGCGGCGGGCTTTTCGTCTTCTACTTCGTGCACGAAGTGAAGCAGGTGGCTTCGGGTCCGCTACGCCTGCAGTGGATCGGAGACCTGCGCGAGCTTCTCAGCGTGCCGAGGATGGGACCGCTCTTCCTGCTGTCGTTCCTCTTTTCGGTGATGTGGTACGGCAGCGTGACGAACATCAGCGTCTTCGTGCTGCAACTGCTGGCGAGCGAATCGCCCGATCCAAGCGCCGAAGCGTTCTGGATCGGGGTGGCGGCCATGGCGATGGCGTTCTCGATGCTGGTCGCGCTGCCGATCTGGGGCCTCATGATGGATCGCATCGGCGCAAACAAGGTGCTGGTCTTCTCCGCCGCGGCGACGATCGTCACGCACCTGCCGTTGCTGATCTTGCAGACGCCGCTGCAGCTCGTGCTGGCGCGGATTGCGTTCGGACTCACTGCTGCAGCGATGCCGACGGCGATCTTTGCGCTGCTGCGCGTTCACGCCCCCAAGGGCATGGATGCGCGCGCCATTTCCTATTCGACGGCGTTCCACTTCTTCGGAATGGGGCTCGCGCCGTTTATCGCGGGGCTGATCAGTCCAGCATTCGGGATGCGCGCTTATTTCGCACTGACGATGGTCGCGATGATCGGCGGGCTCGCGCTGTGGCTTAGGGGACAGACCACTAAGACGGTATCCCCCTCACCCTAACCCTCTCCCCCAATATCCCCCAATGCGGGGGTATGCGGGGGAGAGGGAATCGCTTTTTATACCTCGGCCATTTCGAATTCGCCTTTGCCCGCACCGCAATCGGCGCACACCCACGTGTCGGGCACATCGGCCCAGAGCGTGCCGGCGGGGATGCCTTCGTCGGGCAGGCCCAGCGCTTCGTCGTAGGTGAAGCCGCACAGCACGCACTGCCACTTCTTGAATCCCGCGGCGGGCGAGATTGACCGGCTTGCGTCCTGGATCGGCTCGGTGCGCGGGAAATTGAGGAGGAGCGCTTCGAGCCCATCCGGCCCGGCTTGAAGGCGGAACGCTTCCTCGTCCGGCGTGCTGTAAATCACCGTGAGCGCCTGGCGCGCGCGTTCGCCGTGCACCAGCGTCCCTTTCACCACGATGACGTATTGACCGGCGCCCTCGGCGGGAGAAGGCGCGGTCATCCTTGCACCGGGCGCCATCGTGATGGAACGCACGTAGAGGCCGCGTTCGTCCTTGATGTCGGGATTTTCCTGAACGGTCACGCCGGAAGTGCGCCCGGGAAACTGTGCCATGCAGGTCACCTGCCACGGCTTGCGATCGCGGACCTGCTGCAACTTGGGCAACGCGCCCGGCAATCGCTGCGCGCCCGGATCGAAGCGTGTGCGCAGCGTCATGAACGTCCATCCAACTTTCTCGTCGGCGTTCAGCGGGCCGTAGGGCGTGTAGGCGCGCGCGAAGTGAACGTAGTACGGCTCGACCTCATGGCGCCCCATCGTGCCTTTGCCCTGAACCAGTATCTGGAACTGGTCCACTTGGTGGAAGTGCGTGCACGACTTGTCGCCCGGATCGTATTGCGCGAGAAAGGCGCTCGGCGCGTCCGGCGTGTCGGGCGTCGCTCTGAAGAACGGATAGTTCGTCGAGGCGGGACTGTCCGGTCCGCCAGGATTGCGGCGGATTTTGTCCGGGGTGATTTCGTCGTACGAGACTACGAGGGGCATGTGTCCTCCGTGCGAATTTCAGCGTCATTCGCACGGAATCATATCACCTGGCTTGGGGTCACCTGGCTTAGGGTCAGACCCCATCCGCCAAGCGCTCACTCGATCTTGACGCCCGCCGCCTTCCACACCTTGGTGCGCGTGGCGATCTCTTCGCGGATCAGCTTGTCGAAAGCTTCCGGAGAAGCCCACTTCGCCGCCGCGCCCCGGCTCGCAATCGCTTTCTGCACATCGGGCATCTCGAGAATGCGCTTCAACTCGTTCGACCAGAGCTGGATGATCTTGCGCGGCGTCCCGGCCGGGGCGAGCACACCGTACCACCCTTCATACTCGAAATTCGGTAGACCGGCCTCCGCGATGGTCGGCACGTCCGGCAGACCCGGCGCCCGCGTCTTCGTCGTCACCCCGAGCGGCAGCACGCGCCCACCAGTTATCAGCGGCGCGGACGCAAGCACCGGCGACATGAAGTAGTGCACGCGCCCGGCGATCGTGTCGGTCAGCGCTTCGGGCGAGCCGCGATACGGAACGTGCACCGCTTCGAGTCCGGCGGCGAGATTGAAGAGCGCCGCGCCGTAGTGCGTGCCGCTGCCGTGCCCGGTGGACGCGAAGTTGATTTGCCCGGGCTTGCTCTTCACCAGCGCGATCAGGTCCTTTACGTTTTTCGCGCCGAGACCGGGCCCCACCACGAGCACGAGCGGAGTGCTGGCGATCTGCGCGATACCCCTGAAGTCCTTCACCGCGTCGAATGGAAGCTTTCCGGCGTAGAGCGCGGCGCTGCCCGCAAAATTGGAGCCGGTGGTGGTGAGCGTGTGCCCGTCGGGTGTTGCATCCGCGACGAGCTTGAATGCGACGATGCCGCCGGCACTCGGGCGATTGTCCACGACCACCTGCTGGCCGAGTATGTCGCTCATCTTCGGGCCGACGATGCGTGCAATGACGTCGGTCGCGCTGCCCGAAGTGAAGGGCACGACCATGCGTATCGGACGGTTGGGATAAGCGCCCTCCTGCGACGTGCTCTGCGGAGGTGCTGCTGTAGAGGTTGCTGCAATGCCGATCAGCAATGTCGCGACAAACGCGCGTTGGGCGCGCGCACGAACGCAGCATGACGCCATGCGGCTTGCGAAACAGGGCTTCGACATGATTCCTCCTCCTCGAACGGGTGGTGCCGCCCAACAGAATCTTGCTTTTCCACTGCTTCTGCGCAAGACACTACTACAAAGGTGGGTGTGATATAACCCCCCCGGTAAGTCGCAAGCGAAACATGCCGCTACCCGCCCACATCCGCGATCGTCTGCGCATTCCCGTTTTCGGCGCGCCGATGTTTCTCGTTTCCGGGCCCGATCTCGTCATCGAGCAGTGCAAGGCGGGCGTGATCGGGGCCTTTCCGGCGCTCAATGCGCGTCCTCAGGAAGAACTCGACAGGTGGCTGACGCGCATCGAGACGGAGCTTGCTCGCTTTCGCGACGAGCATCCCGGACGCAAAGTCCCGCCGTTTGCCGTGAACCTCATCATGAACAAGGCGAACAGGCGGCTCGAGGCCGACCTCGAAGTCGTGCTCGCGCACAAGGTCCCGATTGTCATCACGTCGCTCTCCGCACCGACTGCGCTCGTGCCGCGCGTGCACGCGTACGGCGGCGTCGTGTTCCACGATGTGATCAAGGTTCGGCACGCGGAGAAAGCGCTCGAAGCCGGCGTCGACGGGCTGATCGCGGTGTGCTCGGGTGCGGGCGGACATGCCGGGACGATCAACCCGTTCGCGCTGGTGAGCGAGCTGCGCCGCATCCACAGCGGCCCGCTGGTCCTTGCGGGCGCGATCACGAACGGCGCCGGCGTGCTCGCGGCCGAAGCGATGGGCTGCGATCTCGCATACATGGGCACGCGCTTCATCGCTACGAAGGAGTCGCTTGCGGTGGAGCGTTACAGGCAGATGATCGTCGAGTCCAGGTCGGGCGACATCGTCTACACGCCGCTCTTCTCCGGCGTGCACGGCAGCTATCTTGCGGGCAGCATCAGGAATGCGGGGCTCGATCCGGACAGCCTGCCCGCGATCGAATCGCCGGGTCTCTATCGCAGCCGCGACGAACGGCCGAAGACGTGGAAAGAAATCTGGGGCGCGGGGCAGGGCGTGGGCGACATCGACGATGTTCCGAGCGTCGCCGAACTGGTCGATCGACTGGAAGCCGAGTATCTCGCTGCATACGCCAGGATTTTGGAGAACTGTCGGCATCGCTAGCAGCGACATCGTCGGGAAGACGCAGGTTTCTGAGCTCCGGCGTGCGCCGGGAAGACGCTGTCACAAGGGAAAGCTGAGATGAAAAAGAACGGTTGGGGTCTCATTGGAACGGGAAGAATCGCGGAAGACCGTATCCTGCCCGCGATCACGGAGCACGCGGGGAACCGCCTTGTCGCGGTGGTGAGTCGCGATGCGGAGCGCGCCCGGCGCTTCGCCGAAAAGTTCGGCGCCGAGCATGCCTACACGAATTACGAGGACATGTTGCGCAATCCCGACGTCACGGTCGTCGCGATCCACACGCCGAACGCGCAGCATGCCGGGCAGGCGATCGCCGCCGCGCGCGCCGGCAAGCATGTGTTCTGCGACAAGCCGATGGCGACACACGTCGCCGACGCGGAGAGCATGGTGCGCGAGTGCGAAAAATCCGGCGTGCAGCTCGGCATCAACTTCCACAATCGCTTCATGCCGTGCTACGCAGAGATCCGGCGCATCATTCAAAGCGGCGAGATCGGAGACGTCCATCTCGTGCAGATGGAAGCGAGTCCCGGCGCGCGCTCCGGCGGCCGGCTCGCCACGTGGCGCATCGACCCGGCGCTGGCGGGGCTTGGAACGACGTATAGTATCGGCGTGCACGTGTACGATATCCTGCGCTATCTGGTCGCGGCGGAGGTGGAAATGGTGTCTGCGCTCTTCGACAAGCCGCGCGGCGTCATGGAGGAGATGAACCTGTCGCTCTTCCGCTATTCGAACGGCGTTCTCGCCCAGTTGAGCGTCCACGAAAACTCCCCGTTGCCGCACAACGACATCGTGGTCTACGGAGCCAGGGGCCGTATCACCGGGCGCGGCATCACGCGCAGCCGCGACGGCGGCGTGCTGACCGTGGAGACCACGGATGGACGCACGCGCAGCGCCGAATTCCCGGCGATCAACGCGCACGGGGCGTGCGTTACGGGGTTCAGCGATGCGCTGCTCGCGGGACGCGATTTCGTTCCGTCCGGCATCGACGGATTGCGCAGCGTCCAGTTGACCGACGCGATGGCGCGCTCGGCGCACGACGGCGTGCACGTGCGGCTCGCCTATTGAGCTGGCTTAGGGGACAGACCAATAAGCGACTCGCTTGGTGGTCTGTCCCCTAAAGGGAAGTGCTAAGCGGTTCGCTTAGTGGTCTGTTCCCTAACGACCCTAGCGACTGACGAGTAACGCATCGAGGATGGTGAAGCGAAATGCCGGATCAAGGTAGCGGACCCGACAAACCGTTTCGGGTCGAAGAAGCGACGATCGCCGAGCTGCACCAGGCGATCGGCGACGGGCGAACGACGTGCGTCGAAGTGGTCAAGCAATACATCGAGCGCGTGCGGGCGTACAACGGCGTTGCGAGCATGCTGGTGACGAAAGACGGCGAGCCGATACCGGAAGCGGCCGGTGCGGTGCGCGGCCTCGCGCCGCTGCGCTTCCCCACGGAGACGCTCAAGGCCGATACGCTGCTGCCCGATCTCGACAAATACCAGGGCCTGCCGCTCGAGTTCGGCCGCATGGAGCCGACCGCGTCCGACCCATCGGCGCAGCAGCAGTTCGGCATGATCGTCGGCGTCCCGAACGCGGGCCAACTGAATGCGCTCTCGACGCTCAACATCCGCGGCGAGCGTTCGGTCACGTGCTGCGGCGATTACGACCGCCATCCGTCCGAAGGGCCGCTCCCGCCTGGTGCGCCGGCGGTGTGCGAGATCTTCCGCCAGTACCCCGACGCGCTCGAGCAGGCGGCCGAGCTCGACGCGAAGCACGGCCGCAATCCCGATCTCGAGAAGATGCCGATGTACGGGGTCGTCTTCTCGTTCAAGGACCCGTTCGACACGAAGGACATGCGCACGACCGGCGGTGGGGACGCGCGCTACGACATCGATTTCCCCGCGCGCGATCACGTGCTCGTCGAGCAGCTGCGAAAGAAAGGCGCGATCATCTTCGCGAAAGCCGTGTGCACCGAGTACAACGGGCGTGCCGGCGACCCCGGCGGCCGCAATCGCCCCGAGAAGGTCTTACCTTCGGTGCTCGGATACCAGCGCAGCACGTGGGCCGGCAATCCGTCGAATCCGTACGACACGACGCGCGCCGCTTCGCTCGGTTCGAGCTCGGGCTCGGGCGTGTCGGTGAGCGCGAACCTCGTGATGGCGAGCTTGGGCGAGGAAACGCGCGCGTCCACACGCGGCCCGGCGAATCACAACGCGACCGCGCTCATCCTGCCGCACAAGGCGATGCTCGGCTTCGATGGCGGCGCGATCGGCGCGGATATCTACTGCGATCGCAGCGGCATTCTGTGTCGCACGCTCGAAGATTGCGCCAAGGTGCTGGACGCGCTGAAGGACCCGCTCGCAGGCTATTACGACCCGCGCGATCCGTACACGACGGTGCCACGCTCGTCGATCCTCGCGACGCGTTACGCCGACCACACAAAAGATTCTGGCGCGCCGGGAGTGCTCAAAGGCGTTCGCATCGGCATCGTGCGCGAGTCGATGGTGAATCCCGGCACGAAAGCGGCGGAACCGATCACGACGGCCGCCGCGAAGGAAATCAAAACGGTGCTCGGGGGCGTGCTCGACGCGACATTGGTGGAGTCGTCGGATCCGCTGTGGAAGCCGGACCCGGACATCGAGCAGATGAAAACGGATTTCCGGCGCGCGCTGGCGTGCCTCGTGCCGGTGTTCATGCCCGACATCCTCTTCCGGCTCACGCCCGACGGTCAGCCGGTTTTCCCGGAATTCGCCGCGGCGATCGTGCCGACGGAGTTCGCGCCCGGCCGATTTTTCGGCAGCGGCACACTGGACCCGATCGATTACATGGTGGAGCTCGCGGACGGCCGCATACCGCCCCCCTCGAATCTCGACATCTCGACAGTGCAGCAGCAGGAGCTCGCGCCGACGTTCCGCTATCACATCCGGCAATATCTCTCGCGCCGCGCCGCGGACTGGCAGGCGCGCGGGTTCACCGAGACGCTCGTCGACTGGCCGGCGCTCAACGCGCGCTCGAAGTACTGGGGCGACGACCAGCGCGCCGCATTCAAGAACTGGGAAGAGGTCACGGACCCGCGGAATCCCCTCGGCGGGCGCCAGGGCGTGGACGAGCGCATCATGCTGCGCGAATTGCTGCGCCGGGTCGACATGATGGTGATCATCGAGAACCGCCTCGACGCGCTCGTGCGCCTGCACACGCCGCTGCCTCCCGCGAAGATCGGCGGTCCCGACGAACCCGGGCCGATCGCGCGGTTGCGCAACGAGTCGCAGTATGGTCCCAACGCGGGGTTGACGGAAGTGCTGATACCGGCGGGCTACGTGACGACGGCCTACGACGCGTTCTTCGCGCTGAGCGAGGACCGGAAAAAGTATGGCGCGGTCGCATCCGACAAGCCGACACAGCTCGCGGCGCCGGGACTTCCGTTTTCCCTGGTATTCCGCGCCGAGCCGGGCAAGGAGGACATCGTGCTCCGGATCGCGTCCGCCTACGAGGCGGCCTCGCGGCGCCGCGTGCCGCCGCCGGCGTTCGGGCCATTGCCCGCGAAAGCGCGCAGCGTCCGCGGATAACGCCTGGACTTACTCAGGCTGGATGCCGGCGCTCTGCGCGACCTTGCGCCACTTCTCGATCTCGGACTTGATGAACGCCGTGTGCTCGACGGGCGAGCTGCCGACCGGCTGCGCGCCGCGGTCGATGAGGGCTTTGTTGTTCGCCGGGTCGCGCAGTGACTTGACGAGTGCGTCGTTGAGCTTGGTGACGATGGACTGAGGCATCTTGGCGGGGCCGAGGAAGCTGAAGGCGCTGCTCACCACGAAATTGGGAACGCCCGATTCCACCATCGTCGGCACGTCGGCGAACGAGGGAAAACGCTTGTCGCCGCACTGCGCGATGAGGCGCAGCCTCCCGTTGTGAACGTGGCCCACGGCCGCCGGAATGCTCGCGAAGGTGAACTGCACGTGCCCGGCGACAAGATCGGCGATCGACGGGCCCGCGCCCTTGTAGGGAATGTGAACGACGTTGAGTC
>CAMPGR010000144.1 GCA_946885605.1 uncultured Pseudomonadota bacterium
GGCGCGAGGCAGCGCGCGCGGTACAGCCGGCAGCGAAGTAGCCGAAGCCCCGAATCGAAGTAGCCGAAGCCCCGAATGGATTTCACGCTCAGCGCCGAGCAAGTCGCTTTTCAGGAATCGGTGCGCGTTCGCGAAGCGCGAGCTGGAAGCCGACGCGCTCAAGCGCGCGCATTCCGAAGAATACCCGCGCGAGATCGCGGGCAAGATGGCCGCAGCGGGGCTGCTCGGCATCACCCTCCCCGAGGAGGACGGCGGGCAAGGCGGGACGCTCATGGACGCGGTGCTGGCGATCGAGCAGATCGCGCTCGTGTGTCCGCGCAGCGCCGATCTCGTGCAGGAGGGGAACTTCGGCGCGATCCGTGTGCTCGCGCGGTTTGCCACGGCAGATCAGAGGAAGCGATTTCTGGCGCCCGTGCTGCGCGGCGAGGAGATCATTGCGGTCGCCATGACGGAACCGGAAGCGGGATCCGCGACGACGGATCTCGTGACGAGCGCAAAACCGGACGGCGCGGGCTTTCGCGTGACGGGAACTAAAGTGTTCCCCAATCCCCACGCCGACCAGTACCTGGTTTACGTGCGCTACGGCCCGGGAGTCGAAGGGATCGGGTCGGTGATGATCCGGCGGGGGGCGCCGGGTTTCACCATGGGGAAGACGGCGCACTTCATGTCGGGCGCGCACTGGGCGCCGCTCTACTTCGACAACGTCTACGTGCCGCCCGAGGACGTGCTTCTCGGCCCGGGCGGATTCAAGAAGCAGATGGCCGGCTTCAACGCGGAGCGCGTCGGAAATGCGGCGCGCTCGCTCGCCTTCGGACGCTACTGCTTCAACCTCGCGCGGGACTACGCGCTCACGCGCAAGCAGTTCGGGCGCCCGCTGTGCGAGTTCCAGGGCCTGCAGTGGAAGTTCGCCGACATGCGGGTGAAGCTCGATGCCGCTGAGCTTCTTCTCTACCGCGCGGCGGCGAACGCGGATCGCGGTTTCCCGGGCGCGGACGAGACGACGGTCGCGAAGCTCGCGCGCAACCAGGCGGGATTCGAGGTGGCGAACGAAGCGCTGCAGGTGATGGGGGGACTCGGCTACACGCAGGAAACGCTCGTCGAATACTGCGTGCGGCGCACACGCGGGTGGATGATCGCCGGCGGTTCGATGGAGATGATGAAGAACCGCCTCGCGGAGAGCATCTTCGAGCGGCGCTTCTCGCAGCGTCCTCCGAAATCGTCGAACGCCTAGCCGCAAAGCACGCCAAAGCCCAGGCGCCAAGGACGCCAAAAGGCCTCGACGCGAAAGACACAAAGGACTCAAAGGACGCGAAGGAACGAGAGGAAAATTCAGCTCGACGGTCCTGAGCGGTGCTCGAGCTCTAGGTGGCCTTTGCGTCCTTCGAGTATCCTTTGCGTCCTTTGCCTATATTTCCTTTTGAACCATGACGGAAGAGCTTCGCCAACCGCGCGTGGCACGGGCCCTGTTTCAACCGCGAGCCGTTGCGCTCGTCGGCGCATCCGCGGATCCGAAGAAAAACAACGCTCGCCCCCAGCGCTTCCTGCGCCGTCACGGCTATACCGGGCGGATACTCCCCGTCAATCCGCGCTACACAGAGCTTTTCGGCGAGCCGTGTTATCCCGACCTGCGCTCCGCGCCCGGCCCGATCGATCACGCTTTCATCATGGTGCCCGCACCGCGAGTGCCGGACGTCGTGGCGCAATGCTGCGAGCTCAGGATTCCCGTCGCGACGATTTTCAGCGCCGGATTCGCCGAGCTGGGCGAAGCGGGGCTCAAGGCTGAGCGCGATATGGTCGCGATGGCGCGCGCCGCGGGCGTTCGGCTCCTCGGCCCCAACTGCATGGGCCTCATCGACGTCCACGGCAAAACGGCGCTCTCGGTCAACGCGGTGCTCGAGCGCGAGACGCTGCGCCCGGGAGCACTTGGCGTCATTTCGCAGAGCGGGAGCACGCTCGGCACGCTCATCTCGCGGGCGCAGGCGCGCGGGCACGGGTTCTCCAAGCTCGTTTCGGTCGGGAACGAATGCGATCTCGCCGTGGGCGAACTGGCGGAATTTCTGGCGGACGACGCGGATACCCGCGCCATACTGCTCTTCCTCGAAACGTTTCGCGACGCCGAGCGGCTCGCTTCAGCCGCGCGCCGCGCTTTTGCCGCGGGAAAACCGCTGATCGCGTACAAGCTGGGCCGTTCCGAAGTCGGACGCCGCGCGGCCGCTTCGCATACCGGCGCCATGGTCGGCGCGGACGAGCTCGCAACGGCGTTCTTCCGCGCGCACGGCATCCTGCGCGTCGACATGCTGGAAAGCCTCTTCGAGCTGCCGCAGCTCGTGATCGGGCGCAAGCCGCCCGTGGGCCGCCGGGTCGCGGTCCTCACCGGTACGGGCGGCGCGGCCGCGATGATCGCCGACCGCCTGGGCGTGCTGGGCGCGGAAGTGGTGAGCCCGCCACCCGCGGTGGTTGAGAAACTGCGCAGCCAGGATCTTCCCATAGGGGAGGCACCCATCACCGATCTTCCGATGGGCAAGAGCGAGGGCGGCGCGTATACCGCAGTGCTCTCCGCGCTGCTCGGCTCGGATCACTGCGATGCGGTCGTCTCCGTCATCGGCTCCAGCTCGCAGAATCCTCAGACGCTGGTGGAGCGCGTGTTCCGCGCGGAAGGACGCGACAGAAAGCCGCTCGCCGTCTTTCTTGCGCCACGCGCTGACGACGGGCTGCTCGCTCTGCAGGAGAACGGCATTGCGGGATTCCGCACCCCGGAGGCGTGTGCGGACTGCGTCAACGCGTTCCTCGACTGGCGGGCGCCGCAAGACGATGGGGCGGTCCTCGACGTTGAAACGGAAGCCGCAGACGCGCGCGCCGCAGCGGCAGGCGACCGGCTCAACGAGCACGAAGCCTGCCTCCTCTTCGCGGCGCTCGGCATACCGCGTGCGGAAAGCCGGATGGTGGCCCACCCCGAGCAGTGCCTCGATCTTCATTTCGATTTCCCGGCAGCGGTCAAGGTCGTTTCCGCCGATATCCCGCACAAGAGCGACGCGGGCCTGGTGGAGCTCGATGTATCGAGCGGCGGCAATCTCCGCGTTGCGATCCAGCGCATACTGAACCGCGCACGCGAGCATTTTCCGCAGGCGCGCATCGATGGCGTGCTCGTGCAACGGATGGAACGCGGCCTTGCGGAAGCGATCGTCGGCTTTCGTCGCGACCCCGAAGTGGGGCCGGTCGTGATGCTGGGCGCCGGCGGCGTGACCGCGGAATTGAAGCGCAGCTACTGCGTGCGGCTCGCCCCGGTGAGCATCGAGACGGCAAGGGAGATGATCGCGCAAGTGCCCGAGCTCGCCCTCTTGCGGGGCTTTCGCAATCTGCCGCGCGGCGATTGCGCCGCTCTTGCGCGCGCCATCCGCGCAATGTCGCTCATCGCCTGCCTCAAAACCCGTCGCGTGACGGAAGCCGAGATCAATCCCCTGATCGTCAAGCGGGAAGGAAGCGGGGTCGTGGCGGTGGATGGCGTGCTCGTTCTGGACGCAGCGTAAAGGCCGCCATGGCGCCGGGGGCGCCCTGAGGCGCGCGTGCGATTGCCTTCCCGGGAGTCCCCGGGTAACGTTATGCCGGCTCAAGGCAGCGAACACCAACCACACACACGGAGGAGTATCCATGAAGGCAGCGTCCGCGCTCGTCATCACACTCGCCCTTGCGTTTGCGCACGGTGCTTCGGCGGCGAATGTGAAAATCACCCCGCTCGGCAGCCATGACGGCGAATTTTGTGTGCTCGACCGCGCACTGATACTCGAAGACCCGGATGGCACGCGGTTGCTCTACGATCCCGGCCGCACGGTCCGCGGTGCGGAAGACCCGCGCCTCGGGAAAATCGATGTGGTGCTGTTGAGCCACGTTCATGGCGACCATCTCGGCGACGTTCACCAGCCGGCCGCGAATGCCGGGGCTTGTGGCAAGCCCGATTTCTCGGTCAAGGCGACGCCGAATTCCAACACCGTGAACATCGTCGTGGCGAAGAAAGCGCGGTTTCCCGTCGGCGGCGAAATGAACTCGTTCTTCGCCCACAAGGTGAAAACCGCGGGCGGCGATCCGAAGCAGGTCTATCCGCTGCGCTTTGGCGCGCAGACGAAGGTGGGCGGTGTCGTGATCGCGAGCGTTCCGGCTGTTCACACCAACGGTCTCGCGCCTTCCTTCCTGGAAAAGGGGCTCGCGGAAATGCTGCAGGCGAATGGCCTCACCGCATACCTTGGCCCGCCCGGCGGCTTTGTCGTGCAGTTCACAAACGGGCTCGTCGCCTATCTGTCGGGGGACACCGGCATCACGGCCGAGCAGGACCTCGTCGTGCGGCGTCACTACAAGGCCAACTTTGCCGTCATCAACATCGGCGACGTTTTCACGACCGGCCCGGTCGAAGCCGCCTATGTCATCAACGATTTGGTCAAGCCGAATTCCGTCATTGCCTCGCACGCCAACGAGGCGGCGACCAAGGGCGGCAAGGTGGTGGCCGGCACGCGCACCGCCGCGTTCATCAAGGCCGCCAAGGTGCCGGTGCACGTTCCATTGAGCGGCAAGACCATGGAGTTCGACGGCAAAGGGAATTGCGTCGCGGGATGTTAAAGCCGGAAGGCACGCCCCGTTGATGGATCGCGCGCCCGCTGTAAAGGAAGCGTCGAGCGCAGATGCGACGTGCCGCCTCGCGGCGCATATCGCGGGGCAGCGCTACGAATTCCTGCCTGCATCCGCGAAGCATGCGTTCCGGCGCGTGCTCCTCGACTTCGTGACGTGCGCGATCTCCGGCTCCGCCATGCCGGTGTCGCGCGCGCTCCTCTCTTACTACGAAGCGAGCGATGCGACCCGGAGCGCCACGGCGATCGGGAGCGGCGTCACGCTCTCCGCGCCGAACGCCGCGCTCGTCAACGGCGCGAATGTCCACGGGCTCGACTTCGATGACGGGCATACCGAGGGTTCCGCGCATCCGGCCGGCGCTGTGTTGCCCGCGGTGCTGGCGGCCGCGGAGCAACATGGCGCGAATGCGAAAGCGGTGATACTCGCAACGGTCATCGGGTACGACGTGATGCTGCGCATCGCGGCGGCGATGCATCCCGAATCGGCGCGACGCGGCTTCCACAATACCGCGATCGCAGGGGTGTTTGGCGCGGCGGCTGCGGTGTCCAGCATGCTGGGGCTCGACGCCGTGCGCTCGGCGCACGCGCTCGGGCTTGCGGGCAGCTTCGCGGCCGGCACGCGGACGTATCTCGAAGAAGGCGCGGATGTGAAGAGGCTCCATCCGGGCAAGGCGGCGCGCGATGGATTGCTGTGCGCCGAGTTTGCGCAGCTCGGCATCACCGGGCCGTCAAGGATCCTTGAAGGCCGCTACGGGTTTTTCGCGACTCACGCGGGCGACTCGATCAAATGGGCGCGGCTTTTCGAGGCGCTCGGGCAGCGCTTCGAGATCGAGAACGTGTACTTCAAGCCCTATCCGTGCTGCCGACACTACCACGCGGCCATCGATGGCATACTCGAGCTGCGCGCGGCGCACGGCCTGCGCGCACACGACGTCGAGCGCATGGCGCTTGGGCTCTACGCGGTCGGGGTGAACGGTCACGATCACAAGCATTGCAACACGCTGCTCGATGCGCAGATGAGCGCGCCGTGCGCTGCGGCGCTTGCGCTCGTCGATGGCAAAGTCGCGGCCTCGCAGTTCCTCCCCGAAAGCCTCGACCGGCCGGAAGTGCGCGCGCTGCTCGCGCGCATCGATACCCATGTCGACTCCCAGTGCGAAGGGATCTACCCCGGGCGCCGCTCGGGTGCAGTCCATATCGTGTTGCGCGACGGACGCAGGCTCGAGAGGCGCGTCCTCGATCCCAAGGGCGAAACGGCAAACGCGATGTCGGATGCGGATCTCGAAGACAAGTTTCGCGCGAACTGCGGGCCGCTGATCGGACGCGCGCGGTGCGATGAAGCGTTGCGGCACCTCGCCCGTTTCGAAGCGTTGAAGAGCGTTCGCGATGTACTGCGCTCGCTCGCGCACGTCATTCCCTCGAATGGCGTGCCGGGCGTTTCGCCGTCACCGCCAATCGGGTAAAATCGCCGCCTCGCATATCCCTTTTCCGGTACGTTCCCACGAGGAGCAGTGATGAAAGTATTGGTCACGGTCAAGCGCGTGATCGACCCGTATGTGAAGGTGCGCGTGAAGTCCGACGGGACCGGTGTCGAAACCGCGAACGTCAAGATGACAATGAATCCGTTCTGCGAGATCGCGGTGGAGCAGGCGGTTCGCATGAAGGAAGCCGGGGTGGTTTCCGAAATCGTCGCGGTGTCGATCGGCGTGCCGCAGTGCCAGGAGACGCTGCGGACGGCGATGGCGATGGGCGCTGACCGCGGGATCCTCGTGGAGACCGACGCCGAGGTGCAGCCGCTCGCCGTGGCGAAACTCCTCAGGAAGATCGTCGAGAAAGAGAATCCGAAGCTCATCATCATGGGCAAGCAGGCGATCGACGACGATTCCAACCAGTGCGGCCAGACGCTCGCCGCGTTGCTCGACTGGCCCCAGGCCACGTTCACTTCCAGCATCACCGTGAACGGCGACACTGCGGACGTGACGCGCGAGATCGACGGCGGGCTGGAGAAGCTCACCGTCAGGCTGCCGGCGGTGATGACGACCGATTTGAGGCTCAACGAGCCGCGCTACGTCACGCTGCCCAACATCATGAAGGCGAAGAAGAAGCCGCTGGAAGTGGTCAAGCCCGACGGGCTCGGCGTCGATATCACGCCGCGCCTGAAGACGCTCAAGGTGCAGGAGCCGCCGAAGCGCAGCGCCGGGGTGAAGGTCGCGGACGTGCAGGAGCTGGTGGCGAAACTCAAGAACGAGGCGAGGGTGATCTGAAATGGCAGCGCTGGTTATCGCGGAACACGACAACAAGAGCCTCAAGCCGGGCGTTACGAACGCCATTACCGCTGCGGCGAAGATGGGCGGTGAGGTGCACGTGCTCGTCGCCGGGCATCAGTGTGCGGTCGCAGCGCAGGCGGCGGCGAAAATCGAGGGCGTGAAGAAAGTGCTCGTCGCCGATGCGCCGCATTACGCGGGCCTCGTTGCGGAGAACGTTGCCGCCCTCGTCGTCTCCCTCGCGGAGCAGTACACCCATATCGCCGCACCGGCCACCGCGGCCGGGAAGAACGTCATGCCGCGCGTGGCGGGGCTGCTGGACGTGCAGCAGATCTCGGACGTGAGCTCGGTGGAATCGGCCGACACCTTCGTGCGGCCGATCTATGCCGGCAACGCGCTCGCGACCGTGCAGTCGAGCGACCGCATCAAGGTCGTGACGGTGCGCACCACCGCCTTCGACCCGGCCGGAGAAGCGAGCGCCGCCGCCCCCGTGGAGAACGCCGCGTCCACGCCGGACAAGGGGCTCACCCAGTTCAAGGGACAGGAGCTTTCCAAGTCGGAGCGGCCGGAGCTTGCCGCGGCGCGCATCATCGTTTCCGGCGGTCGCGGCATGGGGAGCGCGGAGAATTTCAAGATCCTCGAAGCGCTCGCCGACAAGCTGGGCGCGGCGGTCGGCGCCTCGCGCGCGGCAGTGGACTCGGGCTTCGTGCCGAACGACTACCAGGTCGGGCAGACCGGCAAAATCGTTGCGCCGGAACTCTACATTGCCGTCGGCATCTCGGGCGCGATCCAGCATCTCGCCGGCATGAAGGACAGCAAAGTCATCATTGCCATCAACAAGGATCCCGAAGCGCCGATCTTCGCCGTGGCGGACTACTGGCTGGTAGAGGATCTCTTCAAGGCAGTGCCGGAGCTGACGAAGCTGCTGTAGCGGCAGTGCGGCTCGGGTCTTCGGCAACGACGGCGGCGACGTAGCCCGGCGCCGGAATAAAGCTCTCGACCTGCCAGCCGCACATCCCGTCCGCCGTATTTTCAACGCGGAGTACCCGGGCGGGCTCACCGGGCGCGAGGGACACGTCGAATGCATCGAGGGGATGGTAGAGCCCGTCCCCCAGCGCCTTGATGTACGCTTCCTTGCGCGTCCAGCAATTGAAGAAGCCCACCGGCTTGTGGCAGGAATCGAGTGCTGCGTACGCTTCCCGTTCGCGCGGCGAGAAGAAGCGCGCGGCGATGCTGTCCGCATCCGGCAATACCCGCACGGCTTCGACATCCACACCGACCTCCCGACCCTCGGCAAACGCATAGAGGGCGAGGTCGCGGGAATGGGCGAGATTGAAGCGCAACTCGCGGTTCCCGCAAGCGCGGGCAAGCGCGGGCTTGCCGCGCTTGCCGTACGCGAACTCGATCGCTTCGGCAGGCACGTCGAGGCGTTCCGCGAGCAACTGCCGCAGCCGCCCGCGCGCAACGATGTAACGGCGCCATTCGCGCTCGAAGGCAAAACGGCCGGCTCTCTCGCGTTCGCCTTCGGACAGCAGGAGCGAGAGCCGATGCACCGCGCGGGGCGCCACATCGAGGGCCGCAACAGCGATTTCGATTCCGCAATTTAGAACCCGCGTCTCGACCTCGCGCGCCTGGCTCCCCATGTTCAGTCCTGGCAAAGCGCCAGCATCGCGCCGAGCA
>CAMPGR010000145.1 GCA_946885605.1 uncultured Pseudomonadota bacterium
CCATATAGGGAGGGTTAGGGTGGGGATGGGGTGCCGCCACGATGTCAGTCCAAGGTTTCGCGGTAGCGCGCGAGCGCGATCGTCGCCGCGATGAGCAGAAACAGGCCGATCGGCCAAAGCTCGGGCGCGATCCCCGCGAGACCGTTGCCCTTCAACAGTATCCCGCGCAGTACCCGCAGGAAATGCGTGAGCGGCAGGATTTCGCCCAGCCACTGTGCCCACTCCGGCATGCCGCGAAACGGGAACATGAAACCGGAGAGCAGGATGGAGGGCAGAAAGAAGAAGAAGGCCATCTGCATCGCCTGCAACTGGTTGCGAGCGAGCGTCGAGAACGTGAACCCGACCGCGAGGTTCGCGGCGATGAAGAGGATGAGCGCAAGCGACAGGAGCGCAAGGCTCCCGACCATCGGCACGCCGAAGAGGATCTTCGCGGCGAGCAGGATGATCGCCATCTGAACATAGCCGACCACGATGTAAGGTACGATCTTGCCGGTCATCACCTCGATCGGCCGCACCGGCGTCGCAAGCAGATTCTCCATGGTGCCGCGCTCGCGCTCGCGCGTCATGGCGAGCGCCGTCATCATCACCATCGTCATGGTGAGGATCGTGCCGATCAGCCCCGGCACGATGTTGTACTGGGTGATGTTCTCGGGATTGTAGCGGCGGTGCACCCGCACTTCGAACGGGGGCGGATGGCCCTTCAAGTGCGCAAGACTTCCCGTGAGGTCGCGCTCGAGCGCCGTCTGGTTGAGCGTCATGAGCGCCGCCAGCGCGTTGCTCGTCGCCGCCGGATCGGTCGCATCCGCTTCGAGGAGCAGCGCGGGGCGCTCGCCGCGCACGAGCTTGCGCGCAAAGCCTTCCGGCACCGTCAGCACGAACTGCACCTCGCCTTCCGCCAGCGCGCGATCGACCTCCGCCTCGGTAGACAGATAGCGCACGATGCGAAAGTAGCCGCTGTTTTCGAGCGCAGTCACGAAACTCCTGGCAAATGCGCTGTTGTCGGCGACGTGAACCCCCGTCGGCAGCGATTTCGGGTCGGCGTTGATGGCGAAACCGAAGAGGACAAGCTGCAGGATCGGGATGCCCACCATCATGGCGAAGGTGAGCCGGTCGCGCCGCATCTGGACGAATTCCTTGAGCAGCACCGCCCAGAACCGCGCCCACGAAAAACGCTGCCCCTTCATCGATCGACGTTGTCCGGCACGCGTTCCATCAGCTTGATGAAGACGTCTTCCAGGCTCGGCTCCGCGCGCTGCCAGGTGATGCCCGGCCGCTCGCGATACGGGGCGAGCGCCTTGTCGAGCGCCGCTTCATCGGTGCCGCTCACATGGAGCGTGTTGCCGAACGGCACGACCATTTCCACGCCCGGCAACGACCGGAGTTCCGCGGCGAGCGAAAAAAGATCGACGTCGCCGGACGCAATCCACGTGACGAGCCGGGAATGTGCGATCACCTCATTGGCCGTGCCGGTGACGAGCAGCTTGCCATACGCGATATAGGCGAGCTTGTGACAGCGTTCCGCTTCATCCATGTAATGCGTACTGACGAGTATGGTCACGCCACCTGCCGCGAGTTCGTGTATCTCGTCCCAGAACTCCCGCCGCGCTTTGGGATCCACTCCGGCGGTCGGTTCATCGAGGAGCAGAAGCTGCGGGCGGTGCATGAGGCACGCCGCGAGCGCGAGCCTCTGCTTCCAGCCGCCTGAAAGCTCACCCGCGAGCTGATCGCTACGGCGTGCGAGGTTGAGCCGCTCGAGCGCCTCCTCCACTACGCGGCGGCGCTCGCGCACGTCGTGGACACGTGCCATGAAGTCCAGGTTCTCCCGGATCGAGAGGTCCTCGTAGAGGCTGAAGCGCTGCGTCATATAGCCCACGCGGCGCTTGATCGCCGGCGCTTCGCGGATGATGTCGAAGCCGAGGCACGTGCCGTGCCCCGCGTCGGGCTTGAGCAGGCCGCACAGCATCCGGATGGTCGTCGTCTTTCCGCTGCCGTTCGGGCCGAGGAAGCCGCAGATGCGCCCGCGCTCGACCCGTATCGAAACATTGTCGACGACCCGCCGCCCGCCGAAGCTCTTCGAGAGCCCGGTGACCTCGATGACCGCTTCCGTCACTGAACGAGCCTCACTTCCACGGGCTGCCCGGGATGGAGCTTCACTGCATCCTGCAGCACCGGCCGCGCTTCGATCAGGAACACGAGCCGCGCGCGACTCTCGCGGCTGTAGATCACCGGCGGCGTGAATTCCGCCTGCGGCGCGATGAAGCTCACCTGCGCGCTGATCGGTTCGACACAGCCGTCGCAGGCGACACTCAGCTCTTGCCCCACACGAAGCCCACCGAGGATCGTCTCAGGAACGAAGAACCGCACCTTCACGTTCTGCGGCGGGAGCAGGCTGACGACCGGCACGCCGGCGTTCACCCATTCACCGTTCACGAAATAGGTATCGGCGACGAGAGCCGCGACGGGCGCGGTAGCGGACTTCTGCTCGAGCCGCCACGCCGCCTGGGCGAGGTTCGCTTTCGCGGCTTCGACCGCTGCTTCCGCGGCTTTGATTTCGTCGGGCCGCGCGGGAAGCTGCGCCGTGGCGAGATCCGCCTTGAGCTGCGCAACGCGCGCGCGATCGCGGTCGCGCGCGGCCCGCACCTCGTCGTATTTTTCGCGGGCGATGAATCCCTGCGCGAGGAGCTGCGCCGCGCGCTTCAATTGCGCTTCGGAGAGTTCGAGCACGGCCTGAGCCTGCGCGAGCTGTGCGCGGATCGCGGCAATCTCCGTGGGCCGCCTGCCCTTCGTCAAGTTCGCGAGCTGCGCCTCGGCATTCCTCAATCGCTCCTCGGCTTCGCGCCGCATCGCCGCCTCGTTCTCGCTTTCCAGGATGAAGAGCGGGTCCCCGGCTTTGACCTGCATGCCGCGCTGCACGTTCAGCCGCTCGAGCGTACCCGCGAACGGCAGGGCCACTCGCACGTACTCCGCCTCGGCGTAGCCCTGATGGTACGGCGGAGCCTCCTCACCGCATCCGGCAATGAGCAGCGCCAACGACATTGTCATGACAGCGCGCACGATGGAAGAACAATGCTCTACGTCACGCAGCCCCGCTCTCGCGGTGTCTGCGCGAGGGTCGACAGGCGTTCGATGATGGAATCGCGCTATGTTAGCAGTTTGTCATTTGCTACCATTACGCCTCTTTCCGCATCCATTCCCTTGAGGAGCATCATCGATGAAATCGCTCGCGCCTGCTCTTGTCGCTCTCGCCCTCGCCGCCGGCGCGAGCACGACGCTCGCACAGGGCTATCCGAACAAGCCGATACGGCTCGTCGTCGGCTTCACGCCGGGCGGGGGCGTGGACATCAACGCGCGGCTCCTCGGGCCGAAGATCACGGAGTACCTCGGGCAACAGGTCGTGGTGGACAACCGGCCGGGCGCGGGCACCAACATCGCCAACGAGCACGTCGCGAAGTCGCCGGCCGACGGCTATACGCTCCTCATCAATACCGCGGCGGTCGCGATCAACATGAGCCTCTACAAGAAGGTGCCGTTCGACACGCTGCGCGATTTCGCGCCGGTCTCGGTGTTCTCGCAGAGCCCGAACATCCTCGTCGTTCATGCTTCGGTGCCGGTCAAGAACGTGAAGGAACTCCTCGCGCTCGCCCGCGCGAAACCAGGCGCGCTCAACTATTCCTCCGCCGGCAGCGGGACGACGCAGCACCTCACGGGCGAGCTTTTCAAGCTGCGCACGAAGACGAACATCGTGCACGTACCCTACAGGGGAAGCGCGCCCTCGCTCACCGCACTGATCGGCGGTGAAGTGTCGCTCTCGTTCGCCAACATCCCGGCGATCCACAGCCATGTCAAGTCCGGGCGGCTCCGTCCGCTCGCGAACGCGGGGCCGAAGCGCTCCGCCCTGATGCCCGACGTTCCGACGATGAAGGAAGCCGGCGTGAAGGACGTCGAAGTGGTCGTCTGGTACGGCGTCCTCGCTCCAGCGAACACGCCGCGCGAAATCGTCAATGCGCTGGCCGGCGCGATCCGCAAGGCCGCGCAGTCGGACGACATCCGCAAGCGCCTCGCGGATCAGGGCGCGGAACCGGTTGGCAATACGCCCGAGGAATTTACGAAGCTCCTGCGCGAAGAAGTCACGCGCTGGGCGGAAGTGGTGAAAGTTTCCGGCGCGAAAGTCGATTAACGAGCGTCGTAGAAATGACTGACGCCGCTCTGCCTCACCCCCGCTCCTCTCCCGTGTCGCGGACGAGGGGAGATTTGTGGTGCAGAGGGTTGTCAACCATTTGCACGAGAATCAATAGAAGCGCCTTCCAGGCATCGCCCTACGGGTGCCTCAACGTGGCAGTGCTTCTGCGCACCGCATCCCGTCGGGCGAGCGCACCCGCCCAGGCAAGAATCGCCGCCTCCATCCAGAAAACCGGCGCCATGCCGAGCGCCGTGCTGAGCGAGCCGAAGACGATCGGCATCACGACTTCCGTCGCCTTGTTCACCGTCTGGCGCAAGCCCATCGCCTCGCCGGTGCGTCCGGAAGGCGCGCGGTTATAGGCGAGGATCATCGAAAGCGGGCTGCCGCAGCCCAATCCGAGCCCGAGCACGAACGACATCGCGGTCAAGAGCGCAAAGCTCGACACCAGCGGAAAGAGGAGCGCGGTGGCACCCGCGAGAAAGAGCGAGCCGCTCAGCACCGCTTCCTCGCTCGAACGCCGCGTAAGCATCGGCATGATGCCGCGGACGAGCAGCAGCGCCGCCGCGAATGCCCCCATGCAGATGCCGATCTGCGAGGCGGAAAGCCCGCTGTAGTGTCCGTAGATCGGGAGGAAGAAATTGAAGAGCTCGAGCCCCGTCTCGACCAGTCCCGCGGCGATGAGCGCCCGGCGCAGCGGCCGATCGCGGACCAGGTCCATGATGTGCTGGCCCTCCCGTTCCTCCTCCTTGCCGTGCACCCGCGGCAGCAGCTTCGGGAAAAAGAGCAGCGCCAGGAAAGGAAGCGCGGGCATCAGCGCCAGCATGAGATAGGTCGCGCGATGGCCGATGAGGTCGATCGCGAAGCCCGCGCTCAACGGACCGAGCATCGAAGTGACCGCGATGCCGAGGCTGAAGACGCTGTAGTTGCGCGTGCGTTCGTGGCCCTCTCCCGCCGCGCCGACGAAATGCTGCACCGACACCGTATAGAAGATGTAGCACATGCCGATCAGGATGGCGGACGCATAGAGCGTGGCGAGCCGCGGCAACGCGAACGGCAGCAGCAGCGCCGCCATCAAGCCGAACGCGCCGAAGAGCATGGGCAACCTGAATCCGAGGCGGTCGGAAATCTTCCCGGCGTACACCGAGAGCAGCACCGGGAAGACGGAGTACATCGAAAAGAGAATGCCGATCTCGAACGGGCTCGCCCCGAACTGGATCGCGTAGAGCGAGATTACGACCCGGCTGCCCTTGAAGGCGGTGTGGGTCAGCACCGTCAGCAGGATGACGAGGGGGATCGTCATCCGCGCTTCATACGCGGTACATCGACCGGCGGTCGCGCGAGAAGCGGATGATCTCGTCCGGCTGCTCGACGCGGCTGCGGCCCAGGATGATCTGCCCCACCCCCTCGAGCAGCAGCTCGCTCCGCAGCACGTGCACTTCCTCCCCGCTCTCGAGGCAGACGAAGGTGCCGTTGATGCTGTGATCGATGAGATAGAAATTGGTCCGCATGAGCTTGACGGTCAGGTGCTTGCGCGACGCGAACTTGTTGGACACGACGAGATCGCAGTCCGGCGCGCGACCCGCGCTCACCGCCGGACGCCACTGGTCGAGGCGCACGCGCTGCTCGTCGAGCGTCAGGAGCAGGCTTCCCGTGTCGCCGGGAATGAGCTTTTTCGAATGCAGGTTGACGTCGGTCATGTGCATGTGGTCGATTCGCCAAAGCACCTGATACACCGTCGATTCGTGCGCACTGCCCTTCAGCATCGCGCGGAACACCGGCCTTACGCACGACTTCAGCGCCGCCGACAGGCATTTCTCGGTCGTCTCGGTCGTGAGGATCTGCTCCGGCGTGGCAACCGCCGTCAGGTAGGCGGCGACGTTCACCGCGTCGCCGAAGACGTCGTCGTTCTCGATCAGCACCGGCCCGTAATGCAGGCCGATATGGATCATCACGGGGTAGTCGCCAGGACGGGTGGAGCTTACGAGCGACTGCATTTCGCTCGCCGCCAGGATCGCGAGATCCGTGCTGGGAAACAGGCACAGCACCTCATCGCCGATGGTCTTGACGGCGCGACCGTCGTAGCGCGGGAGAACGCCCGTCACGATCGACAGGCAGGCGTTCACGACATTGCGGGCAGTCGCGTCTCCGAGCTTGTGATAGAGGCTGGTGCTGTCGCAGATATCCGCGAACAGCACCGCCATGGTTTTGGCCTGGCGCGACATGGTCAGCGCGGGATGATAGCGGGGAATGTCGCGGCCCGACAAGCCGCGCGCCCGGGCGTCGCGAGCGGGAACGCCTCTAGGCGAGGCCGGCGATCGCGCCCGGCTCTTCGAGCTCGGAGAAGCGCACGGGCAGCACGTCCTGCGTCCTGAGCGTGCCGCTCGCCGACTTCTCGACGAGCGTCAGCGACTGCTTCTGGGGAATGCCCGTGGGAATCACCATGCGGCCGCCGGGCTTCAACTGCGACAACAGCGGCGGCGGGATCAGCTCGCACGCCGCCGTGACGATAATGCTGTCATAAGGAGCGTGATCGGGCAGGCCGTAGTAACCGTTCGCGACCCGCACCTCGATGTTCGTGTAGCCGAGCCGCCGCAGCCGCTTTTCGGCGCCCTGCGCGAGCTCCTCGATGATATCGACGCTGTAGACCTGCCGCACCAGCTCGGCGAGGATCGCCGCCTGGTAGCCGGCGCCGGCGCCGATCTCGAGCACGACATCCTCGGGCTCGAGCTCCAGCAGATCCGTCATCAGCGCGACGATGAACGGCTGTGAGACCGTCTTCTCGTATCCGATGGGCAGCGGCCGGTTGAGGTAGGCATAGGGCTGGAGCTCGAGCGGCACGAACTCGTGGCGGGGCATCCGGGCGAGCACACTGACGACACGCTCGTCGAACGCGGCGCGGCCGGTGTGCGAGACGGTCAGCGCCGCCTCGGCAATCACTTCGGCCATCATCTCCGCCCTCAGGCTTTCGAAAAGCTCCTCGCTCATGGAGAGGGAGACTCCCCGCGCGGCAAATAATTCCCGCTCGAAGATCTGCCACAACACCCGCGAAAGGGGAAGATTCCGCGCGCTCTTGCCACCTCGTCATTCCCGCGCTTTTGCCGAAGAGCCATTGCAAATCAAGGCATAAAACACGACAATCGCCCCGGTCAACCTTCCGGACAGCTTATGCCCGCACCCCAGGACACGAAAAACATGGCGCTTTTCTGCGACTTCGAGAACGTCGCGCTCGGCGCACGCGACGCGAAGTACGGGAAAATCGACATGAGGCGCGTGCTGGAGCGCCTTTTGCTCAAGGGCAGCATCGTGGTCAAGAAAGCGTACTGCGACTGGGACCGCTACAAGGAGTTCAAGGGCACGATGCACGAGACGGCGTTCGAGCTGATCGAGATCCCGCACGTGCGCATGTCCGGGAAGAATTCCGCGGACATCCGCATGGTGGTCGACGCCCTCGACCTGTGCTACACCAAGGCGCACGTCGATACCTTCGTGCTCATTACCGGCGACTCGGACTTTTCCCCGCTCGTCAGCAAGCTGCGCGAGAACAACAAGACCGTGATCGGAGTGGGGGTGAAGCAGTCCTCATCCGATCTCCTCATTGCGAACTGCGACGAGTTCATCTACTACGACGATCTGGTGCGCGAGAAAGGAAAACGACCGGCACGGAAGAAAGCTGCCGCGGCCGCGGGTGAGGCTGAAAAAGCGACGGCCGGCGAAGGGGACAAGAAGCAGGAAGCGCTCGAGCTCGTGATGGAGACGATCGAGGCGCTCTTCGAGGAGCGCGGTGCCGAAGATCGCATCTGGGGCTCGATGGTGAAGCAGGCGCTCAAGCGCCGCAAGCCGGGATTCAACGAGACGTATTACAGCTTTCGCTCGTTCGGGAAGCTCCTCGAAGAAGCGGAGGCGCGCAAGCTCATCACGCTCGAGCACGACGACAAGTCGGGCGGTGTCATCATCACGAGCTTCAACCCCGATTATTGAACGCGTCGCCTCCGTGCCGGTCTCATCCGGATCGGCTTGGAGAAATCAAACCATGCAGCATCGAAGGGATCCTCTCTTTCTCACGTTCGAACCCCGCCGCACGAACTGGCTCGAGCGTGTGCTCTACGCGGTCGGCGGCGTCGCGGTCATCGTCATCGGATTCTTTTTCGTCACCGTGGCGATTGTCGTCGGTGCGATTCTCGCGCTCGTGATCGTGGCGCGGCTGTGGTGGCTCTCGCGCAAGCTCGAGCGTGCGCGCAATCGCAACGTCGTCGAGGGCGAATAC
>CAMPGR010000146.1 GCA_946885605.1 uncultured Pseudomonadota bacterium
GCGCCTGGCCGCCGAGAATGCCTTCGGTGCCGACTTCGCGCGCCACCCGCGTCACCTCGGCGGAGAAGTTGCCGAGCTGCTCCACCATCTTGTTGATCGTCTTGGCGTTGCGCAGAAACTCGCCTTCGAGCGGCCGACCGTCGATTTCAAGCGTCATGGCCTGGGAGAGATCGCCCTGCGCGACGGCGCCGATCACACGCGCGCCTTCGGTAATCGGGTAGACGAGGTTGTCGATCAGCGAATTGATGTTCTCGACTTCCTGCGCCCAGAAGCCGCGCGCATGCGGCAGTGAGGCGCGCTTCTTCAACTTGCCCTGCCTTCCGACGACCTGGCTCAACTCCGCCAGCTCGTCCGCCATGGCGGCATTCTGCTCGATGAGATCGTTGAAAACCTGCGCCACTCTCAGGAATCCCGACGTCCCGCGATACGGTAGCCTCGATGACGTATCGCCGCGGTGTAGTGCTTTGAGCGCGTCGTGGATCAGCGTCAGTTCTTCGGCATGACTCATCGCGGACGACTCCGCTTGCTGTGCGCGCAGATTCATGTTCCATCTCTCCTGAAAAACTACGGCGTGCGCCGTACCCGGATTCGACGATCGCGAAACGCAATTGGGCCTGCCGCGACCCGTCGCGTCACTTTCTTCGGGGAGCTTCGTCGATTACGGTATTCTTTTTCGCAGCACTCATTCAGCGCGTAAGACTACAACGAAAGTGCTGTAGAGAGGGAACGACAGGCTTGTAGCGATTCGTCTACAAACGGGCTGCAAGGACAAGGACAACGCAATACTACTTCAGTCGCGCCATACGCCCCAAGCAAGACAGAGCCATCCCAGGAGCAGCGCGAGGCCGCCGATCGGTGTAACGGGCCCCAGCCAGCGTGCGCCGCTCAGCGCGAGCGCGTAGAGGCTGCCGGAGAAGAGCACCGTCCCGGCGATGAAAAGCCATCCACTTGCCGTGATCGCCGTGCCGGGCCAGCGTGTGCCCGCCCACGCCACCGCAAGAAGTGCGAGCGCGTGATACATCTGGTATCGGACGCCGACTTCGAACGTCGCAAGCAGAGCGGCATCGAGCCGGCCCCTGAGCGCGTGCGCCGCAAACGCACCCAATGCCACGCCGACCAGGGCGGAGAGACTGCCGATAAGAAAGAAAATCCGATCCATTGGCGGTGCGAGTGTCAACCGATCATCGATCGTTGGCGCGAAGCGCGCGCAATCGACGCAAGCGTGGCGCGCGCGCTATGCTTCTTTCATAGGACGCCTATAATATTTCGTATTTCGCTTGGCGACCAGAAACATGGACTTGCACTTGGAAGGAAAAACCGCACTCGTCACCGGCGCAAGCCAGGGCATCGGACACGCGATTGCGCGCGCGCTTGCGCGTGAAGGCGCGCATGTCGCGCTCGTCGCGCGGCGCACCGAGCTTCTGAACGAACTTGCGGAAGAGATCACGCGCGAGGGCGGGAAGCGGCCGGTTGTCATCAGCGCCGACCTCGCGGATCCGAAAGCGCCGGAGCGCGTTGCGGCGGGCGCCGAGCAGCAGCTCGGTCGCGTCGACATCCTGGTGAACGCCGCCGGCGGCAGCCGCCCCATACCCTTCGACGCGCCGCTCGGCGTGTGGGAAGAAGGGATGCTCGTCAATTTCTTTCGCCTGCGCGAGCTATCCCACGCCGTCGTGCCGGGCATGAAAAGGAACGGCTACGGGCGCATCATCAATCTCACCGGAAGCTCGGAGCCGCGCGGAATCAACGTCGCAAATTCCGCGAAAGCCGCCGTTCACGCGTGGGCGAAGGGTCTTTCACGTGAAGTGGCGCGCTTCGGCATCACCGTGAACTCGATACAGCCGGGCCGCATCATGAGCGAACAGATCCTGCGGATGCATCCGACGGAAGAGGACCGTCGGCAGTTCGCGGAGCAGAACATACCCGCCGGGCGATTCGGCGAAGCGCATGAACTGGCGGTGCTCGCGGTGTTTCTTGTCTCTCCGCTTGCCGGTTACATCACCGGCGCCGTCATCCCGGTCGATGGCGGAATGAGCCGCTTCGCGTTCTGAATAGAGTTCCGGCTTTCGCTGGAATGCCCAGTGGCGTGCTTACACGCTGGATGCGGCCAGCGCCGCGCGAATCTGGTCGAGCGCGGCGGGATCCTCGATGGTGGTGAGGTCACCGGGGTCGCGCCCCTCGGCAAGCGCCTGGATGCTGCGCCTCAGGAGTTTCCCCGAGCGGGTCTTGGGAAGTAGCGTCACGAAGTGCACGCGCGCCGGCCGTGCGAGCGCACCGAGCTGGGTATCGACGGTCTCCATCACTTCCTTTTCGTGGTCGCGCCGTTGCTGCGGCGTCTCTATCTTCGAGACGTCCTTCACCACCGCGAACGCGAGCGGCATCTGTCCCTTGACCGGGTCGGAAACGCCCACGACCGCGACCTCCGCGATGTTGGGATGCGCCTGCACCGCCTCCTCGATCTCGCGCGTGCCCAGCCGGTGGCCGGCCACATTGATCACGTCGTCGGTTCGGCCAAGGATGTAGTGGTAGCCGTCGGCGTCCCGGATTCCCCAATCGAAAGTCGAGTACGCAAGCCGGCCCCTGAAGGAGGTGAAGTAAGTCTGCACGAAGCGCTCGTCGTCGCCCCACACCGTCGTCATGCAACCCGGCGGAAGCGGCGGAATGATCGCGACGACCGCTTTCTCGTCGGCATCCGCTTCCCTGCCATCCGTCTCGCGCAGGAGCCTGAGATCGTAGCCGAACGCAGGAAAGCTCGGACTGCCGTACTTGATGGGCGTCTGCTCGATTGCCGGCACCGAGGTAAGGATCGGCCAGCCGGTCTCCGTCTGCCAGTAGTGATCGATCACCGGCCGGCCAAGCGCGTCCGCCATCCAGCGGTGCGTTGGCTCGTCGAGCGGCTCGCCGGCAAGGAAGAGGTGGCGCAGCGTGCCCAGGTCGTACTTCCCCATATACGCCGGGTCCTGCTTCTTTAAAACGCGGGCCGCGGTCGGCGAAGAAAACATGACCGTCACCCTGTTCTCCTCCACGATCTTCCACCAGATGCCCGCGTCCGGGCGAATCGGGAGCCCCTCGTACAGGATCGTGGTCATGCCGCGAATGAGCGGCCCATACACGATGTAGGAATGGCCGACGACCCAGCCGATGTCGGAAGTGGTGAACATCGTCTCGCCCGGGTTGCCGCAGTAGATGTGCTTCATGGACGCCGCAAGCGCAACCCCGTAACCCCCGGTGTCGCGCTGCACGCCCTTTGGCCGCCCCGTCGTGCCGGACGTGTAGAGAATGTAGGACGGCGCGCTCGACTCGAGCCAGGCGACCGGCACCTGCGCCGCCATGTGCTGCTCGCGCAGCGTCGCGTAATCGCGATCGCGTCCGGGAATTTTGCTCAAGTTCCGGTCGATGCCGCGGTTCACGATGACGACCGTGCGCGGCGGATGTTTCGCAACCCGCAGCGCTTCGTCCACGAGGTGCTTGTATAGAATCGCCTTGCCGCCGCGCATGCCGGCGTCAGCGGTGATCATCAACTTCGGCTGGGCGTCGTCGATGCGCGAGGCGAGACTGTGCGCGGCAAAGCCGCCGAAGACGACCGAATGGATGGCGCCGAGCCGCGCGCACGCGAGCATCGCGAACACGGCCTCCGGAATCATCGGCATGTAGATGAGGACGCGGTCTCCTTTCGCCACGCCCTGCGCCGCGATCACCGCCGCACAACGATTGACCTCGGCATGCACCTCACGGAACGTGAAGGTGCGGCTTTGCCCGGTCTCGGTGGAGATGTAAACGAGCGCGTTCTGGTCGGCGCGCGCCGCGAGGTGGCGGTCCACGGCGTTGTGGCAGAGATTGGTGAGGCCGCCGCCGAACCACTTCGCAAACGGCGGGCGGCTGTAGTCGAGCACACGCTCGAACGGCCGCTGCCATTCGATCAGCTGCGCCTGCTCGGCCCAGAACGCGTCACGCTGCTCGATGGAGCGCCTGTGGAAGTCACGGTACGCACCCATGGTTCTCTCCTCCGGCACGCGGGCGCGTCCTTGGTGGACGACGCCTCCGTCATACGTTCAGCGCAACATTACGCGCCGCCGCCTTACGAAATCCTGACGACCGCCCGCCCGCGGCCCGCGCCGTTCAGCAGTTTTTCGAATTGAGCGGGCAGCTCATCGAGGGTGATGGTGTATGCGATATCGGCAAGGTGACGCGGTTTCAGGTCGCCTGCGAGACGATCCCATACCCGTCGCCGCAACGGCATCGGGGTGTACGCCGAATCGACGCCGATCAGCCGCACGCCGCGCAGGATAAAGGGCAGCACGGTCGTCTTGAGCTCGATGCCCCCGGCATTGCCGAAGCTCGCAATCACGCCATGCGGTTGCATGGTGCGCGTAAGCCACGCGAGCTGCTCGCCGCCGACCGAATCGAACGCCGCGGCCCACATCGCTTTCTCGAGCGGCCGCGTGCCCGGGTCGATGCTCGATCGCGCCAGCACTTCGCGCGCGCCTAAGCGCTCGAGAAACGCGCGCTCGCTCTCCTTGCCGGTCACCGCCGTGACGGAATAGCCGAGGGCGGCCAGCATGTCGATCGCATGGGTGGCGACACCGCCCGTTGCCCCGTTCACGACGACCTTGCCGCTTTCCGGCTTCATGTCGTTCTGTTCGAGGAGCGAGATCGCAAGCGCCGCGGTATAGCCCGCGGTGCCGATCGCCATGGCATCGAAGAGGCTCAAGCCCTTGGGAACGGGCACGACCCAGTTGGCCGGAACCCGGCAATACCCGGCGTAGCCGCCGTCGTGGGCAACCCCCATGTCGTAACTCGTGCAGATCACTTCGTCGCCCGCCTTGAAGCGGGAATCGGTGGACGACACCACCGTGCCGGTCGCGTCGATGCCGCCCACCAACGGAAACTTGCGCACCATCTTTCCGCCGCGGCCGGTTGCGGCGAGCGCGTCCTTGTAATTGACGCTCGAGTACGCCGTCTTGAACACGACCTCGCCAGGCGAGAGCTCGTCGAGATCGATTTCGACCGCGCGGCCCGCGGTCTTGCCGCCCTCGTTGAACAGGCGAAATGCCGTGAATCGCTCCATGTGCCTCCTCCGTTGGGGGCCAGACGCCGAGCTCGGGGTCTGACCTGGTCTGACCCCTAACCTTACGGCAGATGCGGCTCGCTCAGATAATCCCGCGATTGCATTTCGGTCAACCGGCTCACGAGCCGCTCCTTGAGCGACGCGTTGAGCCCGGCCTGAAACCGGTCGTGGCTGTCGGTCTCCGCCACGAGCTCCGCGAGCGGCACCGCCGCTGCGACCACGAGCTTCACGCGCCGGTCATAAAACTCGTCGATCAGCCATACGAACCGTCGCAGCCTGTCGGCGTCCGCCGCCGTGAATTGCGGCACGCCGGCGAGCAGCACCGTGTGATAGCGCCGCGCGAGCTCGATGTAATCGGCCTTCCCGCGCGGGCCGTCGCACAGCGCGTGAAAATCGAACCACGCCACGCCGGCCGCCTCGCGCCGCACCCGGATCATTCTACCCTCGATCTCGAGCTCGCCGCCGTCTCCCGGCTCGTGTCCCACCATCGCGTCGAACGCCTGCCGGAGCCGCGCATCCGCGTCGCTATCCGTGTGATAGACGCCCGCGCGCTCCAGTTCGCGCAGACGGTAGTCGGTGCCGGCATCCACCTCGACAACCTCGAGGTGCTGCTCGACGAGATCGATCGCCGGCAGGAACTGGTTGCGCTGCAGGCCGTGGCGGTAGAGCTCGCGCGGCGGAAAGTTCGACGTCGTGACGAGGGTGATCCCCTGATCGAAGAGCCCCTCGAGGAGACGCCGCATGAGCATCGCGTCAGTGATATCGGTGATGTGGAATTCGTCGAGACAAAGGAGCCGCACCTCCTTCGCCATGTCGCGCGCGATGCCGGCGAGCGGCTCGGCCTGCCCCTGCCGCTCCCGCATGCCGAGATGGATGCCCTGCATGAAGCGGTGGAAGTGGACGCGGCGCTTGCGCGCGACGGGCACGCAATTGTAGAAGCCGTCCATGAGAAAAGTCTTGCCGCGCCCGACGCCGCCCCACAGGTAAAGGCCGCGCACCGGGCGTTTGCGCACGAGCAGGCGGACAATGGAGCTTTCGAGACGTGCCGAGGCTTTCAGCTCCTCGTGCACGCGCTCGAGCGAATTGAGCGCGCGCGCCTGCGCGGCATCCAGCGCGAAGCCATACTCCCCGGCGTGGCTGCGAATGCAGGCGGCGAGCGCGGTGCCGGGAAGCGCTGAAGTCGATTCGTCGGGTCGGTTGGTGTGCGGAGCGGGCGGTGTATCGTGGCTCACAAATTGAGCGTGCGCTGGTCCACGGCGAGCGCCGCCTCCTTCATCGCCTCCGCCAGGGACGGGTGCGCGTGACAGATGAGCGCGATGTCTTCCGAGGCTGCGCCAAACTCCATAGCGACCACCGCCTCCGCGATCAGTTCCGAGGCCATCGGCCCGATGAGGTGCGCGCCAAGGATGCGGTCGGTGCGCGCATCCGCGAGCAGCTTGGCAAAGCCTGTGGTGTCACCCATCGCCCGTGCGCGGCCGTTCGCCATGAAGGGAAACGTCCCCGCGCGATATTCCACGCCCTCCGCCTTCAGTTGCTGCTCGCTCTTCCCGACCCAGGCGATCTCCGGCGAAGTGTAGATGACCCACGGCACGGTATTGAAGTCGACGTGCCCGTGCTGGCCGGCTATGCGCTGCGCCACCGCGACGCCCTCTTCTTCCGCCTTGTGCGCCAGCATCGGCCCGCGCACCACGTCGCCGATCGCCCATACGTTGGGGAGATTGGTGCGGCACGCTTCGTCCACGGCGATGAAACCGCGTTCGTCGAGTTGGAGCCCGACTGTCTCGACCTCGAGCCCCGCGGTGTTGGGGACTCGGCCAATGGCGACGATCAGCCGATCGAAGGTTGAATTCTGCTCCTTGCCCGTCCCATCCAGATACTCCACCGTGACGTTCTTCTTGCTCGTCACGCGCGTGATATTCGCGCCCATCCGGATGTCCAGCCCCTGCTTGGTGAACACCTTCAGCGCTTCGGCCGCGACCTGCTCGTCAGCGGAGGAAAGGAACGCGGGCAGCGCCTCGAGGATCGTCACCTGTGACCCCAGGCGGCGCCATACGCTTCCCATCTCGAGGCCGATCACACCCGCCCCCACTACACCGAGCCGCTTCGGCACTTCGGGAATGGCAAGCGCACCGGCATTGTCGAGAATCAACTGGTTGTCGAAATCGGCGCCCGGGAGGGCGCGCGCGTTGGATCCCGTGGCGACGATGACGTGCTTCGCCGAAAGCGCCTCTTCGCTCGCGCCGGAGACCGCGACTTCCCAGCGGCCGTCGCTGCCCCCCGCGAAGCGGCCGTGCCCGTGGAAGAACGCGACCTTGTTCTTCCTAAAGAGATAGAGGATGCCGTCGTTGTTCTGCTTCACCACCCGATCCTTGCGCTTCAACATCTGCGCGAGGTCGAGCTTGAGCTCCTTCACCCGGATGCCGTGCTCGGCGAACGAATGGCCCACGTGCTCGTAGTTCTCGGAAGATTGCAGTAGCGCCTTCGAAGGGATGCAGCCCACGTTGGTGCACGTGCCGCCGAGCGCGGGCTTGCCGCCGTCCGCTTTCCATTCATCGACGCATGCCGTCTGCAACCCGAGTTGCGCCGCGCGTATCGCGGCGATGTAGCCGCCCGGCCCGCCGCCGATCACCACCACGTCGAACTCTTTGCTCATATGTCCAGCAGCATGCGCGCCGGATCCTCCAGCGCGTCCTTGATCGCGACGAGAGAGAGCACCGCCTCCCGGCCGTCGATGAGGCGGTGGTCGTACGACAGCGCGAGATAGTTCATCGGCCGGATCACGATCTGCCCGTTCTCCACCACCGGCCGCTCCTTCGTGAGGTGTATCCCGAGGATTGCGCTCTGCGGCGGATTGATGATCGGCGTCGAAAGCATGGAGCCGAAGACGCCGCCGTTCGAGATCGAGAACGTGCCGCCCGTGAGATCCTCTATTCCGAGCTTGCCGTTCTGGGCGCGCGCCCCGAAGTCCGCGATCGTCTTCTCGATTTCGGCGAGCGAGAGCTGGTCGGCATTGCGGATGATCGGCACGACGAGCCCGCGCGGACTCGCCACCGCGATGCCGATGTCGTAATAGCCGTGGTAGACGATGTCGTTGCCGTCGATGGACGCGTTCACGACCGGAAACTTCTTGAGCGCGTAGACCGCCGCCTTCACGAAGAACGACATGAAGCCGAGCCGCACGCCGTGTTCCTTCTCGAAGCGGTCCTTGTAGCGGTTGCGGAGATCCATCACCGGCTGCATGTTCACTTCGTTGAACGT
>CAMPGR010000147.1 GCA_946885605.1 uncultured Pseudomonadota bacterium
GGTTGGGTTTGACTACATCAAGCCGCCTTCTTCGGCGGCGCGGAGAACGCGCCGGCGCTTTTGAGCTTGCTCACCTGCTCCTCGCTGTAGCCCAGCACCTCTCGCAAAATTTCATCCGTGTGCTCGCCGAGCGTGGGGCTGCGCCTGATCGCCGCCGGCGAGGCGGAAAGCTTGATCGGCATGCCGACGTTGTACCACGTGCCGCGCTGGGGATGATCGAGCTCGACCCACATCTGGCGGCCGTTCACGTGCTCGTCGTGCGTCAGGTCTTCCGTGCTCATGATCGGCCCGCACGGCACGTCGAGCGGGTTCAGGATCGCCATGAATTCGCGCTTGGTGTGATTGCGCGCGAATTGGGTGATGAGCGCCCACATCTCGTTCTGGTTCTTGCGGCGGTCGGCGATCTTGGCGAACCTGGGATCGGCTGCGAGGTTCGGCATCCCGAGATCGGGGCCGATGCGGTTCGCAAGCGCTTCCCACACCGCCTCCTGCACCACGATGTACAGCCAGTCGTTGGGGCCGTGCGGCTTGCAGTGGATCGCATTGCCGAGCTGGCCGCCGCCCGAATCGTTGCCCGCGCGCGGCACGTCACCCATTCCCTGACGGGTCGGAACCGAGTATTCCGAGAGGCCGCCGCGCGTCAAGCGCTGGTGATCGCGGAACTTGACGCGGCAGAGGTTCATCACGCCGTCCATCATCGCGACTTCGACATACTGGCCCTGGCCCGTGCGCCGCGCCTGATGCAGCGCCGCGAGGAGACCGATGGCGAGATGGAGCCCCGTGCCGGAGTCGCCGATCTGCGCGCCCGTGACGAACGGCGGGCCCTCGGGCACGCCGGTCGTGCTCATCGCGCCGCCCATCGCCTGCGCGACGTTCTCGTAGGCCTTGAAATCGGCATACGGGCCGGTCGAGCCGAACCCTTTGATCGAGCCCATCACGATCTTCGGATTGATCTCGTGTATCTTCTCCCAGGAGAAGCCGAGCCGGTCGAGCACGCCGGGACCGAAGTTCTCCATGATGATGTCGCACTTCTTCAAGAGGTCGACGAACACCTGCTTGCCCTCGGCCGTCTTCATGTTGACGGTGATCGAGCGCTTGTTGCAGTTCAACATCGTGAAGTAAAGGCTGTCGGCATTCGGCACGTCGCGCAATTGCCCGCGCGTTGCGTCGCCCTGCGGCGGCTCCAACTTGATCACGTCCGCTCCCATCCATGCGAGCAGCTGCGAGCACGTCGGCCCGGCCTGCACGTGGGTCATGTCGAGGATGCGAACGTCTTTCAAAGCTTCCATTCTGATCTCCAAGGATTCTGCGGCTATTTTTTCTTCGCGCTGGCCGGATTGAGGCTCGTGATGCGCCCGCTCTCGGTGCCGGCGGTTTCATCGATCACGGCATTGATGAGCGTGGGCTTGCGCGAGCGCAGCGCTTCTTCCATCGCGCTTCGCAACTCGGCCGGGGTCGCGGCGTGCACGCCCACGCCGCCGAATGCCTCGATAATTCTGTCATAGCGCGCCCCCTTCACGAACACGGTGGGCGCCACATCGGCGCCACCGGTCGGATTGACGTCGGTGCCGCGGTAGACGCCATTGTTGTTGAAGATGACCACGCACACCGGCAGCTGGTAGCGGCAGATCGTTTCCACTTCCATGCCCGAGAAGCCGAAAGCGCTGTCGCCTTCGATCGCGATGACGGGCTCGCCCGTGACGACCGCAGCGGCGATGGAATAGCCCATGCCGATGCCCATCACGCCCCAGGTGCCCACGTCGAGGCGCTTGCGCGGCTTGTACATGTCGACGATGCTGCGCGTGAAGTCGAGCGCGTTGGCACCTTCGTTCACCAGGATGGCGTCAGGGTTGGCCTTGATGATATCGCGCACCACGTTGAGCGCGCTGTGGAAATTCATCGGCATCGGATTCTTCGCGAGCGTCTCGGCCATCTTGATGAGGTTCTTGCTCTTGCGCTCGGCGACGCTGCCCATCCAGTCCGTCGGCGGCTTGCGCCACTCGGGGCCCATGCCCGCAAGCAGTGCCGACACACAGGAACGGATGTCGCCCACGACCGGGGCGTCGATCGGGACATTGCTGTCCATCTCCTGCGGCGAGATGTCGATCTGGATGAACTTCTGGCCGCCCCGGCCCTTGGCGCTCTTCCCGCCCCAGGTCTTCCCCTTGCCGTGCGAGAGCAGCCAGTTCAAGCGGGCGCCGATCAGCATCACCACGTCGGCCTCGGCGAGCACGTAAGAGCGGGCCGCGGCAGCGGACAGTTCGTGCGTATCGGGCAGCAGGCCCTTCGCCATCGACATGGGGAGGTAGGGGATGCCGGTCTTCTCGATGAGCGCGCGAATTTCCGCGTCGGCCTGAGCGTAGGCCGCACCTTTGCCGAGGATGATGAGGGGACGCTTGGCGCTCTTCAGCAGCTCGAGGGCGCGCTGCACGGCCTCCGGAGCCGGAATCTGACGCGGCGCGGGATCGGCGACCTTGATCAGCGAATCCCTGCCGGCTGCCGCATCCACGGTCTGCCCCAGGAGCTTCGCCGGCAGGTCGAGATAGACGCCGCCCGGACGGCCCGACACGGCGGCGCGGATGGCGCGCGCGATGCCGACCCCGATGTCCTCGGGGTGCAGCACGCGGAACGCGGCCTTGGCGAGCGGCTTGGCGATGGCGAGCTGGTCCATCTCCTCGTAGTCGCCCTGCTGCAGATCGACGATCTCGCGCTCGCTCGAGCCGCTGATCTGGATCATCGGGAAGCAGTTGGTCGTGGCGTTCGCCAGCGCGGTGAGGCCGTTCAGGAAGCCGGGCGCGGATACCGTCAGGCAGACCCCGGGCTTCTGCGTGAGAAACCCGGCAATCCCGGCGGCGTAGCCGGCGTTCTGCTCGTGGCGGAATGAAATGACGCGCATGCCTTCGGCCTGCGCCCTGCGCGTAAGATCGGTGATCGGAATGCCGGGCAGACAGTAGAGCGTGTCGATGCCGTTCAACTTGAGGGCATCGATCACCAGTTTGAAGCCGTCGGTCACTTCCTGCGATGGGGTATCGGTGGTCATGCTGAGATTCTTCGCTGCATCGGATGTCATGGTGAGATGCCTCGCGTGCTTGCCGTCAATTGGACAAGGGTTCTTTCCAGTGGGTAGCTGCCGTCGAAGCCAAACGGGGCGGAGTTTCCTCAATTCACGGCAGATCCGCGCCACCTGAACGTGGCCGTGATTCACTCGCGCGTATCATAGGGCGCAGCATGCCGATGCACTCTTGACCGCGATCAAGATTCGCATAGTGGCGGCAGAGGGGCAAGACCCTTTCCCCTGTGCGTTCTCGGGGTTAGGGCTGGAATTCGCTATACTCTGGCTCGCGGTGGACCCCACCGCGACCGCCATCATGCCGCTCCTCGCACACCATCCCGAAGCCGCCATCATCCGCATCCAGCTGCGACAGAACCTGGTTCTCCGGCACCTCACCGAAGCTCAATGGCATGAGCTCGAGCCGCTGCTCGATGTGATGGACTACCCCAAGGGGGAAGCCCTCGAGCACCAGGGGGATCACTCGATGGAGCAGTATTTCATCATCGACGGGATCCTGAAGCGCGTCGTCTCGAACGCCCACGGGAAGGAGATGATCCTGCGCTTCGCGGCGGAAAGCGACATCGATACGAGCTACGCCGCCTGGCGGCTCAAGAAGCCCATTCCCTATTCGATCCGCGCGGTCACCAAGGTCCGCGCCGCCAAGCTTTCCATGCAGCAGTGGGTGAGCTTCATGGAGCGCCACGCCTCGGTCAAGAGCGAGTTCGAGTTCGAGATCATGAAGCTCATGAGCGAAGTGATGGCGCACACCATCACGCTGCATCTCCTCGACGCGCCGGGACGGGTGCAGCGCTTCATGCGCAAGCACGCCGAGCTCGCCGAGCGGCTCCCGAAGAAGGAGCTCGCATCCTGCCTCAATCTTTCGCCGGAAACGTTGAGCCGGCTCAAGCGTCGCGGGAAGATTTGAAGGACCGGTTGGAAGCCTCAGCGCAGGAGCGTTACCGCCCCCCCGCCGCCTGCGCCGCGAGCGAGCTCCGCAGCTTTCCGAGCCCCCTCGTGATGAACGGCCAGAACAGCATCACCACGCCGAGCGCCATCACGCTGCCGACGAGCCAGTTCGACCAGAAAATTTGCAGCGACCCCTGGGAGATCAGCATCGACTGCCGGAAGGCGCTCTCCGCCTGGTCGCCGAGCACGAGCGCGAGCACGAGCGGCGCGAGCGGATAGCTCAACTTCTTGAACGCGTAGCCCGCCACGCCGAACACCAGCATGATCCAGATATCGAGCATCGCGTTGTGCACGGTGTAGGCGCCCACCGAGCAGATGACGATGATGATCGGGGCGATGATCGAGAAGGGCACGCGCAGAATCGCGGCGAACAGCGGCACGCAGGTGAGCACCATGACGAGGCCCGCGACGTTGCCGAGGTACATGCTGGCGATCAAGCCCCACACGAAATCCTTCTGCTCGACGAAGAGCAGCGGTCCCGGCTGCAGCCCCCAGATCAGCAGTCCGCCGAGCAGCACCGCAGCGGTCGGCGAGCCGGGGATACCGAGCGAGATCATCGGGAGCAGCGCCGAGGTTCCCGCCGCATGCGCGGCGGTCTCGGGCGCCACCACGCCTTCGAGCTGCCCCGTGCCGAATTTCGCCCCGTCGCGCGACATGCGTTTCGCCACGCCGTAGCTCATGAAGGAGGCCGGCGTTGCACCGCCGGGCGTGATGCCGAGCCAGCAGCCGATCAGGCAGCTCCTGAGCGAAGTGATCCAGAAGCGCGGGAGCTTCGCCCACGTCTCCATCACGATCCTGGGATTGATCTTCGCCGTGCGCCCGGAGAAGGAGAGCGCCTCTTCCATCGAGAGCAGGATCTCGCCGATTCCGAAGAGCCCGATCACCGCGATGAGGAAATCGAAGCCCCGCATGAGCTCGTGCCAGCCGAAGATGAGCCGCAACTGGCCGGTCACCGTGTCGATGCCCACCGCCGCGAGCGCGAAGCCGAGCATCATCGAGGCGAGGATCTTGAACGGCGGCTCCTTCCCCATGCCGATGAAGCTGCAGAAGGTGAGGAAGAACACCGAGAAGAATTCGGGCGGCCCGAACTCGAGCGCGAAATCGGCGACGAGCGGCGCGAGGAAGGTGATCATGATCACCGCGAAAAGCGCGCCGATGAAGGAAGAGGTGAACGCCGCGGTCAAGGCTTCGCCCGCGCGGCCCTGCTGCGCCATCGGATAACCGTCGAAAGTGGTCGCGACCGACCACGGCTCGCCCGGTATGTTGAAGAGGATCGAAGTGATGGCTCCCCCGAACAATGCGCCCCAGTAGATGCAAGAGAGCATGATGATTGCGGAGGTGGGCGGCATGGAGAAGGTGAGCGGCAGCAGGATCGCAATGCCGTTCGCACCGCCCAGACCGGGCAGCACGCCCACGATGATGCCGAGCGTCACGCCGATGAACATCAGGAGCAGGTTGAACGGCGTCAGCGCGACCGCAAAGCCGTGAAACAGGGCGTTTATCTCTTCCAACGTGTCGGCTCCTCTCCCTTCGATCCCTGTCTACTTGCCGGCGGCCCGCGCACTCAGTAGCCGATGAAGCTCAACGGGTTGTATGCGCCCTTGTACAGCGGCACCAGGAACCAGACTTCGAACATCAGGAACATCACCACACTGATCGCCACGCCGACCGTGATGCCTTTCAGCCAGCTGTACTTACCGAGCCATACCATGAAGACGGCGATGTAGACCGCCGCGGAGACATAGATGCCGATCAACTCGACGCCCAGCACGTAGAGTGCCGCCGGGATCAGCACCGAAAGCACCCGCCGCAGCGGCCCCCAGGCGACGAAGAGGTCGCCACGCTTTGCACTCTGTCCGAAGATCGCCTGGAAGAGCGTCACGAGGGCCGACAGGCAGATGATCGCGCCGATGTAGAACGGAAAGTAACCGGCCTCCGGGCCGTCGCCTGCCCAGCGGATGCCGAGGCGCAGGCTGTCGTACACGACGAGCCCGCCCAGCGCCAGAAATACGAGCGCAACGATGATCTCCATCGTGCGCGTCGGAATGCCGCCGGAGCGGGCTTCGGGGGGATTCTTCTCCATGCTGCGCGTCTCGATTGTTCTTCGCCCGGCCAGCGGGTGAAGATGCGGGCAGACGCCGGGAAGCGCCCGCCCGCTGCGAGCGCCCTATCAGTTCTTCGCGAGGAAGCCCGCTTCTTTCATCAGGTCACGATGCAGCCCTTCCGCTTTCGCAACCCAGTCGGCGTACTGCTTGCCGCTCATGAAGGTCTGGGTGAAGGCGCCGTCCTGCATGAATTTCTTCCATTCCGGCGTCTCGCGCACCTTCTTGAACAGGCCCACGTAGAACTCCACCGCATCCTTTTGCACGCCGGCCGGCATGAAGATCCCCCGCAGCATTTCGTACTCCATCGGTATGCCGGCTTCCTTGCAGGTCGGAATGTCGTTCCACGACATCTTGTCGGTGACCTTGTCCTTGTAGTCGAGCCGCTTGGCGCCAAAGACGCACAGCGCGCGCAGCTTGTTGGCGCGCCAGTGCGAGACCGCCTCGATCGGGTTGTTGACCGACGAGTCGACGTGCTTGCCGACCAACTGCGTTGCGACCGTGCCGCCGCCCTTGAACGGAACGTAGGTGAACTTGACCCCCGCCGCTTTTTCGATCGCAACGGTGATGATCTGGTCTTCCTGCTTGGAACCGGTGCCGCCCATCTTGAACTTGCCGGACCCGCCCTTCTTCACCGCTTCGAGATATTCCTTGGGCGTGTTATAGGGCGTTTCGGCATTCACCCACAGCACGAAATTGTCGAGCGCGAGCATCGAGACCGGTGTGAGGTCCTTCCAGTTGAACGGCACGCCGGTAGCAAGCGGAGTCGTGAAGAGATTGGAGAGCGTGATGACGATCTTGTGCGGATCGCCCTTCGCGCCCTTCACTTCGAGGAAGCCCTCGGCTCCGGCGCCGCCCGACTTGTTGATCGGGATGAGCGACTGCTTCATCAGGTTGTGCTTGGCGACGATGCCCTGGACCAGCCGCGCCATTTGGTCCGCGCCCCCGCCGGTGCCGGCCGGAATGACGAATTCCACAGGCTTGGTCGGCTCCCACGCCATCGCCTGCGGGCCGAACGCTGCCGCCAGTGAGAACGCGCTGCCCATTACTAAACGCTGAATACGCATGGTACTCCTCCTCAGGTTTTCGTTACGCAGAATGCCGCGGCGCAACTCGGTCAGGCCACGGCGACTACACCCGGAATAATGCCTTCTCCCGACGCGCAACACAATTGATCGCAGTCAATTTCTTCATTTGCCGTGCGCCCCCCTATTGCAGCGCAACAAGAAACGGTGCAATAACCGCGCGCCGTCTCCGGGACGATGACGATCAGCGATGCACGAGTACCGGCACGCTAGATTGCGCGAGCACCTTCTGCGTCTGGCTGCCCAGCATGGAGCGGCGCAACCCGCCCCGGCCGTGGGTAGCCATGAAGATCAAGTCGCACTTGTTGCGTTTCGCCGCCGCGATGATGGCATCGGCAGGGTAGTCGTTGGTGACGTGCTCCACTTTGCAGCGCACGCCCGCTGCCTTGGCCGCCTTCTCGACCACTTCGAGGTAGCGCTGCGCCGCCTTCTCGATGGCGCGGGCGCGATCCACCGGCTCGTCGTAGCCCACCGGCAACAGCCCCTTGTACTCGAGCGGCGTCGCAGGGGGCGCGGCGTAGAAGCCGGTGACTTTCGCGCCGATCTTTTTGGCGAGCTTGACGCCCGCCTGGATCGCGCTGCGCGCGAGGGGAGAGCCGTCGGTCGGAATCAGTATGTGTTTGTACATGCAGGCTACTCCTTGTCTATTTCACGTACGGCAGAACCCAGATCAGCATACCGAGCACGTAGCACACGAGCGAGCACACGATCGTGAACGGCACGCTCCAGGCAAGAAACTCGCGCAGCGACACCTTGCGGCCTTCCTCCTTCTCTCCCAGCGTGAGCGCGACATAGAGCGCGGGCGCGCCGGCGACCGTGAGGTTACTGCCGAGGGTGCCTGACCAGAGCAGCATCCACCACAGCGGCCACGGCTCGATCCCGCCCTGCGCCATGTCCTTGATGGTGTGCAGGAAGGTGAGGATGTAGGCGTCGT
>CAMPGR010000148.1 GCA_946885605.1 uncultured Pseudomonadota bacterium
CCCGGCAGGATTTGAACCCACGATGGGCGCCGATGAATTTGTAGATCTGTTGCATGAACCTGTCCCGGCATCGGCAGACGCCAAGCTGCGCGAAACCGTATACGGCAGTCCAACCATCAACAGAAATGCGAGGAGCGGCGGCACGGAACCCATGCCGAAAGCCTACCGCAGGTGTCGTTCGAATATTTGGACAGCACGGGTTTAGCGGTTTTGGCTTCTTTGCTACATCGACACTTATCGATCTTCTTGGCCCGACAGGCCATAGTTATTTATCGGAGTCCTGACCGTATGGCTGTAGCGCGCGGCATGGCCCCAGTACCGTCATGACCATGATCGCATGGCGTAAATCCGCTGTGTAGCGGAACAGTGCGTGTGGCGCGGTGACCCGTGCTGCAGTTGCGGGCGTAGCAATCGCCTCAACGCGAGGCCGCGGTTCTACATCCGTGGACACCGCCGGCGATTCCGCCCCCGGCTTGCGACCCCAGAGATACTCCGCCGGCTCATCTTCGATCGGTGAAGGCGCTGCTTCTTGCTGCTGCGCTGCCTGGTCCTGCCGCTCTCGTGCGCGTTTCGCCACCTGCTGCATAAAATAGTTGAACAGCAGGTAGCCCACTATAAGCAGCCCGTAGATGAGGAGTTCGTTTTTCCCCATGGCAGCCTACTTCTTCTGCGTACCGGGAGTATCCCCAGTGCCCGCAATCACGCCGCGCATATCCGTATCGGCCTGCAGGTTCTTCATGCGGTAGTAGTCCATGATGCCGAGATTGCCCTGACGGAAGGCTTCCGCCATAGCGCGCGGCACCTCCGCCTCGGATTCTACGACGCGCGCGCGCATCTCCTGCTCCAGCGCAACCGCCATCGCGCGGCGCTCCTCAGCCTTGGCCTGCGCGATCTGCTTATCGGCATTGGCCTGGTCAATCTGCAGCTTCGCCCCGATGTTCTCGCCGACGTCCACGTCTGCGATGTCGATCGACAGGATCTCGTAGGCGGTTCCCGCGTCCAGTCCTTTGGAAAGGATGTGCTTCGAGATGTGGTCTGGGTTCTCGAGCACGCTCTTGTGGTTGGTGGCCGAACCGATGGTGCTTACCATGCCTTCGCCTACGCGCGCGATGATCGTCTCCTCGCCCGCGCCACCGACAAGGCGGTCAATGTTGGTGCGCACGGTGACGCGCGAGACGACAATGAGCTGGATGCCGTCTTTGGCTACCGCGGCGATTTTCGGCGTCTCGATCACCTTAGGCAGCACCGACATCTGCACCGCTTCTAGCACATTGCGCCCGGCGAGGTCGATGGCCGCAGCGCGCTTGAAAGGAAGCGGGATGTTGGCCTTATCGGCTGAGATCATTGCGTTGACCACCCGAACCACGTTGCCACCGGCGAGATAGTGCGCCTCCAGGTCATTTACCGAGAGGTCGAGGCCGGCTTTGACTGCGCTGATGCGCGCGGTGATCACGGTATTTGGCGGGATGCGGCGCAAGCGCATTCCCACCAAAGTGAACAACCCTACGTATGCGCCGGAGGCCCAGGCCGCGATCCATAACGGGATGGGCACGAGGTACAACAGCAGGAAAATCGCGACAACGACGACGATCAAAATGCCCAGTATTCCGGTGAAGCCCGTCTCGATTCCCGTCATGTCTCACTCCTCCTGGTTGTGTTCATTATTTGCCGGACCACTATTCGGTTGCCGTCCACGCGCGTGACTTCGATCGGAGTGCCCGGCTCGATCGGCTCACCCTCAGACACGACATCGACGCGCGCGCCTTCGATGTCGGCGATTCCCGCCGGACGCAGTGGCGAAGTCGTGCGTCCGCGCTTTCCGAGCCAGCGCAAATCGCTCTCAGGTGCTGAGCCATATTCCTGTCCCGCGCCCAGGCCGGTGTCGAGAATTAGCCACCGCCCAAACGGCGTGCGCCGCATATACCGCAACATCAGTAAACTTGCGAGTAGAGCGACAAACAACGCAAAAATGATCCGCCCCGCGGCCAGCATCAAAAACTCCGGTGTTGCGCCGGTACCGACCACACTCATTACGAGCGCGGCCAGCAGCGCGATGATGCCGAAGATTCCGGCGACACCGAAGCCCGGGACGACAAAGAATTCAACAAGCAACAGCGCGATGCCGCCCAACGCGAGCAGCACTTCGCCCCAACCGGCGAGCTGCACCAGCCAATGGCCCCAGAAGAATGCGGCCAAGCTGCCCACGCCGACCGCGCCCGCGACACCGATGCCGGGCGTACGTAGCTCGATAATGATGCCCAGCATGCCGATCGTCACGAGTAGCGAACTTAGCACCGGATGCGTCAGGAAGCGCACCACATTCTCAGCCCAATTAGGCGACACTCTCCTTAATTCCGCGTCCATGATTCCGAGGTGCTCGAGCGCTGCATTCACATTGTCGGCGCGAAACTCGGCGACCTTGTGCTTCAGCGCCTCGTCGGTGGTGAGCGTAAGGAGCTTGCCCTTTTCGATAACACCGCGGATTGCGACGTCGGGGTCGACCATCGCCTCGGCGATGAGCGGCGGCCGCTTACGGCTTTCGGCAGTGGCACGGAATTCCTTCCTGACGTAGGACACCGTTTTTTCCGAGACCGGCTGTGCGCCGTTTCCCGGCTGTCCGACTTGCACCGGTGTCGCCGCGCCAATTGTCGCGCCCGGCGCCATTACCAGATGCTGCGCGGCGAGCGAGATCAGCGCGCCCGCTGATATGGCGCGCCGGTTCACGTAGGCAACGGTCGGTACTTTTGCGTTGAGCAGCGCGTCGCGGATCTGCACCGCGGCATCCACGCGCCCCCCGAACGTGTTGATCTCCAGCACCACGGCGGCGGCGCCGCCGGCGGTCGCTTCGTCGAGCACGCGCTGCACATAGGGCGCCAGCCCAAGGTCGATGATGCCTTCTATGGAGGCGACATGAACGACACGTTTTTGCTCCTGCGCAACAGAAGCGGGAATTGCACAAAGCAGCGCCAACGCAAGGAATAGGAGATTCCAAAACCCTCGCGTGGAAATTCGCATTCGGGTGAGTTTACAGGCTTCCGAACTAGTTCAGGCAGTTTTCTCGGACCTGCCGAGCCGCTTCTCTTGATGACGAGCGCGCGATCATGTGATCCGCGTTCGCCACCCCGCCTTCGGCACCGAGCGTCAGGCGGGTGAATACCGGCTGGCCAGCATCGATGACGTAGCGTGGCATGTTGAACTGCTTGATCCATGGATCGGCGATCTGGCAATCGATGACGTCGGCGATGAGACCTTGAAGCCGTTTAAGGATCACCGCCTGCAGGTGGACAAGGTGAGCCTTACGACGGTAAATCGGTCTTTAGAGGTAGTGCGGAGGATTCTGAATCTGTGTGCTCGGAGTTTTCGACATCCCAACCGCATGACATGGCTGGAAACGGCCCCTCTGATCACCGTTGACGTCAAGCTAGCTAAGAAGAAGTCGCGCAAACCCTACCCACTGTCGTGGGAGGAGCAGGATTTTCTCTTTGCAGAACTGCCCGAAGACCCGAACCGCCAGATGGCGCTATTCAAAGTCAACACCGGCAACCGCGAAGAAGAGGTCTGCATACTCCGGTGGGAATGGGAAATTGCAGTACCGGAGCTCAAGACCTCGGTATTTGTGATTCCTGGGCGTTTTGTGAAGAACGGAGTGCGTATCTTGTGCTGCGGAGCTATGCGCGCGTAGACCGAAGTCGTGCGCACCGCGTCGGCGAACGCAGCCTCCTCGAGCCGGTCGAGCTCGAGGCCCGTTAGCACCGGGCTCCTTGTTCGACGATGCCGAGATCCGCAGCGATGCGCGCCGCGGTGCGCGGATGATCGCCGGTGATCATGATGACGCGTATGCCTGCCCGGTGCGCCTGCTCGATCGCAACCGCGGCCTCGGCGCGCGGCGGATCGATGATGCCAGCCGTGCCCACGAAAATCAGATCGCACTCGAGCGCTTCGCCCGCTCCCGGTTCTTCGTCCGCGGAGCGGGCGATAGGCAACGGCGAGCGCGCGCAGCGCGTCGTCGGTGAGCGCGTCGACGTCGGCTAGGATGTGCGCGCGTCGCGTGTCGTCGAGCTCGATCACGTCCACGCCCTCGCGCACCCGCGTGCAGCGCTTGAGCAGCACGTTCCTTCGGCCGCCTCCATCATTTCGGCGATCGCACCCATCTCGGTCTGCATGCCCGTGGCGGTGACGACGGCGCGGCGCGGTGCCCTGCGCAACGGCGGTGCCTTTGAACACCATGTTGAAGCGGTCTCCGAGACCAGCGGGTTCGCTAAGCGTTGCAGGATCCTTGATCACTGCGGCGCTCTCGCCTGTGAGCGAGGCCTCCTGCACACGCAGAGTCGCCGCTTCCACAAGGCGCCGGTCGGCACCGACCGAATCGCCCTCGCCAGCACGAGGAGATCGCCGCGCACGAGGTCGCTCGCCGGCACGCGCCGCACCTGCCCGTCGCGCATGGCGGCCGAGGTGACGGCAGTCATCTGCGCAAGCGCCGCCATCGCGTTTTCCGCTTTGGCTTCCTCTACGTATCCCAGCACAGCGTTCATCACGACGATGATCGCGATCACCATTGCGTCGACGGGCAGACCGCCGGTGCCTTCTATCATCCATGCGACGAGCGAGACGCCGATCGCGGCCAGAAGCATATAGATGAGCGGATCCTGGAACTGAGCTAGGACGCGCCGCCGCCATGCGGGCACGGGCGGCGCGGAGCGCAGCTCGTGGGGTCCATCGTGAGCGAGCCGGCGTGCCACCTCCTCCGAGGAGAGCCCGAGCGCGAGGTCGGTGCCGAGCACCCGCGCCACGTCGCAAGCGTCCTGCAAGGATGGATTGGCCACTGCGGTCGTGTCAGCCATTGCGGGTAGCGCCTTGCTCGCCGTTAGCAGCGTCGGTACTCGCCGCAGCGGTGTTGTGGTGCCAGTAACCGATCAGCAGGAAGGAAAAGAGGCTCGTGTGACGCCCAGTATCGACCCCATGAACCCGAGCAGAGACTCTGCACGCCCTCTGCACTACGGACTTGCTGCGAATCTAAGTCATTCGACTGCGCGACTCGCCTCGAACAGGAACCATACGCGCTTCTCTGCTTCGTCGATCCAGACTTCCAGCAGGCTGGCTGTCGCTACGTCCTGGTGCTCGTCCGCGAGCTCGTGCGCTTCTCGCATGACATTCGCGAGCGTTTTATTGTCGTCCATGAGCTCGCGCAGCATATCGCCCGCGGGAACGAAGTCCCGATCGTCGTCCTGCACGCGCTGCAGTCTCGAAATATTTCCAATCGAGCGCAGCGTGGCCCCACCGATCTTTCTCACGCGCTCCGCGAGTCCATCGGTGACCGCCAGAATCTCCGTCGCCTGTTCGTCGAACAACAGGTGGTAGTCGCGGAAATGCGGGCCGCTCACGTGCCAGTGAAAGTTCTTGGTCTTCAGATACAGCGCGAACGTATCGGCCAATACTTTGTTGAGAGCTTCGGTAAGTGCCGTCACCGCGTCCAGGGGGAGCGCGTTCGGCGTATTCAGTGCTTCGGGCGCCGTGCTTCGGCGCCCGCTTGTCGTGGTTGCAGTCATGATCAGTCTCCTGAATGTTGGTTGTTCGTCAATGAGCCGCCGTGGCAGCCCGCCGACTCATGCGAGATCGAACAAAAGGATCTCGGCGTTATTGCCTTCCGAGAGTGAGAGTTTCCTCTCATCGGCGACCTTTACGCCGTCGCCGCCGCGCAATCGCTGCCCGTTCAGGCTGGCCTCACCGCGCGCAACGTGCACGTACGCTCGGCGACCCGGCGTGATTTCGTGCTCGACTCGTTCGCCGCCATCAAGCAGCGCCGCGTATACGCTCGCATCCTGCCCGATCTTGAGGGAGCCTTCGCGGCCGTCTTGCGAAACGAGTAACCGCAGCCGACCCCGCTTCTCGGCCGTATCGAAGAACTTCTGCTGATAGCCAGCGGGCGCGCCGGTGAACTTCGGCACGATCCAGATCTGGAGGAAATGCACGGGATTGTCACGCGAGGGGTTGAACTCGCTATGTCGTATGCCTGTGCCGGCACTCATGACCTGGACGTCGCCCGGCCGAATTACCGCACCCGTGCCAGTAGAGTCCTTGTGCTCCAACTCGCCTTCGAGCACATACGAGATGATCTCCATGTCGCGATGCGCGTGAGTCGGAAAACCCTGCCCCGGCTGCACGTTGTCATCGTTGATCACGCGTAGCGCGCCCCAGCCCATCTGTTCAACGTCGTAGTAATCCGCAAATGAAAACGTGTGATAGCTGTCCAGCCACCCGTGGTGGGCGTGTCCGCGTTCTGCGGCTTTGCGTAACGTCATCATATCCAGGCTCCTCACTCAAGCACCGTGCGAGCCGTGTGCGCGCTGCACGCGACTCTTTACGCTCGGTCATTAGTCATACGGCTAATGTAATCGTCGTGGAAGCGTTTGATTAGCCGGCGCCGCTGGGAATCTTTGTGCAGTTCATTGCACTATCCCGTGCGGTGTCACAAGGTACGCTGCTGCACAAACAATTAATCTACCTGTCGGATGCGGCACCCGCGTTGCCATCTTTGCCGTAAGGGCACCAGTCTTTCGGCAAATGCTGTGCTAGAAACGCTCACGGCCGTGCGCCCGATCGAAATCGAGCAGCGGCCCCACAGGCACAATCCGGCTCGGATTGATGTGCTCGTGGCTCATGTAGTAATGGCGCTTGATGTGATCGAAGCTGACCGTGCCGGCGACGCCCGGCGTCTGGTACAGGTTGCGTTGATCTCATCGATCTGTTGACGCAGGTTCGCGGCGTAGTAATTGTGGTCGCCCGGCGCGTACTCGTCGAATTCCGAGTTGAGCATCCGGATGATCTCGGCCGACTCGTTATTCACGATTGTCTTACGTTGCTTGTCCCAGAGCACTGGCACGCTCACACGTCCGGAATATTGCGGCTGTGCCTTGGTGTAAACCTGATGCAGATATGAAAACCCATTCAGGTGGTCTGGCAAGGGATCGCTGAAAGCCCAGCCTTGCCGCGACATGACGGGCTCCACCACGGACACAGAGATCACATCCTCGAGATGCTTCAGTTTCCGGAAGATGAGTGTGCGATGCGCCCACGGGCACGCCAGCGATACATACAAGTGATAGCGGCCGGGCTCCGCACGAAAGCCGCTCGACCCGTCCATGGCCTACTTCTATGCCGTTGCACCCGCTGTGGCTCCCGCAGCCTCGCCGGAGAAGTCCGACGGCGATGCGGCGACCGCCTCACCGAAGCGATAACTCGACACCACCACGCCGCCGAAGAACGCGTCTTCGTGATAAACGCGGTAAGCCTTTTCGTTCTCGGCCGCTCCGAGCGCCGCCATCAATGGGATCAGATGGTCTTCCTGCGGGTGTGCGACGCGCGCAGCCGGCGCGCGATCCCAGGAGATCAGGCGCTGGCGCCTCGTTGCCGGATCGGCTTCGCTCAGCGTCTCGTAGAGCCAATCATCGAACGCTTTGGACGCACCGTGCGCCGCGGGCCCCATCTGCCGCAGATTGTGATAGCTCAGGCCGCTGCCGATAATGAGCACGCCTTCTTTCCGCAGCGGTGCGAGGGCGCGGCCCAGGGCGAGGTGCGCCTCGGCGTCGTAGCCGTGCTTAATCGAAAGCTGAAGCACCGGCACGTCCGCGGTGGGATACATCGCATAAAGCGGCACGAACGTGCCGTGGTCGTATCCGCGCTGCGCATCCAGACGCACGGGTAAGCCGGCATTCTGAAGGAGCTCGCGCACGCGGGCTGCGACGTCAGGCGAGCCCGGCGCGTCATAGCGAATTTGGTATGTGTGCGCGGGAAAGCCGTGATAGTCGTAGATCATCGGCGGCCGCGCACTGGACATCACAGTGAACTCGTCCTCTTCCCAGTGGCCGGAAACGACAAGCACGGCTTTCGGCTTCGTGCCACCAAGCTGCCGCGGAACGTCTTGGAGTGATGCTTCCAGGACGTCGTACATGCTGCCGGTGTCCCGTTTCATGTGCGTCCACGGGCCTCCACCGTGCGAAATGAAATAAGTAGGAAGCAGAGTCGTCACGGAAAGCTCCTTCAGCTCATGAGGCGTCATTGCGGTTTATCGCTCGTCCACCTTCATCTTAGCTACTGTAACGGCTGCTCGTCCGTTTGATTAG
>CAMPGR010000149.1 GCA_946885605.1 uncultured Pseudomonadota bacterium
TGCGGTTCATCTTGTTGATGGTCTCGATCATGTGCACCGGGATGCGGATCGTGCGCGCCTGGTCCGCGATCGAACGCGTGATCGCCTGGCGGATCCACCATGTCGCGTAGGTCGAGAATTTGTAGCCGCGGCGGTATTCGAACTTGTCCACCGCCTTCATGAGGCCGATGTTGCCTTCCTGGATGAGATCGAGGAACTGGAGCCCGCGGTTGGTGTACTTCTTCGCGATCGAGATCACGAGGCGCAGGTTGGCCTCGGTCATCTCGCGCTTCGCACGGCGCGCCTTGGCTTCGCCGGTGGACATCTGCCGGTTGATTTCCTTGAGATCCTTGATCGGAATCCCGACGCGCGCCTGCAGATCGAGGAGCTTCTGCTGCTGCTCCACGATCGCGGGCTCGAAGCGCGCGAGCGCTTCGCTCCACGGACGCCGCGCGGCGACTTCGTTCGCCACCCAGCGCAGGTTCCCTTCCTTGCCCGGGAACTCCTTGATGAAGTGCGCGCGCGGCATCTTCGCCTTGTCCATGCAAAGCTCCATGATGTTGCGCTCGTAGCTGCGCACCTCCTCGACGAGCTTGCGCAGGCTGTCGCACAGCGCTTCCACCTGCTTCGCGGAGAAGCGGATGTTCATGAGCTCGGCCGAGATCGCATCGCGGGCCTGCAGGTAGGCGCGGCTCCGCGGGCCGTTCTTGGCCAGCGCCTTCATCATCTTGTTGTAGTAGGTGCGGATGACGCCGAAGCGCTTGAGCGCGTCTTCCTTGAGCCTCAGCATGTCGGCGCTCTGCACCGACGCGCCGTCTTCGTCCTCTTCTTCCGCGGCCTCGATCTCCTCCTCGATCTCGCCGTCTTCGTCCGAGATTTCCTCGATCACGTCTTGTTTGGCGTTGGGATCGACGAGCCCGTCCACCACCTCATCGACGCGGAGTTCGTCGCGCTCGATCTTCTCGGCGAGCGCGAGGATTTCCGCGATCGTGGTCGGGCAGGCGGAGATCGCCTGGATCATGTGCTTCAGCCCGTCCTCGATGCGCTTGGCGATCTCGATCTCGCCTTCACGCGTGAGCAGCTCGACTGATCCCATTTCGCGCATGTACATGCGCACCGGGTCGGTCGTGCGGCCGAACTCGGAATCCACGGTGGAAAGGGCCGCTTCGGCTTCCTCCACCGCGTCCTCGTCCGCGACGGCAGGGGCGGCCTCCGACATGAGGAGCGTCTCGGCGTCCGGCGCCTCGTCGTAGACCTGGATGCCCATGTCGTTGATCATGCTGATGATGTTCTCGATCTGCTCGGCATCCAGCATGTCGTCCGGCAGATGGTCGTTGATCTCGGCGTACGTGAGATACCCGCGCTCCTTGCCGAGCACGATCAGGTTCTTGAGGCGCGTGCGGCGCGCCTCGGCGTCGGCGGGCGAGAGCTCACGGCGCTCGAATTCCTTGACGAGCGCCTTCTCTTTGGCCGTCAGTTTGGTGCGGCGCCCCGGCTTGCCGGGGACTTCAGGTTTGGTCTTTACAAGCATCGGTTGCTGCATCAGCGCCTTCTCGGGCGCACTCTTCTCCAGTTTCTGCATCTTGGCGAGGACCTTCTTGGCGGCCGCCTTCACCTTGGCGAGCCGCTTGTCCTTCTGCAACGCCTTGGGCTTCGCCTTGGCGAACGATTTCGTCTTGAGCGGCGAGCGGGTCGCCTTGGCCTTGCTCTTGAGCTTGCCCTTGAGCACCACGCGCGCCTTCTGGGCGCTAGTCTTTTTCAAGACCTTCCGCGCATGCGTCTTGGATTTCGCCGCAGCCTTGGCCCTCACGACGTTCTTCTTCTTTGCCATCTTGGCCTTGGTGCGTGCTGTCTGCCTGAGCTTTGCCATGTGTCCATCCCCGCCGAGATTCGTCAAAAAAACCGCGCATTATACCGCAATGTAACGCGGCCCCGATGGTGAGACCGCAAATGTAACTATTTGTTCAGTATAAGATATTGCACGTCCTGGCCCGTCGCTCCACCTGTTCGAATATTGGGGCGGAGCTTAAGCATGTCAATCATAACCCGTTAAATTTGCGAAGGAACATTGACCGCGCCGGCCCCCTTGAGTTCAGCCAGACGTCGCGCGAGCCGCTTGTAGCGCTCGTCGCGGACCCCCGTCACGGTAAGTTGGGTATATTCGCTCTGGACCCGTTTCAACTCTAGCTGGGCGAATTCGCCTTCCAGATCGGCCCGCGCGGCATCTTCATCCGTTGCCGCGAGCAGTGTTTCTCCGGCGGCCGCAGCATAAACTTCGCTGTACTCCGAGTCCCGCACCGCCTCGAATGCAACACCGAGCGACGTCGCCTCGCTCGATTGCAGGCGTTCCACCAGTGAGACCACCGGCGCGAGTTCGGATTCGGAGGCGAGCAGCTCGCGCTGTTCGCCCGTCAATGTGCGCGCAAGTCCGGGATGGGAGATGAAAATCCGGACAAGCCTGGTCATGAGCGAGGCCGGGGCCGTGCGCGGCGCTCGCGGCGCCTTCCCGCGCCTGGCAACCATGGACGGCAGCTCGCAAAGCCGCTCGACTTCCTCGGGCGCCATGCGGGCCAAAGCGGCCGCCTCGCGGACGATCTGAAGCCGTAGCGCAATCCCCGCGATCTGCTTGAGGAGCGGCTTCGCCTGGTGGATAAAGCCCGCCCGGCCTTCCGCAGCGGACAGGTCCACCCGGCGCGCCAGTTCGTCGAGCATGAATCGGGAGAGCGGCAAAGCGCCCGCCACGAGCGCCTCGAACGCGTCCTTGCCCGCCTTGCGCACGTAGGAGTCCGGGTCTTCCCCCTGCGGCAGAAAGAGGAAGCGCGCCTGCTTGCCGTCACCGACGTGCGCGAGGCTTTGCTCGAGCGCGCGCCATGCGGCGCGCCGCCCCGCGTCGTCCCCATCGAAGCAGAAAACCACCTCATCGGCCTGGCGGAGGAGCTTCTGGACGTGGAGCGCCGTGGTTGCGGTGCCGAGCGTTGCGACAGCGTATTCGACGCCGTGCTGCGCGAGCGCGACGACGTCCATGTAGCCCTCGACGACGAGAACGCGGCCCGCCCTCCGGATCGCCCCGCGCGCCTGGTAGAGCCCGTAGAGTTCCCGCCCCTTCTCGAAGATGGGCGTCTCCGGCGTGTTCAGATACTTCGGTTCCCCGTCGCCCAGCACGCGGCCGCCGAAGCCGATGACATTCCCGCGCACGTCGACGATCGGAAACATGATGCGGTTGCGGAAGATGTCGTAACGCCGGCTGTCCTCGTTCACCTTGACGAGGCCCGCGGCCGCGAGCGCCTTCGCGCTGTAATCCGGGAAAACCCCTTCGAGGTTCTGCCAACCTTCCGGCGCATAACCGATCCCGAAGCGCTTTGCGACCTCGCCCGAAAGGCCACGGCGCTTGAGGTATTGAATGGCGTGGGGCGCCTCCTTCAGCTGCGCGCGGTAATACTGCGCCGCCTTGAGCAGCACGCCGTGCAAGTCCTCACTAACTTCAGCTTTCCGTTGCAAGACGGGGTCGGGTCGCACGTCCGGCACGGTCATGCCCAAGCTCTGCGCCAGTTCCTTGATCGCGTCCACGTATCCGAGGCCGTTGTATTCCATAAGGAAACCGACCGCGGTGCCGTGCGCGCCGCAGCCGAAGCAGTGGTAGAACTGCTTGCTGGGACTGACGGTAAAGGAAGGCGTCTTCTCGCTATGGAAAGGACAGCAGGCGACGAAGTTGGCCCCCGCCCGCTTCAGCTTGACGTGGCGGTCGACCACATCGACGATGTCGACGCGGCTCAGGAGGTCCTGGATAAAAGCGCGCGGGATCACGGAAGATGGGGCGCGCGGCCCATCGGATGGCCGGAACGGGACGTCCGGGGTGTCTGGATCGAGGCTCCGACCATGGAGCCATTATAGGCCAGGCGCCCGCCTCACGGAAAAGCGACGGGCGCCACAGTGGTGCGCCTGTCGAAGGCGCTCAGGCCTTGGAGAGTCGAGCTCTGACGAGCGCCGACACCTTCCCCATGTCGGCCCGGCCGGCGAGCTTCGGTTTGAGCGCCGCCATGACCTTGCCCATGTCGGCCATGCCTTTTGCGCCCGATTCCTGGATTGCACCGGTTACCGCCGCCTCGATTTCAGCTTCGGACAGGGCCTGCGGCATGTACGTCTGCAGCACATCCAGCTCGAATTTCTCGGCGTCCGCGAGATCCTGCCGGCCGCCCTGCTCGAACTGCACGATGGAATCGCGGCGCTGCTTGATCATCTTCTCGACGACCGCGATGACTTCGGCGTCGGTCAGCTCTTTGCGCTCGTCCACCTCGCGCTGCTTGAGCGCGGCGAGCAGCAGCCGCAACGTATCGCGGCGCCGCGCGTCGCCTGCGCGCATGGCGGCTTTCACGTCGTCGTTGATACGGGCCTTGAGGGACATGCTAGAAGCGGAAGCAAGCCGGCTTCAAAAGCAAAAAAGCGTGAGGACCGCCTCACGCCTTCCGACTGCTATCCCGAGGCATCAGTAAAGCTTCGGCGGAAGGAGCTGCGCGCGCAGCCGCTTGTGATGACGCTTGATCGCGGCAGCGAGCTTGCGCTTGCGTTCGGCGGTCGGCTTCTCGTAGTACTCGCGGGCGCGAAGCTCGGTGAGCAGGCCCGTCTTTTCCACGGTGCGCTTGAAGCGGCGCAACGCGACCTCGAACGGCTCGTTTTCCTTGACGCGGACAGTCGGCATGTAAATCCTTCGGGGATTTGGAAAACTTGTATTATAGCCAGCGTCCATAGCTAGTAGAAGCCTGCACGAACCCCCCATGCTGGTCCTCGGCATCGAAACATCCTGCGATGAAACCGGCGTCGCGCTCTATGACACCGGGCGCGGCCTCCTCGGGCACCTCCTCTATTCGCAAGTCGCCGTCCACGCGGACTATGGCGGGGTGGTGCCCGAACTCGCTTCCCGTGACCATATCCGGCGAGTGGTGCCGCTGACCCGGGATCTACTCCGGACTCACGGCTTGGGGGTGCAGGACCTGGACGCGGTGGCCTACACGCAGGGGCCCGGGCTCGCCGGGGCGCTCCTCGTCGGCGCAAGCATCGCCCATGGCCTCGCTTACGCCCTCGGGATCCCGGCGATCGGCCTCCATCACCTGGAGGGTCATTTGCTCTCGCCGCTCCTGTCCCAGCCGGCGCCGGAGTTTCCTTTTGTCGCGCTGCTGGTATCCGGAGGCCACACCCAGTTGATGCGCGTTGCCGGTATCGGCGAGTACGAGCTGCTCGGCGAAACCGTGGACGATGCCGCCGGGGAGGCCTTCGACAAGACGGCGAAGGTGCTTGGGCTCGGCTATCCCGGCGGGCCCGCTCTCGCGAAGCTCGCGGATCGGGGAAAGCCCGGAAAATACAGGCTGCCGCGTCCCATGATGGCGAGCGGCGATCTCAATTTCAGCTTCAGCGGGCTCAAGACGGCGGTGCTGACACTGGTCGCGAACCGTCCCCTGGACGAGCAAGCGCGTGCGGATATCGCCGCCGAGTTTCAGACGGCGATAGTCGATGTTCTCGTCGCCAAATCGCAGGCGGCACTCGAGGTGACGGGGCTCGAGCGCCTGGTCGTCGCCGGCGGCGTGGGCGCGAATCGCCTGCTGCGCGAACGGCTCTCGGCAGTGGCGAGACTGCAGCGCTTCGCGGTGTTCTATCCGCCGCTCGAGTATTGCACCGACAATGGCGCAATGATCGCGCTCGCCGGGGCGCTGCGGTTGCAAGCCGACCCGCTCGCTGCGCGTGGCACTGCCGCGGAACGCGGCTTCAGCGTGCGACCGCGCTGGGATCTCGAAGAGCTGCTCGCGCCGTCCGCCTGATCCTCCGGCGCCGAGCGATCAAAGGCTCCCGACCAAGCCGAAGACCCCGCGCTTTCGTATGCCGCGGCGCATGAGCTCGACGTCGATCACCTGATGATCGTCGATGTCGACGTTCACCTGGTTCCCCAGCGTGTTGAGGTACCACGTTTGCGTGGCGCTGTCCTTCGCCTGGAAGATGAAATCCTGGACATCGAAGCGCGCGACGAGATTGAGGACGAGGTCGCCCTTGAACTCCGAGACCCCTTCGCTGATCCCTTCGCCCTGCACCAGCACTTTCCACGCGCCGGCCTTTTTGTAGGCCTCCACCTGCGCAAAGATATAGCTCTGGCTTGCCGTCCAGTCCTCGTGCCCCTTCTGCCCCGCTTCGGCGACCACTTTGAGCCCTTCCGCGCTCGCCATCCGGATGAGCTCGCACTTGTCCCTGAGCGACATGGTCACCTGCGCGCTGGAGACTTCGACCGCTTCCGCCCCGAACGCTCTTACCGCGGCGTAGAACTGAGCCGACACGCCCTGCATGAACGCCGCTTCGGTGACGTCCCCGGCGAAAAAGACGCGGATCTGCGCGGCGTGTAACGCCGCGATCTTGCGCTTGAGGAACTCCTCGCGCTGCAAGCGATACGCGCCGATCGCGATCTTCACGACATCGATGTATTCGCCGCCCGCTTCGATGAGATCGGCCACTCGGTTCATCGCCATGCCGCGGTCCGCGACGATGGTAAGGCCGCTTTCGCGCGGCTTGCCGGGGCGCGGGGCAACGCGGATGAAGGGAAACGCCATGTGCTTCAACCCCGGATCCTGTTCCATTGTGCGGCTCCTCTTATGCGGGCGTGCGAATCTGCTCGGCAAGCTCGCGGTACACGTACGGCAATAACCCGCCGTGGCGGTAATAGGCCAATTCCTCGGCGGTATCGATGCGGGCGATGACGGCGAAGTCGTCGATCGCGCCGTCGCGGCGGTGAATGCGCAGCGTGAGCGCCTCTGTGCTCCGCAGGTTGTCCGTGATGCCGAGAACGTCAAACGTTTCGCCGCCGTCCAGCCCGAGGTCCATGCGACGCACCCCTTTCAGCTGCAAGGGCAGCACGCCCATGCCGACGAGATTCGAGCGGTGGATCCGCTCGAAGCTTTCCGCTACGACGGCGCGCACGCCGAGGAGCGCCGGCCCCTTCGCCGCCCAGTCGCGCGAGGATCCCGCGCCGTACTCGCGACCGGCGATGACGATGAGCGGCACGCCGCGCTGGCGGTAGGTCTCCGCCGCGTCGAAGATGAATACGACATCGCCTTCGGGCTGCAGCCGGGTGTACGGTCCTTCGACGCCCGGCACCATTTCGTTGCGCAGCCGGCCGGACGCGAAGGTCCCGCGCAAGGCCATCTCGTGATTGCCGCGTCGAAAGCCGTAGGTCTGGAAGTCCGCCGGCTTCACGCCGCGTGCGGCGAGATACTGGCCGGCCGGGCTCTTCACGGGGATGACGTTGTTCGGCGAGAGATGATCAGTCGTCACCATATCGCCGAGGATCGCGAGCGGGCGCATGCCGCGCAGCTCACGCAGCGGCGGCAGCGACTGCGGCACGTCATCGAAGAACGGCGGGCGGCGGAGGAATGTGCTCTCCGCCGACCATGGGAAGAGCGTGGTCGCCTCGGTCTTGAGCACCTGCCACGCGGGGGCGCCCTCGAAGAGACGCGCGTAGCTCTCGGCATAGAGCTCCGACGTGAGGCTCGATGCAAGCGCCTGCGCGATCTCGTCGGCGGACGGCCAGATATCGCGGAGATATACTGCGTTGCCGTGCGCGTCCACGCCTAGCGGCTCGGTATCGAGATTGCACGCGATGCTCCCGGCAATGGCATACGCGATCACGAGCGCAGGCGAAGCGAGATACGCCGCGCGCGCATACGGGTGCACGCGCCCCTCGAAATTGCGATTCCCGGATAACACGGCAACGGACACGAGCTCATGCTCGCGGATCGCCGCTTCGATCTCGGGGGCAAGCGGGCCGGAATTCCCGTTGCACGTCGTGCAACCAAAGCCGACCAGATGGAACCCGAGCGCTTCGAGCGCTGGATAAAGGCCCGCGCGTTTCAGGTATTCCATCACCACTTTGGAACCCGGAGCGAACGACGTCTTGACCCACGGCTTCGATTCGAGCCCCCGGTTCACGGCATTGCGCGCGAGCAACCCCGCGGCGATCATGTTCGCGGGATTGGACGTATTGGTGCAGCTCGTGATCGCCGCGATGACCACATCGCCGTCCCCGAGTGTAAAGTCACGGCCAGTGAC
>CAMPGR010000150.1 GCA_946885605.1 uncultured Pseudomonadota bacterium
GCTTACGAGCTTGCGACGCGGGGATGAGCGAGCAGGCGCATCGCGCGGGCTATGTCGCGATCGTAGGACGGCCCAACGTCGGCAAGTCCACGCTGCTCAACTGGCTGGTGGGGCAAAAGGTCAGCATCACCTCGCCCAAGGCGCAGACGACGCGCCGCCAGATCATCGGCATTCTCACGCAGGAAGACGCCCAGCTCGTATTCGTCGACACGCCGGGGTTTCCAGCCCGGCGCGATACTGCCCTCAACCGGCTCATGAACCGCAGCGTGATCGCGGGGCTGCACGATGTGCACGCCGTGCTGCTGGTGATCGAGGCTTTGAAGCTCGACGTGCGCGAAGTGGAGCTGCGTAAGGCCGTTCCCGCCGGCATCCCGGTGGTGGCGGTCATCAACAAGATCGATCGCGTGCGGGACAAGGCCGAGTTGCTCCCGTTCATCAAGGAAGTCGACGCGCGCCTCAACTGCTCCGCCATCGTGCCCGTCTCCGCGCTGAAGCGCTCCGGCCGGGAAGAGCTCGTCAAAGTCGTGGCGGATCTGTTGCCGGAAGGCCCGCGTCTTTACGATGAAGACGAGGTCACGCATTCGAGCGAGCGCTTTCTCGCGGCGGAACTCATCCGCGAAAAGCTCTTTCGAACTCTCGGGGCCGAGCTACCGTACGCGACGGCCGTGGAAATAGTGAAGTTCGAGCTTCGCGGCAATGTCCGCCACATTCACGCCGAGATCCTCGTGGACAAGGCCAGCCAGAAGCCGATCGTGATCGGCCGCAGCGGCGAGAAGCTGAAGGCGATCGCGTCGCGGGCGCGCCAGGATATGGAGCGTCTATTCGGCGGGAAGGTGTTTCTCGACGTGTGGGTCAAGGTTAAAACCGGCTGGGCGGACGATGAGCGCGCTCTGAAGCGGCTGGGATACGAGTAAGGATGAGCTCGGTGGAGAACCGAGCCGGTAGCATGCATTCCGGCAGCCGATCGAAGCACGACCAGCAACCCGCGTTCGTCCTGCACAGTTATCCTTTTCGCGAAACGAGCGTCATCGTTGAGGCGTTCACCCGAGACGCGGGCAGAGTCGCGCTGGTCGCGCGTGGCGCCCGCCGGCCAAAGTCGGCGCTGCGCGGCGTGCTGCGCGCCTTTCAACCGCTGCTTTTGAGCTGGGGTGGAAAGGGCGAACTGCGCACCTTGCACAAGGCGGAGTGGCACGGTGCTTATACGCCGCTCGGCGGGCTCTCGCTCATTTGCGGCTTCTATCTCAACGAATTGCTGCTCAAGTTTCTCGCACGTGACGATCCGCACGAACGCCTGTTTGCGGTGTACCAGGAAACGCTCAATGGGCTCGCCGCTCAGGGCGAGTCGGCCGCGACCCTGCGCCGCTTCGAGAAGCACCTGCTCGGGGAGCTCGGTTACGGGCTGATCCTCGACCGGGACGCCGAAACCGGCGCGCCCATCGCTGCCGAAGCGCGCTATACCTACGTAGTGGAGCGCGGGCCGGTCGCCCGGCAGGTCGAAGAGGCGGCAAACGGGGTAGAATTGAGCGGCCAGACGCTCATCGACATGCAGTCGGACAACTACACCACCACGGCCACGCTGCAGCAGAGCAAAGCGTTGATGCGGGCGCTCATCAACCACTACATCGGCGACCGAACGCTGCATACGCGCCAGTTGCTGCGTGATCTGCGCGCGCTATGAAGCTGCTTGGCGTCAATATCGACCACGTGGCGACGCTGCGCCAGGCGCGCGGTACGCGCTACCCCAGCCCCGTTGAAGCCGCGCTTCTGGCGGAGACGGCCGGCGCCGACTACATAACGCTTCATCTGCGGGAAGATCGCCGGCACATTCAGGACCGCGATGTCATCGTCTTGCGCGAAGTGCTGAAGACGCGGATGAATCTCGAGTGCGCGGTGACCGACGCGATGATGGATTTCGCCGTGCGCTTGCGGCCGCACGATGTATGCCTCGTGCCGGAAAAACGCGCCGAGCTCACGACGGAGGGCGGGCTCGACGTAGTGGGGAATTTCGACCGGGTAAGAGCTGCGGTGCGCGCCCTGGGCGGCGCCGGCATCCGCGTATCGCTCTTCATTGATCCGGACACTGAACAGATCGATGCCGCGTGCGAGACCGGCGCGCCGGTGATCGAATTGCATACGGGCCGCTACGCCGACGCGGAGACGGTTGCGCATCAGCATGCGGAGCTCGAGAAAGTGCGCGCGGCGGCGGGTTATGCGAGCGCAAAGAACCTCCATGTCAATGCCGGGCACGGCCTCAACTATCACAACGTGATCTCCATCGCCGCCATCGCCGAGCTCCGCGAGCTCAATATCGGACATGCCATCGTGGCGCACGCCTTGATGGTGGGCTTCGCACGCGCCGTGCGCGAGATGAAAGAGCTGATCCGGTCGGCGCCGTGATCTACGGCATCGGTATAGACGTGGTCGAGCCGCATCGCGTGGCACGGCTGATCGAAAAGTACGGCGAGCGTTTCGCGCGGCGTGTCCTGACGCCGCTCGAATGGCCGGGTTACCGGAAGACGGTGCGTCCAGTGCTTTTCATCGCCAACCGCTTCGCTGCGAAAGAGGCTTTTTCCAAAGCCATGGGGACCGGTTTTCGCTATCCCGTGACCTTGCAGTGCATCAGCGTGGTGCAGAACAGCGCCGGCAAACCGGGTTTCGCATTTCATCCCGCGCTCGAGCGCCTCGTTGCCGCTCGCGGCATCGTGGGGTATCACCTTACGATCAGCGACGAGTCGAGCCTGGCGTGCGCCTGCGTGGTACTGGAGGGCGCATGACCGCACGCATCATGCCGCTCGGGCCGGTCATGCTCGATCTCGCGGGCACCGAAATCAGCGCGGAGGAGGAGCGGCGGCTGCTTAATCCGCTCACCGGAGGTGTAATTCTCTTTTCACGGAATTACGCCTCCCCGGCACAATTGCTCGACCTCACGGCTGCGATACACCGTCTGCGCAACCCGGCTCTCATCATCGCGGTCGATCACGAGGGCGGTCGCGTGCAGCGATTCCGCGAGGGCTTCACGCGGTTGCCTGCGATGCGCGATCTTGGCAAGCGTTGGGACGTCAATTCCGGCGAGGCGCGGCGCCTTGCCCGCGGCATCGGCTTCATACTCGCCGCGGAATTGCAGGCACATGGCGTGGATTTGAGCTTCGCTCCGGTGCTCGATGTGGATACGGGCGCGAGCAGCGTCATAGGCGATCGCGCATTCCATTCCGACCCGCATGTGGTGGCGGAGCTTGCGAGCGAGCTGATCGGAGGGCTGCACCAGGCGGGCATGGCCGCGGTAGGCAAGCATTTTCCCGGACACGGCCATGTCAGCGCGGATTCGCACTGCGAGTTGCCGGTGGACGATCGGCCGTACGAGGCCATAGAATCGAGTGATCTCGTGCCTTTTCGGCGGCTTGCCGGATCGCGCCTGAACGGCATCATGCCGGCGCACGTGGTTTATTCGAGGGTCGACGCACGGCCCGCCGGATTCTCGCCGGTATGGCTGAAGCAGGTCCTGCGCAGCGAGCTCAGGTTCGACGGCGTCATATTCAGCGACGATCTCAGCATGGAAGGTGCCCGTGGCGCGGGGAGCATCGTCCAGCGGGCCGCGGCGGCGCTCGCTGCCGGGTGCGACATGGTGCTCGCGTGCAACGATCCGGCAGGCGCCGAAACACTGCTGGCGGAGCTCGACTACAGCATGCCGGCCGTCGCCCTGATGCGTCTCGCGCGCATGCACGGCAGGCGGCTATTCCCGAGCATGTCGAAGTTGCGCGAGGACGAGCGCTACGCGAACGCGCTGCACGCGGTTTCGGGTATCGGGCTCGGAAGCGGGGATCTCCCGCTCGGCGCGTAGAGCGATGGCCGGGCACCACCATCACCGCAGGGTGCGCAAGCCCGCTTTCGCGACGGCACTCGCGATCACCGTTTTCTATGCTGTCGTCGAACTCGTGGGCGGCCTATGGTCGCAGTCGCTTGCCCTCATCAGCGACGCCGGCCACATGTTCTCCGACGCGCTCGCGCTGGTGCTTGCGGCCGTCGCGGCCTGGTTCGCCCAGCGCCCGGCCAGTGAACGCCATTCCTATGGCTGGGCGCGCGCCGAAGTGATCGGCGCCATGCTGAACGGGTTCCTCATGTTGCCCATCGTCGTGTGGCTGGTGGTCGAAGCCGTGCAGCGCCTCATGGCTCCGCGGCCCGTGATGGCGGGAGGGGTCATCGTGATTGCCTTCTTCGGGCTCGCCGTCAATGGCGTCGTGGCCTACGTGCTGAGCCGCAGCGCGCATAACCTGAACGTGCGTGCAGCGCTGATCCACGTCATGGGCGACCTGGTGAGCTCCCTGGCTGCGCTCATTGCCGGTGCCGTCATCTACGTCACCGGATGGCTTCTGATCGACCCCATCCTGTCGCTCGTGATCGCAGCGCTGATCCTGATGACCACCCTGCGGCTGCTGCGCGATACGCTGCACGTCCTCATGGAAGGCGTTCCTTCGGCTGTCGGCTTCAGCGAGATCGGAAACGCGCTCGCCGCTCTCCCGGGCGTCGTTGCGGTACACGACCTGCATGTATGGGGCATCACACCGGAGAGCGTATCGCTTTCCGCGCACATGGAGATCGAGAAGCTCGAGGACTGGCCGGGCATACTCGCGCGTTCGCGCCGGCTGCTGCACGATCGATTCGGCATCGACCACGTTACGCTGCAGCCCGAAGCGGTGGGGACCGGCATTCCACGCGAGGCCGTCGTCCAGCTTTGGCCGCGAGGGCGGCGTCCGCGCCGGTAGCCGGGAGAGGGAATGAGCTCCGAATGCATCGAATTTTCCGGGTCGTGTACGCGCTGCGCCCGCCTCGCGCGTGAACGCAAACGTATCCGCGCCGAGCTTCCTCACTATCACGCGCAGCCGGTCGCCGCCTTCGGCGATCCGGCACCGAGGCTGCTCGTCGTGGGGCTTGCGCCGGGCATGCACGGCGCAAACCGCACCGGGCGCCCCTTTACCGGCGACCATGCCGGCATCTTGCTCTACGAGACGCTACACCGATTCGGATTTGCGAATAAGCCGGAGGCGCGTTCGGTGAACGACGGTTTGCGTCTGCAGGGCTGCCGCATCACCAACGCGGTGAAGTGCTGGCCTCCGCAAAACAAGCCTCTGCCCGACGAGGTCAGGCGCTGTAATGTCTACCTGCGCCAGGAACTTGCCGCGCTGCCCTGCGGCGCGACGGTTCTTGCCCTGGGCGCCGTGGCGCACCAGGCAGTGCTTACGGCAAGCGCATTGCGACGGGCGGCTTACCCTTTCGCCCATGGCGCGCGTCATGCGCTGCCGAACGGGCTCATCCTCTTCGATAGCTACCATTGCAGTCGCTATAATACGCAGACCGGCCGCCTGACAGCGGACATGTTCCGCAAAGTATTTGCAGCGATGACCAAGCAACTGCGCGCCGGGTGATTCCGATCCTCCTCCCGGTCCAGCGGCTGCGAGGATGCCATATCCGACTGCCATGCCTGATCCCGCCGAAATCGTTTCCGGCCTGCCCCAGCTGCCGGGCGTCTATCGCATGCTGAACGAAGCGGGGGAAGTGTTGTACGTGGGCAAGGCGCTCAATCTCAAGAAGCGGGTCGCATCGTATTTTCAGAAGAGAAGCCAACTCGGGCCGCGCACGCAGGCCATGCTCTCGCACGTCAGGCAGGTGGAAGTCACCGTAACGCGCTCCGAAGGCGAAGCGCTGCTCCTCGAGAATAATTTAATAAAAACTTTAAATCCACGCTATAACGTATTGTTCCGAGACGATAAGTCGTACCCGTATCTCGTTCTGACCGGGCACGCGTATCCCCGTCTCGGATTCCACCGCGGCGGCCTCGACAAGCGCAACCGCTTCTTCGGGCCTTTCCCGAACGCCGGAGCGGTGCGCGAGAGCATACAGTTGCTCCAGAAAGTGTTCCGGCTGCGCACCTGCGAAGATACGGTATTCGTCAATCGCTCGCGTCCCTGTCTTCTTCACCAGATCAAGCGCTGCACTGCGCCTTGCGTCAGGCTGATCTCCGACGCGGACTATGCAGAGGACGTGCGCAGCGCCGAGCTTTTTCTGAAGGGCAAGGAGGATGAGGTGATCGAGCGCCTGGTCGCGCGCATGGCCGCAGCCGCCGAGGCGCAGCGGTACGAAGACGCCGCGCTCTTCCGCGATCAGATCGCGGCGCTGAGGAAGGTACGCGAACGGCAGTTCGTGAGCGGCGAGTCAGGAAGCGATGCAGACATCATTGCCTCCGCACGCGTCGCAGGCGTTACCTGTGTCAATCTGGTGATGGTGCGTGGCGGGCGCCATCTCGGCGACAAGAATTTCTTCCCGCGGAATGCCGAAGGCTCGACCGATCAGGAAGTGATCGAGGCGTTTCTGGCGCAGCATTACCTGCGCCAGGGCATCCCGCCGCAGGTGATCGTTGGCGCCCCAATCGACGCCGCAGCGTTCGAAGCGATTCTTGGCGAACAGGCCGGAGGTAAAGTGCAGATCGTCATGCAGCCGTCCGGAATGCGTCGCGCATGGCTCGAAATGGCCGCAAAAAACGCGCAACTGGGCGCCGCGCAAACGCTCGGATTGCAGGCAACCCAGGAAGCACGGCTTTCGGCGCTCCAGCAGGCGCTCGGCCTCCCTGAAACCACCCAGCGCATCGAATGCTTCGACGTGAGCCATACCATGGGTGAGGCCACCGTCGCGTCGTGCGTGGTTTATGATCGCGCTAATCTGCAGAAGAGCGAATACCGCCGTTACAACATCGAAGGCGTGACCGCGGGAGACGACTATGAAGCCATGCGGCAGGCACTGACACGGCGCTACCGGAGGGTGGTCGCGGGTGAGGGCAAGATGCCTGATCTCGTCCTCATCGACGGCGGGAAAGGGCAGCTCGCAGTGGCGCAGCAGGTCTGCACGGAGCTCGGGCTGAACGACGTGATGCTGGTCGCCGTGGCGAAGGGCGAAGAACGCAAGCCCGGGCTCGAGCAGTTGTTCATTGCCGGACACGAAGCGCCGCTCAGCCTGCCACACGATCACCCGGGGCTCCATCTCATCCAGCAGATACGCGATGAGGCGCACCGCTTTGCGATCGCCGGCCATCGCGCCCGGCGGGGCAAGGCGCGCACCCGCTCGCCCCTCGAAGCGATCGCGGGCGTAGGCGCGAAGCGGCGCCAGCGCCTCCTCTGCCGCTTCGGGGGGTTGCGGGGGCTGATGGCGGCGAGCGCCGAGGACATGGCGCAAGTCGAAGGCATCAGCCGCACGCTCGCCGAAAAGATCTACCAGGAGCTCCACTAAAGTCGCTGCCCGGCATGCCGTTCAATCTGCCCAATCTACTCACCTGGCTCAGGATCATTCTGATCCCGCTGTTCGTCGGTATCTTCTATTTCGAGAAGAGCTGGGTCTCCGTTCCAAACCAGAACCTGGTTGCCACCGCCATATTCACCGCTGCCGCGATCACGGACTGGCTGGACGGCTGGCTCGCGCGGCGCCTCAACCAGACTTCGGCTTTCGGCGAGTTTCTCGATCCGGTCGCCGACAAGCTCATGGTCGCAGCCGCCCTCATCACACTCGTTCAGCTGGAGCGCGTCGATGCCATCATCGCGCTCATCATCATAGGGCGCGAGATCACGATCTCCGCGCTGCGCGAATGGATGGCGAAGATCGGCCAGGCCCGCAGCGTGGCGGTGTCGTTCCTCGGCAAGTTCAAAACCATGTCTCAGATGATCGCGATTCCGCTGCTGCTTTACCATCACGACATCGGTCAATTCAGCGCACATCGGATTGGGACGTGGCTCATCTACATCGCGGCGCTGCTCACGCTCGTATCCATGGCGTATTACCTCAAAGTGGCCTTTCCGCGCGCGTGGAAGGCGAGCGAGTCCGGTTGATCGGTCAGGGCACCTCCCTTATAATTCCCCGGAAATGCGGGAATAGCTCAGTTGGTAGAGCGCAACCTTGCCAAGGTTGAGGTCGCGAGTT
>CAMPGR010000151.1 GCA_946885605.1 uncultured Pseudomonadota bacterium
AGACAAGATCTGGAACGCGTTGAGATAGGGGATAGACCCTTAGCGGGGTCTTGCCCCCTACTCCGGCACGAGCCAGTTGACCCTTGCGCCCCCTGCGCCGGTCGGCGAGAGCGCGCTCCACAGCCAGCGCAGCAGCGGCCGCGCCTCGTCCTCGAACCGCCACGGCGGATTGATGATCAACATGCCGCAGCCCGGAATGGTGGCGTCCAAGTCGCGCTCGGCGATTTCAAGCTCGAGCTTGAGTATCTTGCGGATGCCCGAATTCTTCACTTCGCGGTCGAAGTTTTGCATGGCGCCGGGTGACATCAGCGGATACCAGATGGCGTACATTCCGGTCGGCCAGCGCGCGTGAGCGGCGCGCAGCGCGGCGACAATGCGTGCAAACTCGCGCGCGCGATCGAACGAGGAATCGATGAGCACCAGCCCGCGCCGCTCCCTGGGCGGGAGAAACGCCTTCAAGCCCTGGTAGCCGTCGAGGTAATGGATCGCGACCTGCTTGTCGTGCGCGAAGAGACGTTTGAGCTCCGCGTAGTCGGTCTTGTTGAGCTCGATCAGCACGATGCGGTCGATGGGGCGAACCAGACGCCTCGCGATCAGCGGTGAGCCGGGATAGAAGCGCAGTTTGCCGCGCGGGTTCTCGGCTTTCACCGCCTCGAGATAAGGTGCAAGCGCGGGTGGAATGTCCTTGCGCTCCCACAAGCGCGCGATGCCGTTCTTGTACTCGCGCGCTTTCTGCGCCCACGCGTGCGTGAGGTCGTATCGCCCAATGCCCGCGTGCGTATCGAGATAGCAGTAAGGTTTCTCTTTCTCGCCGAGGGAGATCAGCAGCCGTGTGAGCAACGCGTGCTTGAAGACGTCGGCAAAGTTGCCGGCGTGAAAGAGATGCCGGTAGGCGAGCATGTCCTGAGGAGCCTTTGAGTGTTCGTCATCCCGGCGTACGCCGGGATCCAGGCAAGACTCTCGGTAGCTCTGGATGCCAGCTTTCGCCGGAATGACGATTCTGTGCTATAGCTTGGTGTATTTCGTGGCGCGCCCGCGGGCTTTCTCGACGGGATACTTTTTTGCATTGAGCGCGAGCTTTTTCTCGGCGGCGGCCTTGAGGTCGATGCCGAGCTTGTCGCAGAGCCGCACCAGGAAGAGCAGCACATCGGCGCATTCGAGCGCCACTTCGTCGCGCGTGGTACGCGGCAGGTTCGCCGCCTGCTCGAAGGTGAGCCACTGGAAATGCTCCACCAGCTCGCCCGCCTCGCCGGCGAGCGCCATCGCGAGATTCTTCGGGTTGTGAAACTGGTCCCAGTCGCGCTCGGCGGCGAATTCCTCGAGCCGTGCGCGCAAGCTTTCCAGCGTATCGGGCGTGTGCGGCATGTCCTGCCTCTCGGGTACATCGGCAACGCGGCATTGTATACTGCACTTCCACACACACCGCGCAGCATGGGAACGTGGACGCCGCAATCGCCACCCGATCGCAACGATCCGGCACACAGACGGAGCCCGCCGACCTGATTCTCCGCGCCGTCGCGTTTGCCGCCCACAAGCATCGCGACCAGCGCCGCAAGGACAAGGACGCCTCACCCTACATCAACCACCCGATACAGCTCGCCACGGTGCTGTGGGACGAGGGCGGTGTGCGCGACCCGAAAGTGATCGCCGCGGCGCTGCTGCATGACACACTGGAAGACACCGAAACCACCTGGCAGGAAGTGCGCGGTGCTTTCGGCGAGGACATCGCGGACGTGGTGCTCGAGGTGACGGACACTAAGTGGGTCAAGAAGGCGCTGCGGAAGCGCCTTCAGGTTGCCCGCGCGCGACATTCGAGCGAGCACGCGAAGCTCGTCAAGCTCGCCGACAAGATCTGCAATCTACGCGACATGGCGGCGCACCCGCCCGCCGGTTGGCCGTTGGAACGCAAGCGCCAGTATTTCGACTGGGCAAAAGAGGTCGTCGATCAGCTTCGCGGCACGCACCCCGAGCTCGAGCGGCGCTTCGACGAGGTTTACGCCCTCAAGCCGTAGGTTTCGCCCGGCCCATGATCCACGCCGGCACGAGTGCGAGCGTGAAGACGATCGCAACGATCAGAAAGCTGTCGCGGAAACCCATCGTATACGCCTGGGCGTAGATTACGCGCCCGAGATAATGCAACGCGCCGGCCCCCTGCAGGTCTTCGGCGACGCCGCCGCGCGCGAGCAACGCCTCGATCGAGCGCAGCAATTCCTGGGTGGCGCTGTTGGCCGGCGTCTGCAGGCTCGTCAGCGTATCGCTGTGGAAGAACGTCCGCCGATCCAGCGTCACCGACAAGAGGTTCACGCCGAACGCGCCGCCGAGCTGCCGCGCGAAGTTGATCATGCCGGCGCCCTGTCCCAGCAGCTCGGGACGCAGCGCCCGCAGCGCCGAGACGTTGAGCGCCGGCTTGATGAGGCTTAAACCAACACGCGTGATGATCACACACACGGCCACGGTCCAGAACGTGGTGTTCACATCCACGCCCGAGAGCCAGAAGGACGCAATGGCGAAACACAACAGCCCGGCGATGATGAGCGTGCGCGCAGAGAGCCGGTCGCTCAAATAACCGGCGACGGGCATGCAAAGACCCATGATGAGGCCGGCCGGCATCAGCATGAGCCCGGCTTGCAGCGGCGTGAGCTTCTGGACGGTTTGCACGAAGAGCGGCACCAGGTACGTCGAACCAAACAATCCGGCGCCGAATATGCACGCAACGCTCGCCGCTGCCGTGAACTGCGCATTCGCCAGCACGCGCAAGTTGACGAGCGGTTGCGCGGCTCTCAGCTCCCACAAGAGGAAACCGATGCCCGCGGCGGTGGCGAGAGCGAACAACGTCAGGATGTAATCGGAATGCCAGCCTTCGCGCTGCCCGTTCGAGAGCCCGGTGAGCAGCGTCGAGAGCGCCGTCACGAGCAGCGCGAAGCCCAGCCAGTCGAATCGCAAGTGCTTGCTCGCCTCCTCGCGCTGCGGCAGGAACAGGCTTCCCAGGAGAATGGCCGTGGCGCCCACGGGAACCGCGACATAGAAGATGTAGCGCCAGTTGAAGTGCTCGATCATGACGCCGCCGAGCGTCGGTCCGAGCGCCGGCCCCAGCAGCACGCTCAAGCCGAAGATTCCCATCGCCAAGCCGCGCTGCCCCGGCGGAAAAACGCGGAACAGCGTGTACATGGAAAAGGGCTGGAGGAGGCCCGCCACCGCCCCCTGCACCACGCGGCACAGGATCAGCACGTCCTCGTTCGGGCTCGCGCCTGCAATCAGGAGTGCGGCCACGAACAGGCAGAGGCCGCCGATGAAGGTCGTGCGCTGCCCGAACGTGTCCATCATCCACGCGTTGAGCAGCATACCGATGGTCATCGCCGCGAGCGCGCCGGTGGAGAGCCACTGCGCGCGGTCCTGGCCGATGCCGAACGCGCCCATGATGTCCGGAATCGCGACGTTGACGCTGGTGGTCGTCAGCATCGCGGTGACCGTGCCGATCATCACGGTGATGGTCGCGAACCACCGGTAGTGCGGCCCGTAGCGCTCGAACAGGGCTTCAGTCGTCTCGGAGCGCAATGTAGACCTCCACCATCATGCCCGGGCGCAGCGACGGATCTTTTTCTTGGAGCTTGATGCGTAACGGAAGGCGCTGGGTAATCTTCGTGAAATTGCCGCTGGGGTTGGGATCGGGCAGCAAAGCGAATTTGTTCGTCGCCGCGCGGCCAATGCGAAACACCGTGCCCGAAAATACTTTGCCGGGGTACGCGTCGACACGGATATCGGCTTTCATCCCAGGCTTGATGCGTCCGACGTCGGTTTCCCTGACATTGGCTTCGACCCAGATGTCGTCCGGATTGTGGAACATCAGGATGCGCTGGCCGACGCCGACGTGCTCGCCCTTCCGCACGAAGGTCATCACGACGCGACCGTCCGCAGGGCTCTCGATGCGGCGGTCTTCGATGTCGATGTCCTGCCGGCGGATCTCGGCGCGCACTTCGTCCGCCTGCCGCTCGAGCACGAGGAGCTGGCGCTCCATTACCGCAAGCTGCTTGCGGCTGCCGCCCGCCGCAGATAGCGTGCCACGCACGGCCGCCACTTCGGCGAGCGCCTTGCGGTGATTCTCGCGCACCTGCTGGTACGTGCTCCGCGCGCGCTCCATCGCCTGCGGAGACAGCCACTTCGCTTCGGCGAGCTCGCGCGCGCGGCGGAAGTCGTCCTGCGCCTGCTTGAGCTGTATGGCGAGCGCCGAGACTTCCGCTTCGGCCGCCGCGAGCCGGTTCTTCTCGCTCTGGAACTTGCCGAATGTCTCCTGGTCGATCTGGCCGCTCTGGGCCATCACCACCGCGACCTGGTTCTCGAGCGCTTTCAGCTTCGCGACGAGCACTTCGCGCTTCAAACGGGAGTCGCGATCGTCCACCTGGGCGAGGAGCTGGCCTTTCTTCACGGCGTCGCCTTCGATCACCGGCAGCTCCGTGACCCAGCCGGACACGCGGCTCGAAATGGTGATCACCTCGCCGTCGATGCGTGCATCGTCGATGTAGACGTGCGTCCAGCGCTGGTAGAGCCAGTGCCCGCCCCAGATCGCGAGCAGCACGGCGACGACGGCGACGATCCAGACCTTGGCGCGGCCGTTCGCGCCCCCATGCGAGCCTCCCGCCTTCTGATCGTGGCCGCTGCCTCCAGAGGGATCGGGCTCGCTCTTCGCCATGTGCTGTTGGTACTCCTCCTTATGACGGCATTATGGTGCCGGGCCTTCTCGGGCAGCAAGCAAACGGGACCATATTGTGGATAGCGATCCCGGGCGCGCGCGTCCCTGCGTCTATTCCCTGCCGCAACTCTAGCTGCCAATGCGTAGGACGGGGACCTGGATACGCGCCCGATGCGCGGGAGTAGAATGACCCGCACCACCCCGGTCGCATCGACCCACTTCCCAAGAGGAGCCATCATGGCGATCAAATGGTATGGATTCTGGCGTTCGCTCGCGAGCTGCCGCGTTCGGATCGCGCTCGCGCTCAAAGGCCTGCAGGCCGAGGAGATTTCCATCAACCTGCTGCAGGGGCAGCAGCACGGCGACGACTATCGTGCGGTCAACCCGCAGCGCGTCGTTCCGGCGCTGGTGGTGGACGGGCAGACGATCTTCCAGTCGCTCGCGATCATGGAATATCTCGACGAGACGACGCCCCAGCCGCCGCTGCTGCCGCAAGACGCGCTCGGTCGGGCGCGCGTGCGCGGCCTCGCGCAGATCATCGCCTGCGACACGCACCCGCTCATCGTGCCGCGCGTCCGGAACTACCTGGAGAAGGACCTGAAGATCGACGAGCCCGCGCGCAACCGCTGGGCGCAGCACTGGATCGTCGAGGGACTAAAGGCCGTGGAAGCGCATCTTGCGAACGAGCGCGAGACCAGCCGCTACTGCCACGGCGACACGCCCACCATCGCCGACATCTGCATCGTCTCGCAAGTCTTCGGCGCGCAGTTCTTCAAGGCCGACACGTCCAGCGTGCCGAACGTGATGCGCGTGTTCAATGAATGCATGAAGCTCGATGCGTTCGATCGCAGCCAGCCGCTGAAGCAGCCGGGGGCGCCGAAAGAACTCACGCATTGACGGATCTTGGGTTTTTGTCGAAGAACCCCACGGACGCACTTTGTCCGCCAGGGCAACTTCACAAATTGTCTGAACCCGCGCCGAGCGCATCTGTCTCGTCTTTGACACCGTGTCAACACGGACGGTCCAGTAAAGCTACCGATTAGGAGCCTACTATGTATACGGCGAAGGCTTACTCCGCCACCAGTGCGACATCGCCACTGGCTTTCGCCACGATCCCGCGCCGCGATCCCACGGAACGCGACGTGCAGATCGAAATCCTCTTCTGCGGCATCTGCCACTCCGACGTGCATCAGGTGCGTAACGAGTGGAGCAGCGTGATGCCAACGGTCTATCCGATCGTTCCCGGCCACGAAATCGTCGGCCGTGTCACGAAGGCCGGCTCGGCGGTTACCAAGTTCAAGCCCGGCGACCTCGCTGGGGTCGGCTGCATGGTGGACTCGGACGGGACGTGCCCGCATTGCAGGGAGGGACTCGAGCAGTTCTGCCCCAATATGATCCTCACCTACAACGCTCCCGACAAATATCTTGGAGGTGTCACGTATGGGGGCTATTCCGACAGCATCGTCGTGGACGAACGCTTCGTCCTGCGCGTGCCCGCGAACCTCGACCTTGCCGGCGCTGCGCCGCTCCTCTGCGCCGGAATCACGACGTACTCGCCCTTGCGCCACTGGGGTGTCATGCAGGGCATGAAAGTCGGCGTGGTGGGCTTAGGTGGACTGGGCCACATGGCCGTGAAGCTCGCTCATGCGCTCGGAGCCCACGTCGTCGTCTTCACCCATTCACCGCACAAGAAGGAAGATGCGCTTCGCCTCGGCGCCGACGAAGTCGTTGTTTCCAGCAATGCCGACGAGATGCAGAAGCACGCGGCCACCTTCGACTTCATCCTCGACACCGTCTCTGCCGATCACGACATCAATGCCTATATCAACCTGCTCCGTCGCGACGGCAACCTCACCCTGGTCGGCGCACCTCCGAATCCCCTGGGCGTCGCCGCCTTCGGTCTCATCATGGCACGCCGCCGCCTCTCCGGCTCTGCCATCGGCGGCATCGCGGAAACCCAGGAGATGCTCGACTTTTGCGGCAAGCACAACATCACCGCCGACGTCGAAGTCATTCCCATGCAGAAAGTCAACGAAGCCTACGAGAGACTGCTCAAGGCCGACGTGAAGTACCGCTTCTCGATCGACATGGCTTCGCTCAAGTCCGAATCACCCGCGCCTCGCGTGAAAGGATAGCCCCACGCCAGGCTCGGCGTTCATTCTGTCCGAGCCGCTGCTCCTGCCTGGGGCGGAACGGTCGGCACGCGTACTTTGAGGCGCGCATCACCCGCGCAATAGCCGGTCCACGACATTCCGCGTGATCCTCTCGACGCGTGGATCCTGCCCGAGCACTTGCGCCCAGTCCGTCGTCCCGGCTGTGAACACGGTTCCGTTGCGCGAGTAAATGCCCATCGTGGCCGCGTGTATCCCGCCGCCTGCCGCATGTGTCTCGCGCTCCGGCAGCTCATTCCAGTCCGTGCTCAGAAGACCGACGGCGAGGAGACGGAAGTCGGAGGGCGTTCCCTGACGTTCCGCGTCGGCGGAAAGCACGGCGAGGCCGGTTGTCTCGTCGACGACGAGCGGCGCGCCGTCGCACTCGTAGCCCACGAGTGGCGGACAGGTGTCCCGGCCGAAGGTCTCTCCCGTGCGCAGCCCAGTGCCCGCGAACACCCAATGGTCGGCCTGCTGCACGATGTATCCGCCGGTGCGCCGCGGCCCGTCCCACCATCCGCCGCCGTGGCGGTAGCTCACCCCCGTCAACGCGTCCTCGGGACGGTTCGCGCCCGTCTTGGACCACCAGTGATCGAGCGCGCCGTGGGGACCGCCCTGATGACACACGATCGTGGTCCCTTCATCCACGATGCGTATGCGCCACCAGCAGACGTTTGCGCCGAAGAATGCCACGTTTCCCCCGCGCGCTACGAACGCTTCCACACGGTCGCGCGTGGTCTCGCTCCAGTATTCATCGTGTCCGACGCTCACGAGCAGCCGGTACCGGCTGCACAGGTCATGATCCTCGTGGATGTCGAGATCGGTGCAGAACTCGGGCGTGTAACCGCTACGCACGAGCCACCGGATGAAGGGCGCGTCCCAGTGGGCGAAGGTCTGGCGCGGTGAGCTCGCATCGTAATGGTCAAACGCGCCCCAGGTGTCGCCGCCGATGCCGCCGCCCGGGCGTCGCAGCGTGACTCTGCTTCCCGGCGGGTCCTGCGACCGTGGCGGATTGACGTAGAAGCAGGCGCCGCCCGCGCAGTTGTAAGCGTGATACGTCGCAAGCGGGATCTTGTAGAGCAGGCGGCCGCGTCCTT
>CAMPGR010000152.1 GCA_946885605.1 uncultured Pseudomonadota bacterium
CTCTTGCCCAGGTCGACGTTGGTGCCTTCCAGCCGGACGACCAGCGGAACCTTGAGGCTCACCTCGCGCGCGGCGGTGACGATGCCTTGGGCGATCACATCGCATTTCATGATGCCGCCGAAGATATTGACGAGTATCGCCTTGAGCCGCGGATTCCGCAGCATGATCTTGAAGGCTTCCGTCACCTTCTCGGTGGAAGCGCCGCCGCCGACGTCGAGGAAATTCGCCGGGCTGCCGCCGTAGAGCTTGATGATGTCCATCGTCGCCATCGCAAGCCCCGCACCGTTGACGAGGCAGCCGATGTCCCCGTCCAGCGAGATGTACGACAGATCGTATTTTGACGCCTCCACCTCGGCCGGGTCTTCCTCGTCGAGATCGCGCATGGCTGCGATATCGGGGTGGCGGAAGAGCGCGTTGTCGTCGAAGTTCATCTTGGCATCGAGCGCGAGCACGCGATCGTCGCCCGTCAGAATCAGCGGATTGATTTCAGCGAGCGAGGCATCGGTCTCGTCGAAAGCGCGATAGAGGCCCTTCAGGAAATCCCGGGCCTCACCGAGCGCCTTCTCCGGAATCCCGATCTTGCGCGCGATTTCCTCGGCCTGCGCGTCGGTCAACCCGGCGAACGGGTCGATCGCGGCCTTGTGGATCTTCTCCGGCGTGCGGGCGGCGACCTCCTCGATATCCATGCCGCCTTCGCTGGATCCCATCAGCACGACGCGCTGGGAGCCGCGATCGACGACCATGCCGACGTAGAGCTCCTTCCGGATCTCGGCGCCTTCCTCGACGAGCAGGCGGCGGACTTTCTGTCCCTCGGGACCGGTCTGGGGCGTCTTGAGCTGCATGCCCAATATCTGGCTCGCATGCTGGCGCAATTCCTCCGGGGAGCGGGCAAGCTTGACGCCACCGCCCTTGCCCCGGCCGCCGGCGTGGATCTGCGCCTTGACCACCCACACCTTGCCGCCCAGTTTCGCACCCGCTGCAACGGCTTCCTCCACACTGAAGCACGCGATGCCGCGCGGGGTGGCGACCCCGTATTGCCTGAGGATTTCCTTCGCCTGGTACTCGTGGATTTTCATTTATGGGACTGTCTGGAATGAATTTCTAGGAGCTGCGAGCCGGCAGAAACATGGAATGTATCCGCACGCCTTGCAACGAGCCTTGACCGCAGTCAAGTATTACCGAACCCTGAGCGCTACCCACCGCGCAAACGCTGCGACCGCCCGTTTCATTCGATCCGCGATGCTTTTGCTCCGCTGAGCAGTAGGCGCAGTTGCCGCATCGCCCGCTGTGCCGAGTATAGCAAGCGGCAGGTACGTGCCGTGTCGCGGACCCTCATGGCAACGGCAAAAGTTGTGCATCTTTGTTTACGCCCGGCACAGGCCTGGCACGCGCGACCCCTCTGGCATATTGCTAAGCAGCATGATGCAAGTAGCCGCTCCAGCCTCGGCTTGCGGTGGACTTAGAGTGAGCGCATACTCCGGAACGCCGGCGAAAAAAAAGCGCAACCCCGGAGGGTTGCGCTGAGTTTCCACCAAAGGAGGAGGTTTTGGAGGAGTGTGCCGACACTCGAACGAGCGTCAGCACGGGTGTAATTCTGCCACCCTCACGCCCTCCACGCAAGCCTTTTTGCTGCTTCGCAGTAAAATTATTCGAAGCCGAAAACTTAGAAAAACTTACTCGAAACGAATTTAGCTTTCGGAACGCGGGCTTGCCGCGCCCGATGTGACCGCCAGCTTCCCGAGGCCGCTATCGCACGACGAGGACCGGCACGCGGGTATGCGTCAGCACCTTCCTGGTCTCGCTCCCGAGCAGCACGGCGGCGAGGCCCTTGCGCCCGTGCGAGGTCATGAGAATCAGGTCGCAGTTCTTGTTGTCCGCGGTCTTGAGGATGGCGTCGTACGGGTGATCGCTGGTCTCGCACACGGTATCGCACGGCACCCCCGCTTCCTCCGCGGCCTTCCGTACGTATGCGAGGTAGCTCTCGGCGCGGGAACGTGCCTCCTCCTCGATCCGCTCCTCGGTGATGGGATCGAAGGCCCCCTCATAAGCGATGAGGAGATGGTAGTCGGGAATGACGTGTATGCCGGTGATGCGTCCCTGGTGCAGCTTCGCGAGCTCAACCCCCGCGCGCACCGCGCGCTGCGAGTTCTCCGAACCGTCCGTCGGTATCAGGATGTTCTTGAACATCGGTCCTCCTCTCCGAAGGGCTAACGCCCGCTCCTGAAACGCGTCACTTTCTTCCATTATTTGGACCCGGCGCAAAGCTTGTCGTTCCTGTCCGGCACTGTCAAGCCCTATTTCGCCGACGACTCCCCTTAGAATATCCAAATCACTTCGTGAAGGGAAAGCAGCGATCATGCGCCGACTGATGATATGCACCGGGGATGTCAATCTGATGAAGGTCACGGACCCGGAGGCCCCTTTCGCCCGCGTCAGCGCGCAATTGAAGGAGGCGGACCTCGTGTTCGGCAACCTCGAATGCTGCCTCTACCAGCCGCCGGCCGAGCGCTCGCTGATGGACGAAGGCTTCTACGTCCATCCCGACAGCGGCCGCGCCCTCTCCCTCGCCGGCTATCACCTCGTCGGCAACGCGAACAATGTCAACTTTGGCGCCGAGGCGATCCGCTCGTCCCTGGAGGCGCTGGACCGGCTCGGAATCGCTCATGTCGGCGCCGGGCTCAATCGCGAGCAGGCGCGCGCCCCCGTGATCCTGGAGCGCCGGGGGCTGCGCTTCGGCATCCTGCAACGGACCTCGGTCTACTGGCCGACCAATCATGAAGCCGGCGAGCATACGCCGGGCGTCGCGGCGCTGCGCGGGCATACCGCGTACCAGTTGCCGCTGCACAAGACGCGGCCGGAAATACCGCCGGCAAATCGCCCGGGCGTGCCGCCCGAAATCCTGACGTGGGCGGACCCGGCGTATCTCGCACAGTACCGCGAGGATATCGCGGCGCTGCGGAGAGAGGCCGATATCGTCGTCGCCTCGCACCACTGGGGCCTGCACGAGGAAGTGCTGCAGTACATGACCGAAATCGCACATGCCGCCATCGATTCCGGTGCGGACATCGTCGTCGGTCACGGTCCGCATTTCTCGCTGCCCGTCGAAGTCTACAAAGGCAAGCCCGTCTTCTACGGCTTGGGGAATTTCTCGTTCCACACCGGACACGGCGGCAGAAAGCACGGGGACTGGGTGGGCATGATGGCGCGCGTCACGCTCGACGAGCGCCGCATCGAGAAGGTCGCTTTCCAGTTCGTGCGCCACAACGAGCAGAACGAGACGCTGCTGCGGACAATCCGGGAAGAGCCGGAGATGATCGCGAAGATCACCGAACGCAGCGCGAGCTTCGGCACGCGGCTCGTCGTCGATGGCGACGCGGCAGTAGTGCAGTTACCGTAGCGGCGCGCGCGCGACGTCAAATACCGCCCGGCTCGTCGGCGGGATGGCGTAGCTTGCGCAAATCGTAGCGTTTTCCGGGCACCTCGCCGAGCGCCTTCTCATCGAGCTCGATGCCTAGTCCCGGCGCCGTCGGCAGATCGATGTAGCCGTTCTTCGGCTTGAGCGGGTTCGGCGAGATACGGTCGCCGAACTCGACGAACGGCAGGAAATACTCCGTGATGATGAAGTTCGGCATGGTCGCCGACGCGTGCACCGTGGAGGCGAGCGCGACCACCGTGGAGTTGTAATTGTGCGGGGAGACGGCGACGAGAAACGGCTCCGCCATCGCCGCGATCTCCTTCAACTCGAGGATGCCGCCGCAGCACGCGACGTCCGGATTGAGAATATCGGCCGCGCGCTTCTCCAGTAACGGCCGGAAGCCGGTCTTCGTGTAGGTCGCCTCGCCGATCACCATCGGCACGCCGATCTCCCGCCGAATATGCGCGAGCTCGTCCGGGTATTCCGCCTGGCACGACTCCTCCATCCAGTAGAGCCCGAACTCCGCGAGCCGCTTATCGAGGCGGATGGCGTGCATCGGCGCGAGCCGGCGATGCTGGTCGATGAGGATATCGACGTCGGGACCGACGGCTTCGCGCACGGCTTTCACCACCGCAATCGCACGCGCCTCGTGCTCCTTGGGGATGTAGGTGCGCCAGGGTGCCGGCAACGGATCCAGCTTGAGCGCGGTCCATCCCTGCGCCACGACCTTCTCGGCGGCGCGCGCGTAGTCCGCAGGCGTCTTGAGACCGTAGCTCCAGCCGTTGGCATAGACACGGATCTTGTCGCGGCAGCGTCCCCCGAGGAGGTTGTAAACCGGCTGCTTGCACGCCTTGCCGACGATGTCCCACAGCGCCTGCTCGATGCCGCTCACCGCGCAGAAGAGCTCCACCGAGCCGCGGCGCGCGGCGTAGTCGTCGAATGCAAACTGGGTGAAATGCTTGATGTCGAAGGGACTCCGTCCGACGACATACGGCCCGAGCGCTTCCAACTGCGCGACGACCGGCCGGTCGCGGTCGTACTGCGAGTACGCTTCGCCCCAGCCGTGGATGCCTTCGTCGGTTTCGACCTTGACGAAGATGAGATTCTTGCGCCACCCGGGATGCACGGTATAGCTCTTGACGTTCGTTATTTTCACGGCGGGCCTTTGGAAGAAAAGGAGCGAGAGAGCGGAGCCGAATCTATTCCGCTGCGGTTGACAGTGTCAAGCCAGGCGCCCCCCGATGCTATAATTTTTCGCCCGTCTGCAATACCCATTCAATCCATCGAGAGGAGCGCAACATGACTGAATCCGTTCTGCGCGGCGTGTTTCCGCAACCCGAGAAAAGCCTGCGCGATCTGGTCACTTCGCTGCTGCACCAGGGATTCGCGAAGAGCGTGCAGCCGATCGCTTCGACGACCATCACGACCGACGAGCAGGGACTCGTCGCCGGCGAAGTGAAGGTGAACACCATGACGGGCGCCGTGCCCGCGTATCGCGCGCATCCCGACAAGAGCGGAAAATTCCCCGTGGTGCTCGTGGTGCAGGAGATCTTCGGCGTGCACGAGCACATCAAGGACGTGTGCCGGCGGCTCGCCAAGCTCGGCTATTTCGCGATCACGGTGGAGCTCTACTACCGGCAGGGCGACGTGACCAAATTTACCGACAACCAGGAGATCTTCGCGAAAGTGGTGAACCACGTGCCGGACAGCCAGGTCATGTCCGATCTCGACAGCGCAGTGGTCTATGCGGAATCCACCGGGCGCGCCGATACATCACGCCTCGGCGTGACCGGCTTCTGCTGGGGCGGGCGCATCACATGGACGTACTGCGTGCACAATCCGAAAGTCAAGGCGGGTGTCGCGTGGTACGGCAGGCTCGTTGCACCGAGCAAGTCGGCGTTGCAGCCGGCTTATCCGGTGGATCTCGCGCCGCACCTCAAGGTGCCCGTGCTCGGACTGTACGGCGGCGAAGACGCGAGCATTCCCGTGGCGCACGTCGAGCAGATGCGCGCGGCGCTTAAAGCGGCCGGCAATACGGCTTCCGAGATCGTCGTCTACGACGGCGCGCCGCACGCGTTCTACGCCGACTACCGCCCGAGTTATCGCAAGGAAGCGGCGGAAGACGGCTGGAAGCGCATGCAGGCGTGGTTCAAGCAGCACGGCGTCACGTAGTTGACGCGTCCTTACATTCCTGGGTGCTCTTTTCGAATCGTTGTGGCCACAGGAACCACGAAACCGTGTGATCAAGTACTGGTTAACTAGTCTTCAGTTTGCAAAATCGCCGTCGGACATGGCTCGCGCCCTCGACCGCTCTTCGACTTGAAGTTTCCCAACGACAGCGAAGTGGAAGAGCCGGAAGACGCTGTAGATGAAATCAACGCTTTTTTTGTACGGGTCATATAAGGCGATCGAGCATGAACTTGTTAAGCGATACCGTGACGCATGTAAGGGCTTTGGTCACTGCGACGCAAACGGAAAGGTAACACTTGGCAATGTAGTCCACTTCCTAAAGACCGCGGTTCGAGGGGATGCAGGGCATGAAAGGGTGCTTAAACAAACCGGGAAGCCCGTCCCGGACCAGAAACTGGTGAAACGGCTTGACGAGTTCAGCCAAGCATTCCGCAATACCGCAGCTCATCCTACCGAATTCCCGCTGGAAAGGTTGGACAAAATGCGTAAAGCACTTTTCCCGAACCGACTGCTTCGTGATATTGCAGACGCACTTTTGTAGTAAGCCCGCATACCACCGGTCTCGAGCATACGCCCCATGCGAGGGAGCTGTTGAACATTCCCCTAAGACTCGAAATCGGATCGCTGCAAGCCGCTTTGCCGGATAATGGAGAGCAGAGTGCCGATTCGGATTTCAGCGTGATCCGGTACAGGCACGGTCACGCTCCCTTCCTGACTCCGCCGCTGCATCACCACATGGCTGCCTTTGCGGCGGACTTCCGTGAATCCCTGTTTTTCAAGTATGCGGCACACCTCTTTTCCGGAGAGGGCGCGCAGCTTACCCATTCACCGCTTCAAACCGCGTAACGAAGACTTCGGTATGTAACCGCCGTTCGATTTCCTTCGGGTCGGCACACTCAAGAAACAACTCGACGGCCTCTTTGAGATTGGCTGTGGCCTCTTCGACCGTAGCTCCCTGGCTTGCCACGTCGAGTTCCGGGCAAAGCGCGACGAAACCATCGCCTTCCTTCTCGAGGATCGCAGTATAACTACGCTTGGTCATGCGTCATGTCCTGTTTCTGGACGAAGCCATGTTAGCACAGTGCCGCGTGAATCCCGGACATCTGGTGTGTGCAACTTACTCTTGATTCCGGTCTCCCACCGGAATGGCGGCTCGTTTACGCGCCGCGCGCGCGGAGCTTGAGTAGCTCGCCGATTCTCTCCGAGGCTTTGAGCCCGGAGCCGGTCAGCACCAGCACAGTCGTCTGGTCACGGCGAATGGCCCCGCTGCGGATGAGTTGTGACAACCCGGCTGCAGCGGCGGCCGAGGTCGGTTCGACGTAGAGACCGCCGCGCGCGAGCGCGCCAAGGGCTGCAACGATCTCGTTCTCACTGACCGCGACAATTGCGCCGCCCGAAGCGCGCACCGCTGCGAGCACTTCCTTCACGCGCGTTGGCTTCGACGACGCGATGCCCTCGGCAATCGTAGGCTTGATGTCGGTCTGCACCAACTCATTGACGCCGGCCCTGTAGCTTTCGTAGTACGGCGCGCAGTTCTCCGCCTGCACTCCGAAGAGACGGGGCATCTTCGCTATTTCGCCGCCGCGCAGGAGTTCCGCAAAACCGCGCTCGCAGCCCAGTATGTTGCTGCCGTAGCCGAGCGGCACGACGACGTTGTCCGGCGCGCGGAACCCGAGCTGCTCCCACAGCTCGTAGGCGAGCGTTTTCGTGCCTTCCACGAAGAACGGCTGCCAGTTGTGGCTCGCGTAGAAGATCCCGCGGCTCATGCGCATGGCGGTATCCGCGACGTCCTGGCGCGTTCCCTTGATCGTCACGACGTCCGCGCCGCACGCCGCGATCTGGGCGATCTTGGGATACGAGGCGGTTTCCGGAACGAGGATGCGACAGCGCATCCCCGCCGCCGCCGCATAGGCCGAGAGCGAGGCACCCGCATTGCCGGAGGAATCCTCGAGCACGTGATCGACGCCGCGGCTCTTAAGATAGCTCACCATCACGGTCATGCCGCGGTCCTTGAAGGAGCCGGTCGGCATCATGAATTCGAGCTTCATGAGTACCGCCAGGCCGTCCCATTCCCGTGCGAGGAGCGGCGTCCAGCCTTCGCCCATGCTGACAGCGTGGCGCTTGTCCACCAGCAACGCGGGCGCGTAGCGCCAGACCGAGTGGCAGCCGCGGTCGATATCGTTGCGTCTCAGCGCCGGTGACGGGCCGAGGTTGAGATAGTTGCCGCTCTCCGCGCACCAGCGCGGCTGGTCGAGCGGGTACGTGTCGCCGGTGATCGCGTCGGTGTAATGCATGGGCTTACGCCAACACC
>CAMPGR010000153.1 GCA_946885605.1 uncultured Pseudomonadota bacterium
GGCGCAAGTTCCTGTACGCGACCGCCGCCGCCGCGGCCCCGGCGGCGGCGGTCGGGTACAGGAACTTGCGCCGTGTAACGCTTTCTGACCCTCCTCCCTTCTTACTTACGGGTACGCAATGGTAGCAGCGCGGATCCCCGCATGCGAGATCAAACTCCCGTTCGATGTCGCGGAGCGGCGTGCGTCTTCTCGTATAACTGCTGGTGCAGAAGACAACGCTTGGCAGTCGGAAACGCCTCCAGGCGCTGCAAACCGATGAAATCCCCGCACTCGATGCAATAGCCGTATTGCCCGCGGGCCATGCGCTGCTCGGCCGCCTCAACGTCCCGCAACTCATGTGTAGCGCGGTCTATCCGCGTATTGGTCAGATCCCGCGTCAGGTCGGCGAGCGCTTCGTCGGCGGTGTCGCCCGCTGCACCCACGATCCGGTCGTAGCGCTCATCAGCGCCCTCACGTCTCAGCGCCTCGTGGATTTCGTCGAGCAACTGTTGCTTGCGCGCGGCGAGCCGCTTCGCGAAATGGTCCAGTTGCTCCTGCGTAAGTCCTTCTTCCGATGCCATGGGTGTTTCCATACGAGAGGCCTCGTGTCAGTCGCTTGGTAATCACGCGGTCCACCGTCCTGCGCCGCGCTTGCCGTGTACCGACTCCATTTACCGCGTGGAGTTCTGACGGAACCGCTCTTGAGCATTACGTGGCGCGCTTTATGTATTCTCCGACCAGAACCGCGGCGGGATACATCACTTCCTCTTCCGTTCGCGCGTGCAACTTCAGCTCTTCGGCAAAATCGGCGTACTGCGTGTGCCCCTCCGCGCGTGCCGCCTCGACGAGCTTGTCCAGGGCCGCCACGATCGCTCGATGTTCGGCGAGCATCTGGGGCAGTTCGGTCCGCAGTCTGTCCGTGAGCAGCACGACCTCGCGCATCTCGGGAGTCAACTGGCCACGCGCAAGCGGCGCGAGAAGGGCGAGCGCGGGCAGCGCAAGCTGCTCCTCCTTCACGAAATGGGGATGCAGCGCGACCGCCACGGCACGGGCCGCCTCGCCTGTGGCGCCCGCGACCTTGGTCGCCTTGACGAGGGTCGAGTGCAGCGCTTCATGTTCGATTTTCAGAGATTGAGGTATTTCGAGCTTCATGAGAATTCTCCTGCCGAGGTGGGGCGGCGCATACCGAGCTTGTGCGGCGTGTCGCTCGAATCTCTGCAGCGGAAAACGAGGTAGCGGCGCCCCGGCTGTGCCTCTAATCAATGCGAATGCGCGAGCCCCGGCGCGGTCTTCTGCACTTCTCCCGGAGAGAGCGTGCGCGCCGCGTCATACAGGCGCTCGACATAGTGGGTGTACTCGACGTAGGCGCTGGCGAACGCGCGGGCGGCCGCCACATCGTTCGGGTTGTACTGCTTCCTCTTCATCACGTCCTCGAAGTGCTTGTGGAGCCCTTCCTCGGTGCGCTGGGATATGACTTTCGCAACTTCCCGCAGCTTGCCGCTCTCGATCGACCGGTCGGCTGCCGCTATCGGAGGCTCGATCTTGCCCGCCGGCTTGAGGCCCGTGTATCCGGCGCCCTCTCCGGCGCGGTGGAGACGCACCAGCGTTTCGAAAAAATACATGTCGGCGAGCTCTTTCGCCGGCCCGCCTGCTTTGCGCACGGTCATCGTTTTCTGAAAGTGGTTTCTGATTTCCGCCTCGTCTTTCTTCTGCACCCACAGCAGCACGAAGTTGACATCGTTCGTGTCGAGCGCCTTGCGCGCTGCCGCGACGACGGGTCCGTCGAGCGTGTCGCAATGCGTAAGCGCCGCTCCCGGTGCGGCGAACGCCAAGACCGCAGATGTGACAGCGATCGCCGTCCAGCGACGGGCGAGGTTACGCGTAGTCATGATAGGGCTCCTGTTCGGTGATGGCCGAGCGCGCGCTGATTTCGCCGTGTGTTCCAATTTGCGCAAGAGCATATGGTTACTATAGAGGGCGGGCGCGAAGTGGTACTGATTCAGATCAAACTCGCGGCTTTTCTTCTCGAAGATTCACGCAATTGCCTTTCGAACGCATGTTTGGCGGGGCGGAAGCCGTACCCTATACTCAAAAGGGATAATTTTCCTCGGAGCTTGCTCCGTGTCCCGGCCTTCCGCGAGTAGCGATTCATCGCGAAGGCATACACGACCGCCAGGGCCATCATCAGGCACTCTTCAGAATGTCATGGCCTCCGGGCGGGCATACCGCGCTCTTCGGCGTCTATGGAATGCTCGGGAATCGGCCTCGTCCTCTTCTGCCTGCGCGGGATGAAGCCGCACCTCTCATGGCGCCAGGGCATACTGGAGACGCGAGAACCGCGCGGATGAGCGGATGGTCGAGTTCTATCACGAAATCCGCCTCACCCACATCACCGCAGTGCTGGCGAGCGGCAGCCTGTTTTTCGCGCGCGGGCTCGTGCTCTTCGCCGGCGGGCAATGGGCGCTGTCCGCCCCGCTGCGATATCTCTCCTACACCATCGATACGGTGCTGTTGACCGCAGCGCTGATGCTGATGACCATCGTGCGGCAGTACCCCTTCGTCCACGCGTGGCTGACGGTGAAGGTCGTGCTGCTGGTCGTCTACATCGCCCTCGGCCTCACCGCCTTCAGAGGACGCAGCCCCGGGCTGCGCATCGGTTGCTGGCTCGCCGCGCTGGCGATCTACGCGTTCATCTACTCGGTCGCCCGGGCGCACGATCCCCTGGGCTTACTCGGCCGCTTTGCGAGCGCCTGAACAACCTGCCGGTGAGGATCAGGGGCTTACGCATCGCCTGATATCCGACATGCCGTACGCGCCGCGTTCCTAAAGTCCGCCGTGACTGCCTGCCACGGCGCCGAAGACCGTGACGAGGCTCAAAGCCAGCAGCATCCAGTGAAAGCGCTTAATGAGTGCGAACGTGCCGCCCGGATCGCGGCGCGAGCGCTCGCGCAGCCTGCGATGGAGAAACAACGGTTCAACCACGAACAGCATCACCGTGAACAGGAGCCACACGATCACCATCGCGTGCATCCACCAGAAACGCGTCTCGACGAAGCGCGTCCACAGCCCGAAGCGCCAGGTGAGCCACAACCCGGTGATACCGACCAGCGCGGTCATCCAGCGCGCCTGTCCGGCGAAGCGCGACTCGATCTGCTCGAAGAATACAACCTGCTCTCCGGGCTTCGCGAAGCGCTGCACGGCGGGCAGCAGCACCGCCGTGACGAAGGCCACACCTCCGATCCACAGCACCACGCCGAGCACGTGCAGCGCCCTGACAAGCGCGAACTCGTTCATTGCGCTTCCCTATTTGCTATGCGCGGACAATCAGCGCACCAGCGGCGTGTCCGCCGCCTCGAGCTCCACGCCTTCCACCGCGGCCTCGCCCGCGAGCAGGCTCAGGTACTGGCGCAATGCCGTCACGAAGGCCTGCTGGCGCAGCGCCGAGGCCACTGCGCCACGCACCGCCTCGAAAGGTTGTGGGGCGCCGGGCTCGCGCTCCAGCACCTCGACCACGTGCAGGCCGAAGCGGCTGTGCACGAGTCGCGGCAGCACGCCCACCTCGGAGCGGCCGAACAGCTCACGCGCGAACTCCGGGGCGCAATCGGCGGCTTCGAGCCAGCCGAGCTCACCGCCGTGCTCGCCGGTCGGGCAGTTGGACCACTTGCGCGCCGCTTCTGCAAAGCTTTCGCCCCCCCGGCCGTCGTGACAGCGCACGTCGAGAAAGATCGCTTCGGCGCGTTTGCGCAACGCCGTGACCTCCACGCCCGGCGTAACCGCGAACAGGATGTGACGGACATGCACGCGCTCTCCCGTGCGATAGAGGCTTTCGTGCGCGGCATGGTAGCGGCGGCAGGCTTCTTCGTCCGGCTCCGGCAGCTCGAGCTCGCGCTCCAGCAGCGCCTCGATGGCGCTCGCTGCCGCTTCGCTGATCACGCCGTCGGCCGTGGGCGCCTCGGTGGGATCTAGCAGGCCGGCGCGTTGCGCGGCCTGGCGCAGCAGCTCCGTGCAGGCGCGCTGGCGCAATTCCTGCGGTGTGAGATGTTCCTCCGCGGTATTGAGCGCGATGCCGTTGATGCGGGCCACTTCGGAAGTCATGGCGTATGGTTCCGAGCGTCCTATCGCGCGGCGCGCGGGTTGTCGATCGCCGCAGCCGGACTGGGATTCGGGGTAGCACTGGGCTGACCGGGCAAATCCTGGCCTGGGGCTATGTTGAGCCGGCGCGAGCGCACCACCTGGTAAGGGCGGAAGAGATAGGCGATGGTCGCGAAGCCGCTCCACACGTGCACGAGCCGGCTGAACGGCAACAGGATGAAGATCGTCATGCCGAGCACCACGTGGAACAGAAACGGCCAGGGCAACGTCGCCAGCGCAGCGGCGTCCACCGGCCGCAATGTGACGATGCGCTGCGCCCAGTCGGCGAGGATCAACATCGCCGTGCCGTCGGCGTGCTGCCACGAATAAGGTAGCGTGATGAGGCCCACAGTGAGTTGCACCCAGAGCACGATCAGGATGGCAATGTCGCTGGGATGGCTGGTATGGCGGATGCGCGGGTCGGCGAGCCGGCGGTAGAGCAGCATGGTGAGCCCGACGAAACAGATGGCCCCCGCGATGCCCCCGGCGATCACGGCCAGCATCTGCTTGGTCGCGGCGCTCATGAAGACACCGTAGACGGCGTGCGGCGTGAACAGCCCGAAGAGATGGCCGAAGAACAGGAAGAGAATCCCGGCGTGAAAGAGGTTGCTGCCCCAGCGCAGCAGGTCGCGACGCAGCAACTGCGACGAGTCGCTCTTCCAGCTGTACTGGTTCTGGTCGAAACGGATGAGGCTGCCCACGATGAAGACGGTGAAGCACACGTAGGGATAAACCTGGAAAAGAAAGCCGTGCAGAAAGCTCATGACTTGATTCCTTGCGTCGTGTTTCCGGCCTTGCGAACGATGCGTATGGGCTGAGGGCTGCCGGGCCGGGCCTGTCCCTCCGTTGCACAACCGTCGAAGGCGGGCGGCTCCGCCCAGCTCTCATCGAGGGAAGGTTCCGGCACCGGCTCGACGGCCTGCGCCTTTTCGCCCGCCATGTCGAGGAGCGCGCCCAGCACGCTCGAGTAGGGGCTCGCGCGTTGAAGCAAGGCGCCGAAAATCGCATTGACGAGGTGTGCGATCTCGCCCAGGAAAGCCTTCGCGTGCAGCGGTGGCTGCGTGGATACGAACTCGAGCACGACAGGCAGATAATCGGGCAACTCGCCTGGCGCAAGGTAAAGGCCGGCCTGCTCGTAGGTCTGCGCGAGGTCGATCATCGCCGGCCCGCGGTCGCGCGAGTCTCCATGCACATGCTCGAACAGGTACAGCGACGTGGCCCGGCCGCGGTCGAACGTTTCCACATAGGCGGTTTCGGCGTCCAGCGGATCGGTCCCGGCAAGCCAGCGCGCGAGGGCGTCGATTTCGCCGCGCCGCGAAGCGGAAAGCACGTTGTCCTGGGCGAGCAGCGCCGTCATTTCAGGCAGGTGCCCGCGCAGGCGCGCATCGGGATAGCCGAGCAGCGCCGCCAGCACGCGCAGCGTGGCTGTCCCGGGATGCACGCGCCCGCCGGCGGAGGGGCCTGGATGAACAGCGCTCATGTCAGACCTGCGCCTTGATGGGGATGGTGCGCTTCTTCTCCACGCCGAAGAGGCTGACGTCGCTCACCCCATCGGAGCAGCCATTGCCGAAGCTGAAGCCGCAGCCGCCGCGCACATTGAACGCGTTCTCGGCATATTCGCGATGTGTCGAGGGGATCACGAAGCGATCCTCGTAGTTGGCGATCGCCATGATCCGGTACATCTCTTCGACCTGGGATTGGGTGAGGCCGACCTGCTCGAGCACCGCGAGGTTGACGCGGTTTTCCACATGCTTGCTGCGCTGGTAGGCACGCATCGCCAGCATGCGTTCCAGGGCGCGCACCACCGGCCCGGTGTCGCCCGCCGTGAGCAGGTTCGCGAGATACTTGACCGGAATGCGCAGCTCACTCACGTCCGGGATCTCGCCATTTACACCAAGATGACCGGCGTTGGCGGCGGCGCTGATCGGCGAGAGCGGCGGGACGTACCAGACCATCGGCAGCGTGCGGTACTCGGGATGCAGCGGCAGGGCGACCTTCCATTCCATGACCATCTTGTAGACCGGGCTCCTGCGCGCCGCTTCCAGCCAGTGGTCGGGAACACCGTCGGCGCGCGCCTGCGCGATGACCGCCTGGTCGTTGGGATCGAGGAACAGGCCGAGCTGGGCGTGATAGAGGTCGCGGTCATGCTCGACGCTGGCGGCCTCCTGGATGCGGTCGGCGTCGTAGAGCAGAACACCCAGGTAGCGAATGCGCCCCACGCAAGTCTCGGAGCACACGGTGGGCTGCCCGGATTCGATGCGGGGATAACAGAAGATACACTTCTCGGCCTTGCCGCTCTTCCAATTGTAGTAGATCTTCTTGTACGGGCAGCCGGACACGCACATGCGCCAGCCGCGGCACTTGTCCTGGTCGATGAGCACGATGCCGTCTTCCTCGCGCTTGTAGATCGAGCCCGAGGGGCAACTCGCCACGCACGACGGGTTCAGGCAGTGCTCGCACAGACGCGGCAGGTACATCATGAAGGTGTTTTCGAACTGCGCGTACATGTCCTTCTGGATGTCGTCGAAGTTCTTTTCCTTGCTGCGCTTCGCGAACTCGCCCCCGAGTATCTCCTCCCAGTTGGGGCCCCAGACGATCTTGTCCATCTGCTTTCCGGTGATGAGGCTCCTCGGGCGCGCGGTGGGCGACGCGGACATCTCGGGCGCGGACTGCAGGTGCGCGTAGTCGTAGGTGAAGGGCTCGTAGTAGTCGTCGATCTGCGGAAGGTTCGGGTTGGCGAAAATTTTCATCAGGAGCTTCCACCGCGCACCCTGCCGCGGCTCGATGCGGCCATTCGCCTTGCGCACCCAGCCGCCGTTCCACCTGTCCTGGTTCTCCCAGTCCTTGGGATAGCCGATGCCCGGCTTGGTCTCGACGTTGTTGAACCACGCGTATTCCATGCCCGGCCGGCTGGTCCAGACGTTCTTGCAGGTCACGGAACACGTGTGACATCCAATGCACTTGTCCAGATTGAGGACCTTGCCGATCTGCGCGCGTACCTTCATGCCACTTCTCCCTGGTCCAGCGTGGGCTTGATCAATTGCTCGGCGACCGGCGTGTCGAGCCAGTCGACGCGGTTCATCTTGCGCACCAGCACGAACTCGTCGCGGTTGGTGCCGATCGTGCCGTAGTAGTTGAAGCCGTAGCTCAACTGGGCGTAGCCCCCGATCATATGCGTGGGTTTCACGACCGTGCGGGTGACCGAGTTGTGGATCCCGCCGCGCGCGCCGTTCATTTCGGAGCCCGGCGTATTCACGATCTTTTCCTGCGCGTGATACATCATCACCATGCCCGGCTTCACCCGCTGGCTGACGACCGCGCGACCGGTTAGCGCGCCATTGACGTTGAACAGCTCGATCCAGTCGTTGTCCTCGATGTTCGCGCGCTGCGCATCCTCTTCGCTGATCCAGATGCACGGCCCGCCCCGGGAAAGCGTGAGCATGATGAGGTTGTCGGTGTAGGTCGAGTGGATGCCCCACTTCTGATGCGGCGTGATGAAGTTGAGCGCGATCTCCGGGTTGCCGTTGGGCTTCCTGCCCGCGATGGCCGCCGTCGTCTTCAGGTCCACCGGCGGGCGGTAGCTCGAGAACCCTTCGCCGAAGGCGCGCATCCAGGGGTGGTCCTGGTAGAACTGCTGGCGGCCGGTGAGCGTGCGCCACGGGATCAATTCGTGGACGTTGGTGTAGCCGGCATTGTAGGAGACCGTCTCGGACTCGATGCCGCTCCAGGTCGGGCTCGAAATGATCTTGCGCGGCTGCGCGACGATGTCGCGGAAGCGGATCTTCTCGTCCTCGCGG
>CAMPGR010000154.1 GCA_946885605.1 uncultured Pseudomonadota bacterium
AATGAGCTTCAGGAATATTTCGCCCGCGAGGATCGCGTCGCCGAGGGCGGTGTGGCGCCCGATAACGTTGAGCCCCAGGCGGGCGGCGATGGCCTCGAGGCTGTGATCGGCCTGGTTCGGGTGCGCGACCGCGGAGAGGAGGAGCGTATCGAGCACCGGATGACTGAAGTTGATGCCGGCAGCCTGCTCCTTGAGCTGCAGGAAGCGCATATCAAAAGCGGCGTTGTGCGCGACGAGCACGGTGTTCTCGCAGTAGCGGTGAAAGCGTGGCAACACGGCTTCGATGTTCGGCTGGCTTTCGAGCATCTCGTGCGTGAGGCCGTGAACGCGGACGGCAGCGCGGCTCACGTCGCGCCGCGGATTCACCAGCTGGTCGAACGCTTCCCCGGCCAGCAGCCGCTGGTTCACGATACGCACCGCTCCGATGGCGACAATTTCATCGCCCCGCGAGGGTTCGAGGCCGGTGGTTTCGGTGTCGAACACCGTGTACGCGAGTTCCGCAAGCGGACGCTGATCGATTTCGGGCGTCTGCCCCGGCTGATGGAAAAGATCGAAATCGTAGAAGACGGGACGGCTTCCGGTGCGCTCGGGAAGCGTTGCGGGCGGCTCGGTGAGTGCCATAGGCAGCAGGATGCGAAAGCAGCTCCGATCGTCCGCGTCGCGCTGGTACCACACCTCCGCCCCGTGGCGCGCGACGATCTCCTTCAGCGTCAGAGGCTCCAAATGACCGGGAATCGCGATGGGCGCGTTCTCGTGGTCGAGCGCCTCCTCGACCCTCAGCGCTGCGCCGATCCACGAGAGCTCGAGCCGCACCCGCGCGCCGCTCGGCGTAAGGTGCAGCGTCATGTCGCGGCTGCGCTCCGAGCGCTGCAGGCGATGCGCGAGATCGCTCAGCGCCTCGACCAGGAGAAAAGTATCCACGCTGAGCCACAGCGGCGCCTCGCAAGCGTCCATCGCTACGGAGCCCCCGCAGCGGGCTTCGACGCCGCGCTGCAGCGCGTGCATGAGATCGCGGCCGAGGACGGCCGCGAGCGGCCACTCGGCGGCGAGCCGGGCCGCGTCATCGGTGAAGGACGTGGCGATCCGGGTGCCGAGCTTGTCGGCCTCGTCGTGGATGACGCCGAGAAATTTCTCCTGCTGCGCCGCGTCCATGCCGGGATAGTGCATCAGCGCTTCGGTGGCAGCGCGTATGCTGGCCACCGCAGCGCGCGTGCCCTCGGTAAGTGATCTCAGCATGCGTTCGCGCGCTGCACCGAGATCCACTTCGGCGCGCACATCGTGCAGCACGAGGACGTAGCCGGGGAGCGCGGACGTCGCGGGGGAAGGTGCCGCACCGATCGCTCGCATGCGCACGCGAAGGAGCCGGCCGCTGCGCGCCGCCGTCACGAACTCGACGATCGGAAAGCGATCGCCCTCGCGCAACCGGTGGTTGAGATGCTCCACCGCGTGCGCGAAGATTACGCGATCTATCGCGGTGAAGATCGAGCGGCCGAGGCCGATCCAGTCCGAAGCGCGCGGCGCACGTGTCGCATCGGCTGCGCCGTCGAACAACTGCCGCGCGCGCTCGTTATAAAGCAGGACGGTGCCCGCGGCATTGCATACGATGACGCTCTCCGTGAGATCCGCCATCAGGGTCGCGAGCAGGTTGCGTTCGGCCGCGAGATCCTGATGTGCTTCGGCGACCCGCGCATCGACGTCGTTCTCCAGCGATTCCCGGCGCGCCGCGAGCTCATTTATCGCGGCGGCGAGCGTTTCGAGTTCCCGAGGCGAAGGACAGTCGATCCGGTGTCGCGGATTGGCGCTGAGCATGAGCCGCGTTTCCTCCGCGATTTTCAACGGGCGGGCGACGTAGCTCGCGATCAGGGCGTTGAGCGCTATGCCGAGGATCGCGAGGAGGAGCAGCGCGACAAGGAGAAGGGCGCCAGTGTTGTCGGCGAGGGCTGAGACGGCTGCCGCCTGCTCGCTCGAAGATAAACCACCGAGCAGCACGCCGATAATGGCCGCGGAGACGACGACGATCGCGAGCGCGCACGCTGCAAGCGCGGCGGCGAGCTTGAGCCGCGGACTCATTCGCCCAGAAGCTGCCGTACGGTGGCGAGCAGCTCCTTGGTCGAGAACGGTTTGGTGATGTAGACGTCGGCGCCGAGTGCCAGACCCTTCGCGACTTCCACCTCGCGCCCCTTGGCGGTCAGCATCACGATGCGGGTGTCTTTCCACTCCGGGTTCTCCCGGACGCGCTGGCAGACTTCGAAGCCGTTGCGCAGCGGGAGCATGATGTCGAGAAGGATGAGATGGGGCTTGAAGGTCGCCATGAGATTCAGCACCTGTTCGCCGTCGGGCGCTGTCGTCACCTCGTAGCCGTTGCGCTGCATGAGGAACTCCAGCGAGACGACGATATTGGGCTCGTCATCGGCGATCAGGATACGCTTGGCCATGTGCGATGATGGGTTATCCACGGGCGCCCTGTGCTCAGGCGGCGCCGGCCGCTCGCGCGATGCCGGGCTGCGCGCCGCGCGCTTCCGCGAGCGGGATGGTAAACGAAAACGTCGCGCCGGCGCCCGGACGGCTTCGCACCCAGAGACGGCCTCCAAAATGGTCGATGATCTGGCGGCAGATCGGGAGCCCCAGCCCGCTGCCCTGCGGCTTCGCGGTGAGCGTATCGCCTACCTGACGGAATTTCTCGAATATCACTTTCTGGTCCGCCTCCGAGATGCCGACGCCGTTATCGGCGACATCCACCTGCAGAGCATCCGGGAGGCGCGTGAGCGCAATCCGCACCCGGCCGCTGCCATCCGTGCTGCAGAATTTTGCCGCGTTGGAGAGCAGGTTCAGCATGACCTGCATTAGCCGGTCGCGGTCGGCGGCGATGATGGGCACCGCGGCGGGCAGATCGAGTTCGAGCTCCACGCTGTTCTCCTTCAAGAGCTGGCTCGTCGCGCTCACGGAATCCTCGATCACCTCCCGCATGTCGATGTCGCTCGTGTGCCACTCCGCGTTGCCGGACTCGATCTTGGCCAGATCGAGCACCTGGTTGATGAGGCGGGTGAGACGCTCGGACTCCTTGATGATGACGCCGAGGAACTTGTGCCGTTGCGGGACGTCCAGGTCGGGGTTGTCGTTCAGGATCTCCGAGAACGCGCGGATGGAGGTGAGCGGCGTGCGCAGCTCGTGCGTCACCGTGGAGATGAAGTCGTCCTTCAGCCGGTCCAGTTCCTGCAGCCGCTGGTTCGCGCTCCTCAGCTCGTTGGTCGCCGCTTCGAGCTCGCGCGACTTCTGCTCGAGCTGCCGGCTGTAGGCGAGGACCTGCGACGCTTCATCGATGATGTGCATGACTTCGTCGATGTCGAGCGGCTCTTCGTCCACCACGGAAGCGATCATGATGCGGGCTGATGCGCTGCCGATCGTGCCCGCGAGCAGCGACTCGGCGTAATGGACGAGATCGGGGTTCGCGTCGGAGCCGTGCAGCGCGTCCGCGCCGTGGTCGCGCGCATAGGCGCTGAACGCTTCGCGCGCGCGCTCCGGCCCGAGAAATCTGCCCAGCAGCGCGCGCAGATCCTCGACCGAGGCGCTGCCCCGCCAGAACTTGGAGCGCGTGGCGGCGGGCGTATGCTTGAACGCGTCAACGAAAAGGGTCGCCTGGCTGTGCTCGGTGGCGCCGGGACGCCAGAGCAACGAGACGCCGATGTAGCAGCCGATGTTCGCGAACATGCTCCAGAAAAGGCAGTGCGCCGTGTCGTCGAGGCCCGTTAGCCCGAAAAGCTGCTGCGGGCGCAGGAGATCGATGCCGAAGATGCCTTCCGTGAGGAACGACATCGGTAGCCAGCCCGATTTGGCGAAGGACGGGAGCAGCAGCGTGTAGGTCCAGACGAGGAAACCCGCTGCGAGGCCCGATAACGCGCCGAGCCGCGTGCCGCCCTTCCAGTAGATGCCGCCGATGATCGCCGGCGCGAACTGCGCGACCGCGGAAAAGGAGATGAGCCCGATCGATACCAGCGCGTAGGCTTCGCCCGCGAGCGCGAAGTAGAGATAGCCAAGCACGAGAATCACGACGATGGCCCCGCGCCGGATGCCGAGCAGCAGGGCCGAGAGGTCGAGCCGCTCGTTGAGCCGCAGCCATTTCATGCGCAGCAGCGCCGGCATCACGAGGTCGTTGCAGACCATGGTGGAGAGCGCGATGGTTTCGACGATCACCATGCCGGTCGCGGCGGAGAGCCCGCCGATGAACGCGATGAGCGCGAGCCAGGCCTGGCGATCGGAGATCGGCAGCGTCAGCACGAACGTATCGGCGTCGATCGTGCCGGTGGGGAAGTGCATGAGTCCCCCGAGCGCGATCGGCAGCACGAAGACGTTGATCGCGAGGAGATACAGCGGAAAGAGCCAGACCGCCTTGTTGAGATGGCGCTCGTCCACGTTCTCGACGACCGCGACCTGGAACTGGCGCGGCAGGAACATGATCGCAAGCATGGACAGGAAGGTGAGCGAGGCCCACGTCGTGTAGTTTCCCACCTCGCCGCTGAAAATGAGAAGCGCTGCGACCTGCGGTATTGCTGCCGCGCGATCGAAGATGTCCGCGAAGCCGTTGTACATGCCGAACGTCACGAAGAGGCCGACGGCGATGAATGCGAGGAGCTTCACCAGCGACTCGAAGGCGACCGCGGCGACGAGCCCTTCGTGGCGCTCGGTCGCGTCGAGGTGGCGCGTGCCGAAAAGGATGGTGAACGCCGCGAGCAGCATCGCGATATAGAACGTGTTGTCGCCGAGGAAGAGCGGGGCGCCGTGCAGGTCCGAGGGCATGGCGACCTCGGGATAGCGCCGGATGATGGAGAAGCTCGTCGAGATCGCTTTGAGCTGCAGCGCGATGTAGGGCACGATGCCGATGACCGCGATGATGGTGACGAGCCCGCCGAGCATCTGGCTCTTGCCGTAGCGCGAGGCGATGAAGTCGGCAATCGAAGTGATGCGGTTCGCCTTGCTGATACGGATGATCTTGAGCATCACGTACCACCACAGCGCTGCCATCAGCGTGGGGCCGAGATAGATCGGCAGAAAGCCGATTCCCGTCGTCGCCGCGCGGCCAACGCTCCCGTAGAACGTCCACGACGTGCAGTAGACCGCGAGCGAGAGGGCGTAGATGTAGGGATTGGCGATGATGCTGCGCCCGGCGTCCGCGCGCTTGTCGCCGTAGTACGCGATGCCGAAGAGCAGCCCGACGTAGGCGAAGGAGGCGAGAATGATGAGGCCGCCGGTCAGCATGCTGTCGGGCTACGCTTAAAGGATGATGGCGGCCCGCGCGGCGTTCAGTCCCCGCGCATCTCGACCACGAGCGCCATGAGGCCGATCAGGAGGGCCCACACGCTGAAGACGTAGACGTAGAGGAGCGGGATGCCGAAGACTTCGCCCTCCCGTGCGAACAGCTTGAGGAGCGGATAGTTGAACAGCAGGCAACCCAGCAGGAACAACGCGACGAGGCGCTGACCCTTCACCCTCGGCCTTGCCATATAGCCTCCGCCCTCGTATGTCAACGGCGCGCGGCACGCCGCGCGCCCGGCGGGCAACCGGCGCCCGCTAACGGTTAGCCGGCCGTTTCCTTGAGCTGCTGCAGGATCGCCGGATTCTCCAGTGTCGAGACGTCCTGCGCGATCTCTTCACCTTTTGCAAGCGAGCGCAGCAGGCGCCGCATGATCTTGCCGGAACGCGTCTTCGGCAGGTTTTCGCCGAAGCGGATATCGTCGGGCTTGGCGATCGGTCCGATTTGGTCCGCCACCCAGTCGCGCAGCCTGGCGACGACCTCCTTCGCTTCGGCCCCGTTCGGGCGGTGGCCCTTCAGCACGACGAACGCGACGATCGCTTCGCCCTTCACGTCGTGCGGCTTGCCGACGACCGCGGCTTCCGCGACGAGCGGGTTAGCGACCAGCGCCGATTCGATCTCCATCGTGCCGAGACGATGGCCCGCGACGTTCAGCACGTCGTCGATGCGTCCGACGATGCGGAAGTAGCCGTCCTCATCGGTGCTCGCACCATCGCCGGCGAGGTAGTACTTGCCCTTGAATTCTTCAGGCCAGTACGTTTTCTTATAACGCTCGGGATCGCCCCAGATTGTGCGCAGCATTGCCGGCCAGGGGCGCTTGATGACGAGCAATCCGCCCTTGCCCTTGCCGACCGAGTGCCCGGCTTCGTCCACGATATCGGCGAAGATCCCGGGGAGCGGGAGCGTCGCCGAGCCCGGCTTCGTCGGAATCGCCCCGGGCAGCGGCGAAATCATGTGCCCGCCGGTTTCGGTCTGCCACCACGTGTCGACGATAGGGCAGCACTCGCGTCCCACGGTGTTGTGGTACCACATCCACGCTTCCGGGTTGATCGGCTCGCCCACCGTCCCGAGGATGCGCAGTTTCGAGAGGTCGTACTTGAGCGGAAGATCCCCGCCCGCCTTGATGAGCGAACGGATCGCGGTCGGCGCGGTGTAGAAGACAGTGACCTTGTGATCCTGGCAGATTTTCCAGAATCGACCGGCATCGGGGTAGGTCGGCACGCCCTCGAACATCACTTCGGTCGCGCCGACACCGAGCGGCCCATAGCAGGTGTAGCTATGACCCGTCACCCAGCCGACGTCCGCCGTGCACCAGAAGACATCCTCCGGCTTGTGATCGAACACCCATTTCATGGTGAGCATGCACCACAGCAGGAAACCGCCGGTGGAGTGCTGTATGCCTTTCGGCTTTCCGGTCGAGCCCGACGTATAGAGGATGAAGAGAGGATGCTCCGCGTTGACCCACGTCGGCTCGCAGCTGTCGGATTGCCCGTTCAGGAGCTCGTGCAGCCAGATATCGCGCTTCGGATCCCAGTGGACGTTGCCGCCGGTGCGCTGGTACACGACCACCGATCTCACGGTGTCGCAGCCGCCCATGCCGAGCGCCTCATCCACCGCGGATTTGAGCGGAATGGTGCGGCCGCCGCGGAACTGCTCGTCGGCAGTGAGCACCGCGACGGCGCCAGCGTCGATGATGCGCTCCTGCAGGCTCTTCGCTGAGAACCCGCCGAAGACGACGGAATGGATCGCGCCGATCCGCGCGCATGCCTGCATCGCGACGATCACTTCGATCGACATGGGCATGTAGATGATGACGCGCTCGCCCTTCCCGATCCCGAGCGCTTTGAGCCCGTTCGCCATCGTGCACACGCGGCGATGGAGTTCCTCGTAGGTGATCTTCGTCACCTTGCCGTCGTCGGCTTCGAAAATGATCGCGACCTTGTCGGGCTGCGTCTTCAAATGCCGATCGAGGCAGTTGTAGGAGGCGTTCAGCTCGCCGTCGTAGAACCACTTGAAGAACGGCGCGTTGCTCTCGTCCAGCACCTTGCTGAAGGGCTTGTGCCACAGCAGGTTCTCGCGCGCAAGCCGCGCCCAGAAACCCTCGAGGTCCCGCTCCGCCTCGGCGCACATCGATCGGTAGGCATCCATTCCGGAAATGTTGGCCTGCCCGACGAAGGCCTTGCTCGGAGGGAAGACGCGCGTTTCCTGCAACACCGATTCGATTGTTTTCGTTGCCATGGACTCCTCCGGTATTCAGCAAAAATAGAACAGCAGGATGTGCGGCCGATTCACGCGGGCGCCGCGGGCGTGTCGCGATTTTGCCATTAATGGAATCATTAAATAGCTGATTTGTAAAGACGCCCATCGAATGAGGTCTGGCATCCGGCGCGATTCGCATGCATACTTACGCCCTAGATCACGGCGGGCCTCCCCGCATTGCATGGTAGTGAACCTGGTCAGGTCCGGAAGGAAGCAGCCACAGCTATTCTCTGCAAGTGCCGGGGGTT
>CAMPGR010000155.1 GCA_946885605.1 uncultured Pseudomonadota bacterium
GTCTGTGCTTACATGCGCGCCATGCACTACCTCATCGATGGTCCTGACGACGCGCCGCACACCTTTCTCTTCGCGCATGGCGCGGGCGGGGCGATGGACACGTCCTTCATGAACGTCGTGGCGCGCGGGCTGGCCGAGCGTGGGATTCGTGTGGTGCGGTTCGAGTTCCCGTACATGGCGGCGCGGCGGACGTCGGGCAGGCGCGGTGCGCCGGACCGGCAACCGGTGCTGCTGGACACGTTCCGGCAAGTGGTCGAGGAACATGGCGGCGGCCCAAAGGTGATCGTCGGCGGGAAGTCGATGGGCGGACGCATGGCCAGCATGATCGCGGACGAGGTGGGCGCGCGCGGACTGCTGGTGTTCGGCTACCCCTTCCATCCGCCCGGCAAGCCGGCGCAGACGCGCACCGCGCATCTCGAGCAACTGCGCACGCCGTCGCTGATCCTGCAGGGGACGCGGGACGCATTCGGCACGCCCGACGACGTAGCTCGCTACGCGCTTTCGCCGGCCATCCGCATCGAGTGGATGCAGGGCGGCGATCACTCGCTGAAGGGGAAGGTTCCGGAAGCGATCGATGCCGCGGCGGCATACGTCGGCGAACGCTGAGATATTCCTTCTTCCCGTGGGACTGGAGTTGCTGCTAGAGTTACTTACCGACATGCGGCCCAACGTCCTGATCGTCGAAGATGACACCGCCACCCGGCAATACCTGCGCCAGGTGCTGGAGGCGGAGGGCTGCCACGTGCACGAGGCGGCGGACGGCGAGAAGGCAGTCGGCAAGCTGGCCGATCATCACTACGACGCCATCGTGCTGGACATCGCGCTGCCGAAGCTCAGCGGCACGGACGTGATGGAGTACATCGCCAGCACGTCGCCGCGGATGCTGGAGTCGATCGTGGTCGTGACCGGTCTGGAGGGAAGCGAGATCCGCAAGCTCTTCCCGACCATCTGCGAGACGCTCTCGAAGCCGGTCCTGCCCACGCGCCTGATCGCCTCGGTGCGCCGCTGCCTCGGCGCGACCGCGCATCCGAACGGCCTGTCGGGCATCACCGTCGCGTAACGCCTTTTCGCGACCACCGCGAGTCGAACGCGAGAAATCTTCAGATCGCTCAGCGGGTTGAGTACAATCCGCGCACCACTCGGCGCCCGTAGCTCAGCTGGATAGAGCGTTCGCCTCCGGAGCGAAAGGTCGCAGGTTCGAATCCTGCCGGGCGCACCAACCCCTCGGAACGACGTGGTCACACCGACGCGAAACGCGCGCTTTTCCACCGGATGGAAGTGCACGTCGTCGACTCCCGCCGCAGACTCGCCCGGCAAACGCGACGCGTAGAAGTAGTCGACGTCGGCCGCGTCCTGCGGCAACCCGGAGCACGGCATTACGCGGACGAGCGATTGAATACCGCGCACTTTTACGTCCGCGTAGATCGGGGCGAGGTGTGGGACGAGCTACTGAACGAGGTAAAGGCAAAACTGAACGCAGACGCGCCGGAAATTCGCGTCATCAGTAGTGCACCCGGCAAGGCTCGTCCTGTCGAATACAGCGCGAACGTTTCAGTTGAGGTTCCGACGACTGCATACAACCCGAAGCACGCGGTTGGACCTATTGCGACGATTGTCGATGCTATGACCGATTACACGACGGACGACGGAATCAATACGCGAGCGGAGGGGAGTCGAAGGATCACGAGGCAGAAGGTCGGCTCCGAACGCGCGGTTGATACGAAGTGGGAAGGCTTTGCACAGTCTAATTTAGTGGCAGCTCGTTGGGTGTTTCAGCGCGAGGTCAGGCGGAGGTATCCCGGTGCGTTGCAAGTCGCGTCTACGGCTGAACCCAAGTTCGACGCGCGTGTTGGCGTCGGAAGCAAGGCGTATCTTCACATCGTGCAGACGGCAGAGCGCGTCGTGGATGCGTATCGTGACAATGTCGAACTTGTGCTGAAGCGCGTAGATCCCTATGTCGTTGGATCAGTCCTTGTACGGCCCGACGATGTGCTGAGGTTCAATAATGCCGTCCATGAGGGTTACGACGGCTTGAATGGCTTTGAACGTGAGTTTGCAATCGCGCTCGACCGAACCGGGCTTCGGTGGTGTCGCAATCCGTCTCGCACTGGCTATGGAATCCCGCTCATCACCATTGGGTCCACCAGCACATTCTATCCGGACTTCCTCGTCTGGAAGCGCTCTACTGTGTTTGCACTCGACACGAAAGGCGGCCACGTCCTACACGATGCGGCAGCGCGCAAACTTCTGAGGATCGAGCCATCAGCCGGCTCGAAGCGTCGCCTCGTAGTAGGGCTGATAAGCCGAGGCCAGTGGACGGCTGATATTCAGCAGGAAGACGCGGATGGCTTCACTGTGTGGGGCTTGAAGCAGGATGGGACGCGGCGTGTAGTACACGTTGTAGACCTCAAGGAAGCGATCTCTCGTGTCATAAGTGGTTCTTAGAGCGTTCTCCATTCGACGGCTCCCCGCGAAGAGCGGCAGCAATGAAAGAAGGCGTACAGGCTGCGATCATCGCGCTACAGAAGCGGCGCATCTCCCCTTAGCTCGGTGCGCTGACTGGCGGCTCGAACAGGCGTGCGGGATCGCCCGCAGTCACGTACTCGCGGACGTACTGGACGACGGCGGCCGTCGCCTCGCGGTTTTCGACGGCGCGGCGGAGGTAGTCAAGGGCGTTGACGCTTGCGAGCGTCACGCCTGCCACCGTGAAGAGCGAGATGAGATCCCAAGCGATGATCTCTGCGTCCGTCCATTCTTCGCGGCGCAGAAGTTCCTCGCAAATATCGAGCTTCACGAAGCCTGCATCGCCGGTCATCCCGCGGAGGGTGAACGACGCGGCTGCGTTCTGCAGAACACTCAAGCCCTCCTCGAACTCGCCGCGCGCGAGGTGCACCATGCCGATCGTCCACTCGCTCCGGATGGCCTCGGCCTCCATGCGAAGCGCCTCGTAGCGGCGGACCGCGCGCTGCGCGTCGTCCATCGCGGCCTCGAGGTTGCCGAGCCGCAGGTTGCACTCGCCGAGATTCGCGAGCACTCGCGCTTGCTCAACCTCATCGCCGAGCCGTTCGAGCAGCGGGAGCACCTCGCGCCAGCGCTGCTGCGCCGCGAGCACATCGCCCTGGTCGATCAGGATGCCTGCTTCGAGCATGATGGTTTTTGCGAGCGGCACGGAATCGCCGTATCCCGTGAGCGTGGCGTGCGCGTGCCGCAGGATCGTGAGCGCCTCCGCGTATCGTGTCATCTTGAAGAGCACGCCCGCCCGGGTGTACTGCGCTTGAGCGGCGTCGAACGCGCCGGTGAGCAGCGAGGCATAGAAGGCTTCCGCGATTTCGGCCGCGTCCAGCGCTTCTTCGTAGCGCCCGAGATGCCGGAGTGCATTCGATCGGTGCTTCCAGACATCGCCGAGCGCGGTCCGACATTCAACGTCCGGCAGCGTGTTCGCAATCTGGTCTGCAACCTTGACGAGGAGGAGGGCATATTCGGGCCGTCGGTTCAGTTCGACTTCCACCTCTTCGAGCAGCCGCTTCACCATCCCGAACGTTCGGTGCGCGGGATGTCGCTCCAGGTACGAGTTCCATGTCGTGATGGGCAGATTCCGGAGATCGAGGAAGAATGCATCCGCCGAGGACCACTCCGCTACGACGGCATCGAATTCACTGAGGAGTGTGTTTCGCAGCGGCCCCCGGTGGTGATCCTCGATTGCGAAGTAGCCGATGACATCACCGTGGCCGAGAAGAATCATGATCTGCCGAAACTCCTCCTTGATGGCTTCGCACTGTGCGCAGGCGGCGAGGTGCGCCGCCATCGACCGCCGATCCACCGCCGCGTCGTTCTCGACGTACAAGAGGATGTCCATACGGTCGGGGTGCTCCGTCACGACGTTCGCCCCTTGACCGTCGCCGCCAGCGCCTCGCGCACGGCGCGCAGGCAGCGGTGCACGAGCAGGCGACCGTATGCGCCGGACGACTCCGTCGAGGCACAGCGGTGCGCGATTTCTTCCGGCGAGAGCCCGTCGACGTAGCGAAGCCAAAGCACCTTCTGGCAGCGTTTCGGAATGCGCGCGAGAAGGCGCAAAACGTCCACCCGCGCGCCCACGTCTGCCCCGAGCTCACGCGTGTCGGTGAGGTCCGGCAACGGTTCCGTGGGTTTCCGATCGCGCCAGTAGTTGCGGCAGGCGTTCGTCGTGGCCTGCACGAGCCAGCCGCGGTCATCGCCGATCGCGGCGTTGTGGCGGATAAAGGCCACGAAGACATCGTGGATGACTGCGCGGACATCCGCCGGCGGGACGCGGAAGCGCTGCGCCGCGATGTACCGCATCAAGTCGTAGTGCTCCTCGTACGCGGCAGCCACGCGTTCGCGCGTCATCGTCTCTCTCAGGTCCGGCGAGGCAGGAACCCCAGAAGTATAGCGAGTCGGCTGATAACGAATTCCCCGGCCGCGGTTCCCCGTCCGGCGAGAGGCCTCTCCGACATGTCGATACCGCCGGCTCCCGCAGCGGAGCACGGCTTGAGGAGGGGCTATGACCGAGATCGAACTGTTGCTGGCGCTCATCGTTCTGTACAGCAGAATTTCCATCCCGAACGGCTAGGTGGTGGCGGTGGCGTGGCCGGGGGCGCCCCTGGCCCGCTCACCGGCGCGCCACGCCGCCCGGCACGGGTTTTCAGCTTCACGCAGGGCGATGCGGACTTCCGTGACGACTGCGCGCTTGTCCTCCGCCCGCGTAATACGGCGGAGGTGATCGAGGGCAGCGGCTGCGCTTATCTGGAGCCCCGCGCGGACGAGCACGCCCGCGACACCCTGCGCGTAGCGGGTGAGCGCACGGTCCGGTGTGGGCTCTTCGAGCATCAGTTCAATGGCATCGAGGCCGACGCAGCCCGCGTCGCTGAAAGCCCCGAGCGCGGCGAAGTCCTGCTCGACGTGCTGCAGGGCACGGATACCCGCTTGGCGACTTCGGAATCGCGCGAGATAGGACGCGATGTTCCACTGCGTCCGCGCAAGCTCGGTGCGGTTCTTGAGCGACCGGAAGGCCGCAGCCGCATACCGCAGCCAGTGCCGCGCTGCTGCGGCGTCGCCGCGGCGGACCTCGCACGCGCCGAGGTTCTGCCAGACGCGCGCGAGCGCCTCCGAGTCGCCGAGATCATCGAGAATGCCGCGCAGCCGGAGCCACGTCTCGCGCGCGGCATCAACCTGCCCTTCATCGAAGAGAATGCCCGCGAGGAGGAGATCGGCGTGCGCGGCCCGGCGCGCATCGCTCGTGGCGACGAACCGCGCGCGGGCCTGCTGCGCGGCTGCCCGCGCGTCGGCCCAGCGTTCCATCTTGAACAGCACGCCACCGCGCGTGTACTCCACGCGCCCCGCTTCATTCGTGCAGTACCGCGCCTTGAGGAACAAGCGCGCAGCGAGCGCTAGGTCTTCGAGCGCTTCCTCGAACTCGCCGAGGTGCCGCAGCGCGTTCGCACGCCCCTTCAGCGCATGCCCTTGGAGGGATGCTGCTAGCTCTGGCGCGGTGTCCCGCAGCCGCGTCGCCATGCCCGCAGCCGCAACGAAGATCATGGCGGCTTCCCGCGGCGCTTGGTCGATCCGCGGCTCACCGGCGCGGAGCAGGTGGCACACCATTGTTTCGCTGTCGATGTCGGCCGCTAGGAGCAGATCGGGCCAGTCTTCACCGGTGACGTTCCCGAGGAAGTCCTTGAGCTGGCGGAGTTCACCGAGGAATAGGCGGCTCAAGCGCTGGTGCGGACTCGCGAGCAGCTCGTCGCCGCGCTCGAACAGCACACCCGGCGTCACGGCTTCACCGGAGAGTTCCGCGCAGGCCGCGGTCACATCCACGACGAAGCGCCGTGTGGGACCGACTTCGCCCAAGCGAACGCGAAGCACGTGCTGGCGCGAGTAGTTTGCCGCCTTCGCGATCGCGAACGGAGCAATGTCCTTCCGCCGTAGGAAGAGCTCAAGGCGGGTCAGGAGGTCGATGTGCGGAATGAACACCGGTTGCGATCTCCGTCAGCTCGCCATCGCTAGTTCCACCTCCGGCTGCTGCGCCCGTGGTGTCCAGCTCTTCCAGCGCTCGTAGGCCAAGTAGCCATCGCAGAACGTCGGGAAGTCGAGGGGACCGAGGAGGGCGCACATGGCCTCGTAGTCCTGGTGCACGTCTGGGTGTATTTCCGTCATCTCGAAAGAGGAGTGACGTGCTTACCTCTTCCCCTACCCGCGATCTGGGGGCATGACGCAAATGTGTCTAGGTCCTCGGTTTTTATTGACGCCCGTAAATGCGCCGTGGTCTCCTCGTGGGTCTTCGGTTCCACGACCCATGAAAACGCTGAACAGTCCGGCCGCTGGTGCCCGGCGGACCCACGCGTCGCGGGCGCTGCCACTCACGCGCGCCGCGCCGCACGGCGTTAGACACGGATCGTCGTGGACCGACACGACAGGCGCGACGGCCGGCACCAGCGACCACCATTCGGAGGAGCGCACGCGGGGATCGGAATGGCAACTCGCGGTGCAGCGGCCGCGCTTCGTCGCGGAGGAGCACGACGAGCGCGGCGTACGCGATATTGAGGTCGTAGCAAATGCATAGGTATCAAGGCATGGGAGCCGTGGCTGCGGGCACCGCCCGCGGTGGTGGCTCACGGGTTCGGTTAGGGTGGCAGCTACCCTCCGAAGCGGATCTGACGGTCGCGGGGCCTGCGAATCTCTCTCTCGATCACCTGGCGACACCATCCAGTGGGGCGTTGTTGCACGAACGCTGCTGCTGAAGAGCGCCGCCCTAACCGAACCCACCATTTTCTTTGAAGAGCAAGGGTAAGGATTTGCGCCACTCCGTCACTCCTTCCGTTGACGAGCCAGCACACGGATGTGAATACGGCCACGCGGTTTCTGCCCGTCCAGCTCGAAGGTCCAACAAAGGGGAACCCTTCGATGATTCACCGTCTGAAGCTGCTGATCGTCTTTGTGATCGCGTTCGCGCCGCGCCTGGAGGGCGGCGTGCTAACCGAGTCCGCCATGGAGCGCTCTCGCGCCCGACTTGAACCGGTGGCACCGCTCTTTGAGAAGAACGTAGGTCAGTACAAGCCGGAGGCTGTCTTCGCGGCGCGGACGCGCGGCTACACGGCCTTTCTCACTCCCCTCGAAACCGTCCTGGCGCTTTCCTCCGGTGGTGCAGGCGGTCCTGTTGTGCGCTTCAGATTTGCTGGCGGTCGTCATTCCGAACTCCTTGGTCAAGAGACCGCATTGGAGTCTCGCTACTACGTTCGCGCAAATGCGACGTACGCCCCGCCCCTTTTCGGAACCGTTTTGGTGAAAGATGTGTATTGCGAGACCGACGTTCTCTACCGGCTCTCGCCGGAGGGCCTTGCGTTTGACGTCCACCTGCAACCCGGGAGTGACCCGTCGAGCATCGCGTTAGAGGTCGATGCACCAGGGCCGCTGAGCGTCACACAGGATGGAGACCTGCGCATCCCGACAGGACGTGCCGAGCCGATTGTGCAGCGCCGTCCCATCGCATTCCAACTCGAGGACGGCCAACGCCAGCCCGTCGATGCCCGGTACTCTATTGATAGCGCTGGACGTGTGCGGTTCATCCTCGGGGCATACGACCGCAGCCGTCCGCTCATCATTGACCCGGTACTTACCTATGCGATGGTGCTCGATGGTAGCGAAAACGACGTCGCGCTGAACGCCTTTGTCGACGCCTCCCGCAACGTCTACCTAACCTCCATGAGAAGGCCCAATCCGTCAACGGCCGACGTGGCGGCCAGCGCTGCTTC
>CAMPGR010000156.1 GCA_946885605.1 uncultured Pseudomonadota bacterium
ACACCCGGCCATGCGCGAAAGCGAGCGTCGCGAAGGGGGCGTGGTAGACCTGCTGCAGCAGCGTCTCGATGCGCAGAAAGCGCAACGCGAGGTCGCCCTCGCTCGCCGCCTGGTAATCGGTGAAGTCGAATCCGGAGCAAAAATGCGCGCCGGCGCCGTCGATGATGAGAAGCCGCGTGCCGTCGGTATAAGCGTACTCGACCGCATTGAGCAGCGCCTCGACGAGCGACGCCGATAGAGCGTTTGCCTTCTGCGGGCGGTTGAGCGTCAGATGGGTGACGTGTCCTTCGTGCTTCCTGATGAGTTCGTCATTCATGCCGGGGGCGCGTTGCAGCATATATACTAGAACCTGTGAGGGGCGAAGGGAAGTCGCAGCCGGTCGACCGGGCGCCGCGACGACGAGAATAAGAGCTGGCTATGCACTATGGCACATCGCTTATGCGTCCGGGATGATCAGCATTATCTCAGTCCGCGGGTGGTGGTGTCGCGGCTCGAAGCCGAGTTTCCGTACGTGGAAGTCGATGAAGAGGACGGCCGCCGCCATGTGCGGGGCATCGTGCGGCAGCTCAACAGGATCCGCGACAGGGGGCTTGCGCCCATCGACAATGGCTACGTCGAGCGGTTGATGAAAGCCGGGGGCAGGGCCATTTACGTCTATTTCGGCGACGATCCGGGCTCGGAAGCCGCATGCCTGAGCACCGCTGTGATTCCGGGAGAGCCACTTTACTTCGTCTATGCCTCGCGACGCCACGCCGAGGCCGCGTGGCCGCTGCTGCTGCGCTGCGCCGCGGTACTCGACTACGAAATCGTCGAAGCGTGAGCGCTCTACGCTGTGGCGATCAGCGCAAACCGTTTTTCCGGCATACCCATGGAGAGCATCATGCTGCCGCGCCATGCCCGCTACGATTTTTCACCGCTCACCGAACGCCGCGACTACAGCTGGCCTGGAGGCAAGCGCCTCGCGTTCTGCATCACCACCAACATCGAGTGCTTCGCGTTTGGCAAGGGACGCGGGCACGACAATGCCAAGCACGGCGAGCCGCAGACGCAGCGCAACTATGCGTGGCGCGACTACGGCAACCGCATCGGCATATGGCGGCTCTTCGATCTTGCGGATGAACTGGCGATGCCGCTCGCGCACAATACCAACAGCCTGCTCTACGACTACGCGCCGCAGATTTTTGCCCGCATTCGCAGCCGCGGCGACGAGATCGTCGGCCATGGCCGGACCAACTCCGAGAACCTCAATGACTTCCGGTGGGAGCAGGACGAAGCGCGCGTGATCCGGGAAGTGACCGAAACGTTTGCACGGAACGAGGGCCGGCCGCCGAAGGGCTGGATGGGCGCGGGCGCGTACGAAAACGCCTGGACGCCCGACCTCCTGAAGGAGGCGGGCTACACCTATGTCATGGACTGGCCGTGCGACGACCAGCCGATCTGGATGCGCACGCGCGCGGGGCGGCTCCTTTCGGTGCCGTACCCGGTCGAGTTGAACGATTCACCGCAGGTGATCCACCGCCAGCACACCGGTCGCGAATTCTGCGACATGCTCGTCGATCAGTTCGAGGAGATGGTCGAGCAGAGCGCGCGCCACCCGCTGGTCTGCAACGTCTCCATCCATCCTTACGTGTTCGGCTATCCGTTCCGGCTGCGCCCGCTGCGGCGGGCGCTCAAACACTGCTTCTCCAGCAAGTACATGGACCGCGTGTGGAGGTGCAAGCCCGGCGACGTGGCCGATTACTGCTACACCCTCGAGCCGGGGATCATTCCGGGGAGTTGAGCGCCGCTTCCACGGCGCGCGCGATGGCGAGGAGCTTCGCGTCTTCGCCCGAGCGGCATAGGATCTGCAATCCCACCGGCAGGCGCGTGGAGGGCAGCGGAAGCGATATGCCGCACTGGTCGAACACGTTTCCCGGACGCGTGTTGCGCAGCGCGCGCCGGTTCCAGGCGAGCGCGGAGGCGACCGTCGCATATTCCGCGAGCGGGCCCGCGACGAGCGGCGTGGTCGGCGTGATCCACGCATCGATTGCCTTCGCACGCCGATGCACACGCTCGCGCAGCGCGGCGAGATCCGTCTCGACCCGATGCGAATCGCCGGCGGGCGCGTCGAGGACGGCGGAAAAGCGCGCCTGCGTTACCGGATCCAGCACTTCGAATTTCTCCCGCACGCGATCGCGCCCCAGGATTTCGATCAGCTCAACCGGGACGATGCGCCCGAAGATCGCCTCGAACTCCGAGACTTCGGGCGTTTCGAGCGGTGTCACAAAGCCGCCCGCAAGCGCGAGCCGCGTCAGCGCATCGTCCATCGCGCGCGCCACCTCGCTGTCGAGCTCGTCATAAAAGAGGGGCTGAGGCGTGGCGAATCGCAGCCCGGCGAGCGGCAACGGCGCGCTGAGGTCTCCACCCTTCAGCGCCTGCCAGACCGTTACGGCGTCGGCTGCCGTTCGCGTAAAGACACCCGGGCTGTCGAGCGTAGGCGAAAGCGGGAATATCCCTTCGAGGGAGAACGCGCGCGCCGAGAACTTGTGGCCGACGACACCGCACAATGCCGCCGGCAGGCGCACCGAGCCGCCCGTGTCGGTCCCGAGGGCGAATGCGCAAAGCCCGGCGGCCATCGCGACCGCAGACCCGCCACTCGATCCGCCCGGTGTGCGATGCACCTCCGGGTCGCACGGATTCCATGGCACGCGCTGTATAAAGTTGATGCCGCCCAGCGCAAACTCGCTCGTCCACGTCTTGCCGAGGATGATCGCCCCGGAGCGCTTGAGCGCCTGAACGACGGGGCCCTCGGCGCGCACGATGCCCGAGACATCGAGCCGGGAGCCGGCCGCAAGCGGCATGCCCTCGACATGGTAAAGGTCCTTGACCGCGACCGGCACACCCATGAGGGGGCCGAGATCATTGCCGGAACGGAGGAGGGCATCCATTCTTGTTGCGTCCGCCCGCGCCTGCTCTGAAGCGACGAAGGTGTAGGCGCCGAGCTTCGCATTGAAGGCCTCGATGCGCTGCAGGTACGCTTCGGTCACACGAGAGGCGGAAAGCTCGCCGCGGCGCAGCCTCGCGCCATACTCCTCGATGCTGAGGGCTTCGAACGGATTCCCCGGCGCCGCGCTCATCGACTCGGTGTCCGGGGATCGAACCGGATGGAAATCGTGTCGATGGGATCGAGCGTGAAGGTGAGTGCTTCGCCCGGTTCAACCCACAGCGGCGGCACAATGGAGCCGGTGATGATGCGCTCCCCGGCGCGCAGCCGGACGCCGCACGCCGACAGCGTGCGCGCGACGTGGCGCACGAGATCGATGAGCTCGCCGGTCAGCGCCTGCGGGTCGTCGGTGCGGGCGATCTCGACGTCATTACGCACCACGCGCGCCTGCACGCCGTCGAGCCGGCCGCCGGCGCGCGTGCCGTCGCAGCGCCCGAGGATGACGTGGCGCTGGTAGATGTTGGTCGCCAGGATCGCTTCCACATTCTCCGGCGGACGGTCCACATCGGCGAGCTCGATTGCCGGGCCGATGCCCGCGATCGCGGCGCGAGCCGTCGCCCGATCGACTTCTCCGGAAAGATCGGCGCCGAGATATACGGCGATTTCCGGTTCGGCTGCGGGCTTGCTCCAACCCGCGAGCGATACCGTCGTGCCCGCCGCGACGCTCGCCCGGTCGGTCAAGAACCCGATGAGCGGCGCCTCGAGCGCGAGCCGCGCCATGGCCGCCGGTGCGCCGAAACCGATCTTCCAGCCGATGCTGCGCTCGCCGGCCTCGAGCCGTGCAAGCCTGAGTGCGAGCTGCGCCGCCATGCCGCGCGCGATGCGGCCGTCCTCAAACGAAACGCCCGTCATTTTCAGTGCGTGCGGCCGCCTTCGACCGACTCGTAGCCCGCGGCCTCGAGCGAGCCCGCGCCGCTCCAGCCCCATACCAGCACCACGTCCTCGTCGGACGTGTTCTTGAATCCGTGCCAGTGGCCGCGCGGGGTGAAGACGACGTCGCCCTCTCTGGAAGGCTGCTCGCCGTCATCGGTGTACATGACACCGCGCCCCTTCACGACGATCCAGAACTCGTCGCAGTTGAAGTGGCGGTGGCGATCGTGCTGGGCCCCGGGCGGCAGCACGGTCCATCCGACGAGCAGCTTGTCCGAGTTGGCGCGCTTCTGATCGATGAGGAACTGGACTTGCATGTTCACCCAGCCGTCCTTCTCCTCGAGCCCGCCGACCTTCGGCACGTCCTTCAGGTTGGTGCGGAACGGCTTGAGCGCGGTGTTCGAATCGGGTTTCATTTCGACAGTCCTCCGAGACGGCGGTAAACCTCGTGTGCGATCACGAAATCGTGGTGGTCGAGCCCCATGCCACGACAGGTGTTCATCATTTCGTTCGCCGCCGCGGCAAGCGGGGTGGCGGCGCCGGACTTGCGCGCAAGCTCGAGCACCAGCGTCATGTCCTTCTGTTGCAGGTTGACGTCGGCAAGCGGTTCCTTCGGCATCCTGCCTTCGAGTATGAACGGCCCGCGGTAGCCCAGGACGGGCGAGGCGACGACGCTCGCGAGCATCGCTTCGACCGCGACTTCGCGCGCAACGCCGCCTTTCTCAGCGAGCGCAACCCCCTCGCCGAATGCGATCACTTCCACCATCAGCACGAGATTGATCGCGAGTTTCATCTGCACGGCGAGGCCGCTTCTCCCGATATAGCTCGCCTTCGCGCCGATATCGAGCAGCACGGGCTTCACGCGCTCGAATGCCGCACGATCGCCACCGACCATGATCGACGCCTTGCCCTGGGCGAGGGTAACGGGACTGCCCGAGATCGGCGCATCGAGCATGGTGAGGCCCGCTTTCCTGAATTCGGAGGAAATCGCGCGGCTCGCCTCCGGCGCGATCGTGCTCATGTCCAGATACACCGCTTCGCGCGCGAGCCCGGCGATGATGCCGTCGTCGCCCAGCGCCACCGCGCGCACAGCAGCCGCGTCCGTCACGATCGAAAAGACGATCTCGGAGCGCGCAGCGAGTTCGCGCGGGCTCGCCGCCCACTGCATGCCGCGATCGATCAGTGAACCGGCCTTCGCCCGCGTGCGATTCCACCCGGTCACGGCATGACCCGCGTCGATGAGGCGCGGCACGATCCCCTGTCCCATTGCGCCGAGACCGATGAAACCGATCCTCATGCCATCACTCCGGTGTGGTACGACTCCCGCATTCTAACCGGCCCGGTTCTTCTCTGCCGACGCGGCTCGCGCATTCATACGGCCGCTTCCGCAGCGAAATCGCCGCACCGGTCAAGGCTCGCGAGCGCCTCGTATTCGCGGTCTGTTATAGATGGTCGAGCCCGAGCGACATGCCGTCGTCGATGCGAGCGGCGAGTTCTCCCAGCGTGCAGATCTTTGAAGGCGCGGCAGGGCTCATCAACGCTCCAGCGTGCATGCGGTTTGTGCGGATCATAACACCCGCTCCATGACGGCCCAACATGCGGACCGCCTCTCGCGACACGGCAGATTTTGCTGGTAAACTCTCGCGCGTCCGATTCCAGCGAACGCGCATCGAAGCGGCGAGCACGTTGGGAAACAACACACGCTCGCAAGTCCCGTGGAGAAAAAAACGACGATGAGACGAGGTCTTTTGGCCATCGCTTGCCTGGCATGCGCGGGCATCGCCGCGGCCGCGCAGTCGTACCCCACGAAGCCGGTGCGCATGATCGTTGCCGTGCCGCCGGGCGGTCCGGCCGACACACTCGCGCGCATCGTCGGGCCACGGCTTGCAGAACGGCTGGGCGAGACAGTGGTCATCGACAATCGTCCGGGCGCGAACGGCATCATCGCGTACGAAATGGCGGCACGCGCGGCCCCGGACGGGTACACTTTCGTGCTCGTTGCAGCGGGTGTTGCGATCAATCCGAGCCTCTATCGCAACGTGCCGTACGACCCCATCAAGGATTTTGCCGCGGTCACGCAGGGCGTGTCGGTCCCGAACATTCTCGTCGTGCATCCCAGCGTTCCCGCGAAATCGGTGCAGGAGCTCGTCGCGCTCGCCAAGAAAACGCGCGGCGGGTTGACGTTCGCATCGGCCGGCAACGGCACGTCGGGCCATCTCGCGCTCGAACTTTTCCGACTGTCGGCGGCCGTTCCGCTCGTCCACGTGCCGTACAAGGGCGGCGGCCCCGCGCTCGCGGAACTTGTTGCGGGACAGGTCCAGGCGCTCTTCAGCATTGCACTCGCCGCCACGCCGCAGATCAAGGCCGGCAAGGTGCGCGCCCTCGCCATCACGAGCGCCGAACGCTCGCCCGTTGCACCGGACCTGCCAACCGTCGCGGAATCCGGTTTCCCCGGCTTCGAGGTGATCGGCTGGTTCGGCTGGCTCGCCCCGGCACGAGCGCCGCAGGACATCGTTGCGCGGCTGAATCGGGAGATCGTCGAAGTGCTGAGAGAGCCCGAGGTGCGGGACCGCCTGCTCGCCATGAGCACGGTGCCCGCGGGCAACACGCCTCAGGCATTTGCCGCCTTCATCCGCACCGAGCGCGACAAGTGGGCGAAGGTCATACGCGACGCCGGCATCAAGATCGATTAAGCGCGGGGATGCGCGCGGGCTAAAACCAGCCCTCGCGCGATCCACATAAGGAGCCTGACATGAGCAGCGCCAAGGGAATACGCGAAGTCGCGTACGTGGATACGCGGCACGGCGGCGGCGTCCGGCACGAGCAGCTCGAGCGGCGCGGTTTCGATCCGCTCGCGTGGCACGATTGCGCCGGGGGCGGGCAGGTCGTCGTCGAAAGAGGCATCGCGTATATCGGCAACATGCGCAACCCGCATGGCACGCTCATCATCGACGTGTCCGATCCCCGGCATCCCAGGCTGCTCTCCGAAATTTCCATGCCGCCCGGCACACACTCGCACAAGGTGCGGGTGGCGGGCGACATCATGCTGACCAACCGCGAAGTGCTCGGCGAGCGCGTGCGGCGCGGCGAGACGCCGCCCGAAGACTTCCAGGGCGGGCTCGGCATCTACGACGTTTCGAACCCCGCGCGGCCGAAGCTCATCACGTTCTGGAACACGACCGACAAGCCGGGTCCGGGCTATGCGCGCGGCGTGCACCGCTTCGACTTCGACGGGCGCTACGCCTACATCTCGCCGACATGGGACGGCTACCTCGGCAACATCGTCATGATCCTCGATCTAAAGGATCCGGCGCGTCCCGAGGAAGTCGGCCGCTGGTGGATGCCGGGGCAATGGACCGCGGGCGGGGAGAAGCCATCGTGGACGGGCGCCGCGCACAAGTGCCATCATCCGCTGCGCTACGGCAATCGCCTCTATACGAGCTACTGGCACGGCGGGTTTGTGATCCTCGATATCGAGGACATGACGAAGCCGTGGCCCGTCTCTCATCTCGACTGGAGCCCGCCGTTCCCATGGCCCACGCACACGTGCCTGCGCATCCCATTCAAGATCGATAACCGCGATTTCATGGTGGTGTCCGACGAAGACGTCGTGCGTCTCGAAGATTGTCCGCCGTATCCTTCGGCTTTCCTGTGGATCGTGGACATCACCGACGAAGCGCATCCGATGCCGATCGCGACTTTTCAGCTGGACGGCATTCCACCGGAAGAGCAGCCTTACATGACCGGTTGCCATCAGCCGTGCGAAAAAGTGACCGGAACCGAAATTCCGGTTGCATGGTTCGCGCATGGACTGCGCATCGTCGATATTTCGCGCCCGCACGCCCCGCGGGAAGTTGCGCATTTCCTGCCCGA
>CAMPGR010000157.1 GCA_946885605.1 uncultured Pseudomonadota bacterium
ATCCCATCCTGCGTCAGTCCTGCCTCGACAGCGCGAGCAGGCGCGCGCGGCTCGCGCGGTCGAGGCAGGACTGACGCAGGATGGGATCATCGTGATCCGCTTCGTCGGGATGGTCGAGAAAGAGCGGCTTGTGCAGGAAGAGCGCAACCGGCCTGCCTGAGAAAGACGGGAGGCTCTCCTCGATCCAGCGCCACTGCTCTTCTTCTGCGCGCGCGCCGCCGCTACCGAAGAGTTGGGCGTTGACTCCGACGAATCCCCAGCCGCCCGCCTCGAAGGCCCAGCGCTCCTCGCCGAAGTGGCGCGCGAAGCGCGCGCGCCGCTCGTCGTTGACGCGCTGCGGCATCTTGCCGAAGAGCACGTTGTCGCCGATGTCGTGGTTGCCCGGGAGACAGCGGTAGGGCGAGCTCAGCTTCCCGAGCTCACCGCGCGCAAACGCATGGTCCGCCTCCACGTCCGGGTCCTCCATCACGAGATCGCCATTCACGACGACGACATCCGGCTTCTCGCGCTCGATCCACGCTGCCACGAGCTGCCAGTTGTCGTGATGGTGCGCGTCGCCCGCGCCGAGATGGAGATCGGAAACCTGAATCAGGCGGTACTCGCTCATATCGTCGCCATGCTACGGAGCGACGGCCGCGCCGGCAAGCGCGCGGCGCGCGCAAGCGTAATCCTGGAAGCGAAATAAGTCACACGCAAGACGCGAAAACCGCGTTGGCGGCTTGCGCTGTTTGCTATAATCGCCGCGAAAAAATAACGTGGTTCGCGGGGGAGAATTCCCCGAAGTCCGACAGTCAAACACCAACCGCGCAGGCGCGTGGCGTTCTGTGCAGATGTGGATGCGCGAGCATGCTCTGCGCGCGAGGGAGGCAAGCGGAAAGTGGCACATCGCACGATCCACCGATGGCTCGCGGCATGCTGTGCGGCGGCGCTCATGGCGGGAGCGACTACGGCTATCGCTGCGGAAAAAAAACACAAGAAGCGGGCGGCGCCCAAGAAAGTCGAGCGTCTCACCTGCATGCTGGGTAACGAAGACCGGCACGCGCGCATCGCCGTGGAGCTGAAGGGCGGGGCAGTGGACAGCTTCGCGTATTACAGCAAATGGAAGCCGCGTACGTGCTCGGTGCACGTGGTGCGCGGCGACGCCTACAGCAAGTGGAAGGACTACGGCAGCCACACGACCGTCACCACCGAGAACGGGACGTTTCTCATCGAGCACGCGCGCGCGCAGGTCCAGTTCCTCTTCCGGGACGTGGACCGCATGTTCTACTGCGGAATGGAAGGGAAGCTGCGCGGCAGCGTGACCGTCAAGCGCGGCAAGCGCGAATGCGTGGTGGAAGGCGTGATGGACGAGGAGGGCGCGCCGGACTCCACTCCGCTTCCTTCCGCCTCCGTGGGGCCTTCAGCGGGCTAATTGCCTTTCCCGAGCGCCTTGCCATGCCCGGCGGATTTCGCTCCCGCCTGGGCGCCCATTGTTCCACCGCCCGTGACGATGCCGCGACCATAGGCGTTACCGTGGCCGTTGCCGTGCGCACCCGCGACACCGGTGCCGGAGCCGGTGACGATGCCCCGGCCGTAGGCATGCCCTTGGCCGTGGCTACCGCCGGTGGTGCCGCCCGCTGTCACGACGCCCGAATTGCTGCGGCCGCTGGTGGCCGTCGTCACGGAGCCCGAGGTTGGCGCGCGTGAGGCGCTCAAGCTGGCGTTTGAGGATTTCATGCCGCTGATGACGGGCCCCAGCTTATAGCCGTACTGGTGCGCGATCTGGCCCCATCCCATGCCCTGTGCCCGGAGTTCGAGCACACCGGTCATCGTGGTCGTCTGTCCGTTCGGCGCCGTCACGGTGCCACCCGTCAGCGCTGCTTCGATCTGTGCTGCAGTGGGGTCGGTGATGCCGGCGCGGGCGAGCTGCTGCTTTGCCAGAGCGAGCGACGTGTAAACGTTGCCGTATCCCATCTTTCCGGTGGGCGGCGTGAACGTGGCGGATGTGGTCGCGCCCTTGGCATCGATCGACGTGAGCGTGATCGAGGTGCCGTTGCGAAGCCCGGTGACAAGAGCATCCGAATTCTCACGCGAGCCTGCGAACGCGCTGAAATCCGAGCTGATTTTTCCGGACACCGCGCCTTCACCGCGGGGAGTTGCCAACGCCTCCATCTGCTGCGTCTGGGTCGCGAGCGCGGTGTCGCCGCTTTCCGCTGCGATAACGCTCGACGAAACGGCGGCAAGTGCTCCGCCTAACAACAGAATGGCCCTGCTCAAAGTCGTGCAGCCTTTCACGTGACACCTCCTTTTCGTGAAGCCATGCAACGCTCAGGTCCCACCGAGCACGCGCTCGGTCTGGAGGATGATTTCAGTCGCCGTGGCGGCATCGCGAAAAATGCCGTTCTTCGCCGTCGAACGCATGCGCGTCGTCTTCGGCGTGATCGCCTCGAGCTCCACCTCGATCTCGCGGTCCGAAGCGCGCGCCGTCAGACGCTCGCCGTTTTCCATGCCTTCCTTCCCGCCGACCTTGATGCCCATCCGGTGGAACGCCGTGAGCACCGCCGCGCGCACGCGCGGCAGCGGCACGGAGAACGTCCGGTAGGCGATGCCCGTCAGCGTGTGCTGCACCCCGGCCGCCGCGCCAACGCCCATGGCGGTCAGCGTGATCGGCTCACACCCCCCTGATCCAAGCACGAGGCAAACGAGCGCCATCCGCCACGTGAGCGATCTTGTTCTTTTGCTCACGCCGAAGCCGTCGCCTTTTCCCGATACTTGTCGTAAATCACGCCTGCGTCGAACAACGCGTTGATTTCCCGGTCGGCATAACCGGCCGCGCGCAGCGCTTCCGCGGTGTGCTGCCCTAGCCACGGCGCCGCGCGTCGAATTGCGAGCAGCTCGCCGCTCGACTTCACCGGCAATCCGAGCGATTTCATGCGCCCGATCTTCGGATGGTCGATCTCGACCACCATGTTGCGCGCCTTGATGTGCGGATCGTTCAGTATCTGATCGTAACTGTAGACGGGACCACCCGGCACTTGAGCGGCGTCGAGCTTTTCGACCCAGTACGCCGTGGGCTGTGTGGCGAACACCGACTCGATCTCGCGTTCCAGCTCGTCGATGTGCTCGAGCCGCGACGAGAGATCGATGAACCGCGGATCGGTGAGCCATTCCGGCTTGCCGCACACCATGGTGCAGAAGTTGTGCCACAGCTTGTTGTTGTTCGCGCCGACGGTGACGTAGCCGTCCTGCGTCTTGTACGCCTGGTACGGCGTCGAACGACGGTGCCGCGTGCCGGTGGCTACAGGCAGCTCTTCAGACCCGAAATACGCGCCCGATTCCCAGTGCGTCCACGCAAGACCCGCTTCGAGGAGCGAGGTCTCCAGGTACTGGCCCTTGCCGGATTTCAACCGGCTGATGTAGGCGCCGAGAATCGCATAGAGCGCGGTCACGCCGCTTGCGATGTCGTTCATCGCGATCCCGACTTTGGCGGGGCGGCCGCCGGGGTAGCCCGTCATCATCATGATGCCCGACATGCCTTGCGCCACGATGTCGAAACCGCCCTTGCGGCCGTAGGGGCCGGTCTGGCCGAAACCCGACATCGATGCGTAGATGACAGCCGGGTTTATCCTGCTGATCGCCTCGTAGTCGATGCCGAGCTTGCGCACGACGCCGGGGCGAAAGTTTTCCGTAATGATGTCCGCTTTGGCCGCGAGCTTCATGAAGGCTTCCTTGCCGCGCGGGTCCTTCATGTTGAGCGCAACGCTCTTCTTGTTGCGATTGAGGACCGCGAAGCAGTACGACTCGCCGTTCACCTTGGGGTCGAAGCGCCGCGCGGAGTCGCCTTCCGGAAAATTCTCGATCTTGAGCACTTCCGCGCCCATGTCTCCGAGCACCATGCAGCAGTAAGGGCCGGCCATGACGCTCGTCAGGTCCACCACCTTCACGCCTTCCAGGGGAAGCGGCATTGCGTCGTGTCTCCGCGTATATGCGACGCGCCGCGAAGCGGGGCGCGCGCGAAAGCCGTTAATAATGAAGAGGATTATAGCGTTGCCCGGCCGGAGCTGCAGCCGCGCATTGAACGGCGTTGCTTGTTTCGAGGATAATGCCAAAAAAATCACAGCAGGCATCCAACCTGGAGGAGGTCATCATGAAGCTGCGTTGCCGCATCGTACTGCCCGTCGTACTCGCCGCACTTTCAGCTCCCATCCTCGCGCTTGCGCAGGCTTATCCATCCAAGCCGGTGCGCGTGGTCATCGTGTTCCCGCCGGGCGGATCGAACGATGTGGTCGGCCGCCTGGTATTCCAGAAGGTTTCGGAGCTCGCGGGACAGCAGTTCGTGATTGACAATCGCGGCGGCGCGGCCGGCACCATCGGCTCGGAAATCGTCGTGAAAAGCCCGCCGGACGGCTATACCGTCATGGTGCAGTCGACGACGCACGTCGCGAACGCGCACCTCTACAAGAAACTGCCCTATAACGTTCTGAAGGACTTCATCGGCGTGACGCCCATGGCGCGACAGGTCGGGATGCTCGTCGTGCATCCGTCGATGCCGGTCAGGAACGGCAAGGAGTTCATCGCGCTCGCGAAGAAACGCCCCGGCGAAATCGTTTACGGCTCCGCCGGCAACGGCAGTTACGTGCATCTCTCGATGGCGCTGATGGCCTCCATGGCGAATCTCAAAATGGTCCATGTACCTTACAAGGGGGGCGGCCCGGTGAACGTGGCCATTGCTTCCGGAGAGGTCCAGGCCGTTCTTGCGACGATCGGCTCCCTGACTGCGAACTTGAAGGCAAAGCGCGTACGTCCGCTCGGCGTAAGCTCGGAGAAACGCACCAAGGCGTATCCGGATGTCCCGGCCATCGCGGAATTCGTGCCGGGCTACGAATTCACGGCATGGGTCGGCTGCTTTGTGCCGGCCGGCACCCCGAAAGCGATCGTCGATACGCTGAACGGCCTGATAGGGAAAGCGCTGGCCGACGCGGGCGTGGCGGAGAAACTTTCGGCGCAGACGCTCGACCCGATGCACATGACGCCGGAGCAGTTCGCGCAGCGCCTCAAGTCCGACTACGACAAGTACGAAAAGGTGGTGAAGATCAGCGGCGCCAAGGTGGACTGAGCCCGGGCAGCTGGGATTAACGTGCTATACCATAGGGGCTTGTCATCGAAACTTGACAAGGTGTCGCAAAATGTCTACATAAGCTATTGATTAAAAGTAAAAAACGTTTACACTCCCCGAAGGGTGGTTTAGGATGCGCCAACGTGACCGGCTGCGTGGCGCGCATCGATGGAAACTAAGACCTGCCCGCGAGAAATCCTGCGACACAAGCTCGCCTGCCTGGGGATCCCCCGGGAAGCGCATGAGCTCGAGATGCTGGCGCGCCTGCTGCCCGTCCGTCTCGGCGGGATGCGGCTGGACGGCCTCGATCCCGACGCGCTCGCAGAAGCGCTCATCTACCTCATCGATAGAGGAATCATCGGGCTGCCCTGCCAAATCGAGGGCCTGATCGACTTCGACTGGGGTTCCCATGCGTGCCATTTCTACCGCGCGCGGTCGGACCTGCTCGAGCTTCTCACCGCGTATTTCGAGCAGGGGCTCGGGAGCGGGGAATATTGCATGTGGGTCGCGCCGGATGCGGCGTCTGTCCAGGCCTTGCGCGCCGCGCTCGCAGCGTCGGTTCCGCGCTTCGACGTCCACGCGTGCGCCATGGAGTGCCTCGATCACGCGCAGTGGTATCTCGACGAAATCGGTGAGCTCAAGCCGGCGGGGATCGTGATCGATAACTGGGCGCGCAAAGCCCAGGAAGCGGTGCGGGCGGGATTTCGCGGCTTGCGCTGTGCCGCGCAGATGCCGCGCATCGACCGCAAGAACTGGAACCGTGTCGTCGAATACGAGCGCGAGATCGATGCCGCGGCACCGGGCCTGGGGATCAAGGCGGTTTGCGCGTACCCGCTGCTCGAATACGGCGCACGCGATCTGGCCGGCGTGCGGGAGAGCCACGACCGCGTGCTGGTGAAAGGCGAGGGCTGGTGGCACCGCGTCTCCGCCCCGGATGCGGCGGAGGCGGATGCCGTTCTCATGGCGCTGCAGGAAGGAAGGCCGTGAAATCCTGGCAGCCGGTGCTCGCGAGGCCCCGGGAAGGGGATCACATCGCGCATCTGTACCAGGACGAAGACTTCCTCACCGAGGCGCTCACCCATTTCGTATGCGCTGGCCTCGCGGAAGGCGAGGGCGTTGTGCTATTCATCAGCGCCCGGCATTGGGATGCGTGTGTGAGCAAGCTCGCCGAGCGCAACATCTCTCTCCACGACGCGGAGCAGCGCGGCCAGCTCGCCGTGATGGACGCTCGCAGCGCGTTGTCGACGCTCATGGTGGATGGCATGCCGGACTGGAAGCGCTTCCAGGATGTCATCGGCACGGCCATCAATTTTACGCGGCGCAAGTACGGCAAGGTGCGGGCGTTCTGCGAGATGGTCAATCTGCTCTGGCAGCGCGGTGAGCGGGGGGCGGCGCTTCGTCTCGAGGTACTGTGGAGCCATCTGCTCAAGGTGCAGGACCTCTCCCTGTGCTGCGCCTATCGGATCGACGGCCTCGCCGAAGACAGCGCGCTGCAGGAGGTGTGCGGCATGCACTCGCATCTCATTCCTGCACGTGATTACGAGGAGCTGGAGGAAAGCGTGAACCGCGCGGCGGAGTCGCTCGTGGGCCCGCGCATAGCCGTATTGCTGCACCTGCTCGCGCGTGCGCGCCGGCTGCCGACCGACATGCCGGATGCCGAGGCGACCGTGCTCTGGATGAAAGAGAACATGCCGGTCACCGCGGGAAAGCTCCTCTCGCGCGCTCGCGCGCAGCATCGCTGAGACTTCTTCATTGATCGAACGAAGTGCCGCGCCGCACGGCGTCTTTCGCGTGCGCGCGTTGAACCGCTGCGCGCTTTTCGCCGATAATCCGCACTTTCGCGCACGATTCACAATCAAGGAGAGGGGGAAAGCGATGAAGCGGTTTATGTTTATCAGCGCAGTGGTTGTGGCTTCCGTATTCGGAGCGCACGCAGCATGGGCGCAGGCGTATCCGGCGAAGCCGGTGCGCGTCGTGATTCCATGGCCGCCGGGCGGCTCCAACGATGTCGTTGGCAGACTCGTCCTGCAGAAGCTCTCGCAAACCATGGGGCAGCAGTTCGTGGTGGACAATCGCGCGGGCGCCGCGGGCTCGATTGGTGCCGAACTCGTGGCCAAGGCGCCGCCCGACGGCTATACGCTGATGGTGCATTCGACGACGCACCTCGGCAACGGCACGCTCTACAGGAAACTGCCGTATGACGTGGTGAAGGATTTTGCCGCCGTGGCGCTCTTGAGCGCGCAGCCCGGCGTGCTCACTGTCCATCCGTCGCTGCCGGTGAAGTCCGTGCGCGAATTCATCGCGCTGGCGAAATCGCGCCCTGGGCAGATCCTCTATTCCTCGTCCGGCAACGGCAGTGCTCCGCATCTTTCGATGGCGCTCTTCGTTTCCATGGCGGGGATCAACATCACGCACGTTCCGTACAAGGGCGGCGTGCCGCAGGTCACGGCGCTCGTGTCGGGCGAGACGCAGGCATCGCTCGCCACGATTTCCACGGTCATCTCCCATATCAAAAACGGCAAGCTGCGGCCGCTTGGGGTGTCTTCCGCGAAGCCGAGCAAGACGCTGCCGGGCATACCGACCATCGCGGAGGCCGGCGTGCCGGGCTACGAGATGGCGCCGT
>CAMPGR010000158.1 GCA_946885605.1 uncultured Pseudomonadota bacterium
AAGGTTGGGATGGGGGTGGGGGTCAGCGATTACAGCATACGCGGCTTGTCGGGCAATTCGTCCGGATTCACGGCGCGCGCCGGGAAATGCCGGGTGAGCAGCGCCGTCACGCGCTCGATGCCAGTCAGCAGGCCGTGCTCGTAACGGCCGACCTGGAACGCTTCTTCCATGCGCTGGCACACCATGTCCCACTCCGATTGCGGGACGCGCGCGCTCATCCCGCGATCGGCGACGATCTCGATGTCGCGATCGATGTGCTGTACGTAGATCAGCACGCCGGTGTTCTCTTCGGTGTCCCACACGCGCATTTCGGAAAAGACCTGAAGCGCGCGCTCGCGCGGGGTGAGCCCTTTGATGAGCGGCAGCAGATCGAGGCTGCCGTCGACGACGAAGCACAATTCGCCGCGGTGAGAGGCTTCGGAGGCGGCAATCGCGGCTTCGACCCGCGCAAGCACGGACGGCGGGAATGCGCGCCGCACCACCCACTGCGGGGCGATGAGATGCCTGAAGATGCGCGCGAGATCCATCGCTCACCACCTGCCCGACGCGCCGCCGCCGCCAAAGCCGCCGCCACCGCCACTGAATCCACCGCCGCCGAACCCGCCGCCACCGGACCAGCCGCCGCCAGGGTACCAGCCACCGTGACGTCCGCGATAACCCGGCCCGGCCATACCGCCGAAGAGGCTCAGCACGAAGAGCACGACCGCGATGATGGCCGCCGCGACGAAGCTGCCGACCACCACCCACGCGATCAATCCCGCGATGGCGCCGATGACGCCCGACCCGGCGACCCGCCCGAGCACGGCGCGCAGCACGCCGCCGACCACGAAGACGAGGAAGAAGCCGATGATGAGGAGAGTTTCCCAGCCGGAGCCGCCGGTCTCGCGCTGCTTCTTTGGCGGCGGCAACGGCTCGCCTTCGATGACGCGCATGATGCGCTCGACCCCCGCCATGATGCCGCCGGCGATATCGCCCTGCTTGAATCGCGGGATGATGTACTCCTCGATGATGCGGTTGGCGATCGCGTCGGGCAGCACCCCCTCGAGTCCATAGCCGACTTCGATGCGCACCGCACGGTCTTTCAGCGCGACGAGAAGAAGCACGCCGTCGTCGATGCCTTTACGGCCGAGCTTCCACTGCTCGGCGACGCGAATGGCATACTGCTCGATCGTTTCGGGTTGAGTCGTCGGAACGATAAGCACGGCGATCTGGCTGCCCTTCCTCGCCTCGAAAGCCGCGAGACGTTCTTCGAGGGCGGCGCGCTGCTCGGGAGTGAGCGTACCGGTCAGATCGGTGACGCGCGCCTTCAACGACGGCACCGGAACTTCCGCGTGCAGCGACCAGGCGATGCCCCACAGAAAAAGAACGGTCAGCGCGGCCAGCAGCCGCCGTACCCGCTTTTCCACGATGGCCTATTTCTGCGCGGGGGCCGGTTTGCCGAAGTCCACCTTAGGCGGCTTCGAGATGGCCAGCTCGTCCTCCACCGTGAACTGCTGCCTCGGCTCGAAGCCGAACAGCATGGCAGTGATGTTCGTCGGGAACGAGCGCACGAGTGTGTTGTATTCCTGCACCGCCTTGATGTAGCGCATGCGCGCCACCGCGATCCGGTTCTCGGTGCCTTCGAGCTGCGCCTGGAGATCGCGGAAGTTGGCGTCGGACTTGAGCTCCGGATAGCGCTCCACGACGACCATCAACCGTGACAGCGCGGACGAAAGCTCCGCCTGCGCCTGCTGGAACTGGGCGAAAGCCTTCGGGTCGTTGATCAGGTCGGGCGTCGCCTGAATCGAGGTTGCTCTCGCCCGCGCTTCGGTGACGCTCAAGAGCACCTGCTGCTCCTGCGCGGCGAACGCTTTTACCGTTTCCACGAGGTTCGGCACGAGATCGGCGCGCCTCTGATACTGGTTCAGCACTTCCGCCCACGCCGCCTTGACCTGCTCGTCGGCGGCTTGCAACCTGTTGTAGCCGCAGCCCGAAAGGAGCAGCGTAGCAGCCAATGCGACCAGTGCAGCAATGCGCTTTCCCATTGTGAACTCCCGGTTCAATGTTGCAAGCGTTGCGTCGAAGACTACCGCTACGTTGAGGCGCTGGCGCGGTTTTGCAAGTCCTTCATGGTGGCGACCGCAAAACGCAGATCGGCCCACGCCTTCGCCTTGTCGGTGAGATTGCACAGGAGATACGCCGGATGATAGGTGACGATGAGCGGCGTGCTGCGATACTCGTGTACTTTGCCACGGAGGCTCGCGATGCTCGCTTCGCGCGCGAGCAGGTTGACGGCGGCAACCCGCCCGAGCGCCACGATGAGCTTGGGCCGTATCAGCTCGATCTGGCGGTGCAGATGCGGCTCGCAGGCGAGCGCTTCTTCAGGCGTGGGATTGCGGTTGCCGGGCGGGCGGCACTTCACGACGTTGGCAATGTAGACGTTGCGCCCGCGCTTCAATTTGATCGCCGCGAGCATGTTGTCAAGGAGTTTTCCGGCCTGCCCGACGAAGGGCTCGCCTTGCGCGTCCTCTTCGGCGCCGGGGCCTTCGCCCACGAACAGCCAGTCGGCTTTCTCATCCCCTACGCCGAGTACCGTTTTCGTTCGCCTCTCATGCAGCGGGCATGCGACGCAGCTTGCCACGCAGGCCTTGAGCTCGGGCCAATCCATGTGCATGATGCGGGCGCGGCGATCACTCGCGACGGCAGGAGACGCCTCGGCACGAGCGATTGGCTGTGTCGCTTCATGCCCTTTGGCTCGCGCGTGCGGCGCTGCGGTTTCCTTTATGGATTCCGAACCCGCGTGCTCCTGCTCTGGCGTATGCGCGGCGCCCCGCTCGCGGAGGCTCCATACCGGCCACAGCCCCATCTCCTTCAGCATATCATCGCGCCGGCTCATCTCAGCACAAGCTCCAGGACAAGCGCATCCTCGCGGCCATTCTGCGCCGGATAGTAGCCGCGGCGCGTGCCGATCTCGCTGAATCCCGCCCGGCGGTAGAGCGCGCGTGCGGCGGTGTTCGAGGGACGCACCTCCAGAAACACGCGCGCCGCGGCGTAGTCCCTGATGAGCTTCAGCATGAAGCGCAGGAGCTCGGCGCCGAGACTGCGCCCCTGCCACTCCGCCGCGATGCTCAGGTTGAGCAGATGCGCTTCACCGGCGCCGATGGCGGCGACGCTGTAACCCACCACCGTGCCGCTCACGTTGGCGATCCAGCAATGATGACCGGCGGTCATCGAATCCATGAAGTTGCCGCGCGTCCACGGGTGGGTGTACACGCGGCTCTCGATCGCCATGACGTCGTCGAGGTCACGCGCCGCCATGCGGCGATAGAGCGGAAGTATGTCGAGCTGGGCACTCATCGTTCGTGCGTCTTCAGTGCGACCTTGTCCCGTACATAGAGCGGCACCGCGCCTGCCGCGTCCCGTCCCTCACCGCGTTCCAGGCGCGAAACAGCGAGACGCGCGATCTCGTGTGCGCGCGCATGAACCGTCACATCGACCTTCGCCACGCGGCCTTCGAATCGCGGCATGAGCGTGTCGCGGTACACTGCGAATCCATTGCCGCAACCGAGCCACTCACCGTCCGGCGGAAGCGGTGCGGCGGATGGCGGATATACGCCGGGAGCCTGCACGGTGTTCCAGCCCCCGGCACTTCGCTCGTAGGCGGCATGGTAGATCTCGTGCATCCGCGCATCGATACAACAGACGACCCGCTGCGCCCCGGCAAATTCGGCCATCGCCATCAAGGTCCCCACGCCCACCACCGGCATCCCGGCCGCAAACGCAAGCCCCTGGGTCACGCCGCACGCGATGCGAAGCCCGGTGAATGCGCCCGGACCTTCGCCGAAAGCGAGCGCGTCGAGCGCCGCGATCTCGAGCCCGTGGCGCGCGAGCAGTTCGGAGACCATCGCGAGCAGGCGCTCTGAATGGGATTGCCCGACATGCTGCTCGATCCCGTCGAGCTCGCCATCGCGCCATAACGCGACCGAGCAAAAATCCGTGGAGGTTTCGAGCGCAAGGATTTTCAAGAGATAAGGGGCGCGAGCCGCAGCATGTGGACCGGATCGGCCGGACGGACATTTTAGCGCAGCGCCGGTGCCGCGGGCGCGACCCGGGCGTCCCTTTCTGGGACGCCTCTGTGCCATGGTTTGCAGCGCGGGCGCAGCCACGCTGCTACAATGCGCAGCAGTTCAATGCCCAAGGATCGCTCCGCGCAGGCATATGCGAGGCACTGTTTGAAGCAGTTCTACGCCTTCCTGGAATCGTTCGTCATCGTCGCGCTGGTGATCGCCGGGCTGGCGGGTCTTTTTCACAGCGCGCTGCGCGCGGGCGGCTGGTTGGATGCCGCATGGGAGTACCTGGCGCCCATCATCTTCACGAACGTCACGACGTCCCTCATCGTAGCGAGCATTGCCGTCTTCGCATTCGTCTGGTGGCATGATCGGCATGTGGTCAAGGGCTCTTACAACAAGCGCATCCCCGCCGTAGTCATGTTCGTGCTCATGGCTGCCGGCGCGTTCTACATCGGCCGCTACGCGATCTTCGGCACCCTTTAACGAGCCCTCACCCCCGCCCCTCTCCCGCGCTGCGGGCGAGGGGCGATTCGTGGTGCAGGCGCCTACCAGCCATTTGCACCAGGATCAACAACCCGCCGATCTTGCTGCGAGCGCCTCGAGCTCGCGATACAGCGCGTCCTCCAACGCGATTCCTTCGCGCAGCGCTTTGGCGCGCGCGTCGTCGCGACGCACGCCAGGCAAACGAACGGACTCCTCCGCGAGCATCGCGGCGACCAGCGCCTCCATGCGCTCGGCATAGACTGCGCTGCCCGCGAGCGTCGCGGGGTCGAAAGCGAGAAACAGCTGCCCGATACGCATCGGCGCACCCGAGGCGAGATGCAGCGATTCCATCTCGCTCGAAAGCGCCGCGCCGGTCAACGCGCAGCAGAGGATCTCGACCGCCAGCGCGAGCATCGTGCCCTTGAGTCCACCCACGGCGTAGAGACTCCCGCCGTGAAGGATTTTCTGCGGATCGGTGGTCGGCCTGCCCTCGGCATCCATGCCCCAACCTTCGGGAATGGGCTTTCCCGCATTTGCGAGCAGCATGATCTGGCCGCGGGTGACCTGCGTGAGGGACAGGTCGATCACGAGCGGAGGCGCGGCGCGGCGCGGGAAAATCGCCGCGACCGGGTTCGTTCCGAGCACCGGGCGCTTTCCGCCCCACGGAATGATGGCGGCCGGCGCATTGCTGAACGCGATACCCGCCATACCCGCCGCGGCGAGCGGCTCCAGCAGGATGCCGAGCGCACCGCAATGGTGGCTGTTCGTCACCGCGGCCGCTCCGACACCGCACGCCTTCGCCCGGCGCTCGACCTCTTCGACGGCGCGCACACAAGCTTCGAATGCGAGACCGTTACCGGCATCGATGAGGCAGGTTGCGGCATGCTCACGCGCAATGACGGGCGTGGCAGTGCCCTTCACGCGCCCCGATCGGAGATGCGCGCAGTAAGTCGGCACACGTGCGACGCCGTGCGTCCCCAGCCCCTGCTGGTCCGCCTCGACGAGGCAACGCGCGGCGGTCTCGGCCATCGACGCCGAGGCGCCGGCGGAGCGCAGCGCGGAAGCAGCGAGCTGTTGCAGCTTTGCGGCCGTGACTTGCATGGAAACGGTTAACGCGGCGCAGCGACGACGCCCCGCCCGACGAGCTCGCCGATCGCGTCGCTGCCATAGCCGAGCTCTGCGAGGAGCTCGCGGGTGTGCGAACCGATGCTCGGCAAATCGAGCCGGGTGCCGAAGCGCCGGCCGTCCATCTCGAGCGGCAGGGTGGGCACGTCCGCCTGCTCGCCGTTGGGCAGCGTGATGCGCGTAAGCCCGCCGGAAGCCTTGAGATGCGGATCGTCGAACAGGTCTTCCGGCCTAGCAATCGGCGCGAATGGAAGGCCCAGCGCCTCGCAGCGTTCCATCACCTCACGCTTGCTCATACCCGCGAAAATGTCCGCGACGATCGGGATGATGCGCGAGCGCGCTTCGACGCGCTGCGGATTGGTCTTGAGAGAGGGATCGGCCAGGAGTTCCGGCAACCCGAACGATTCGCAGAAGACCTTCCACTGCGTATCGGTCACCACACCAACGAAAACCCGCTCGCCATCGGACGTCTGAAAGGTGTCATAGACCGCCCACGCGCGAATGCGGTCGGGCATGGGCGTCGCAGGCTTGCGGGTCATGCGGCCTTCCATCATGTGCTGCGCCACGAGGAAGACGTTGTTCTCGAAGAGCGCGCTCTTCACCTCCTGTCCGCGCTTCGTGTGGCGGCGCTGGTAGAGCGCGGCGAGCACCGCGATCGCACCGAACATGCCGCCCATCACGTCGTTGACCGATGCCCCGGCGCGAAGCGGCCCGTAGCGCCCGCCCGTCATGTACGCGAGACCACCCATCATCTGCGCCACCTCGTCGAGCGCGGTGCGGTGATCGTACGGCCCGGGGAGAAAGCCTTTGTGCGAGCAGTAAATGATCTCCGGCCTGAACTTCTTCACCGCGGCATACCCGAATCCGAGTTTTTCCATCGCGCCGGGCCGGAAGTTTTCCGATATCACATCCGCAGTCGCAATAAGCTTGTGCACGATTGCGCGGCCGGCGTCCGACTTCAGATCCACCGCGATGCTTTTCTTGTTGCGGTTGTACGTCGGAAAGAAACCGGCGCCGGACGCGGTGAGCTTGCGCGTGTGATCGCCATCGGGCGGCTCGATCTTGATCACTTCGGCGCCGAGATCGGCCAGGATGAGCCCGCAGGTCGGGCCCATCACCATGTGCGCGAATTCAAGAACGCGGATGCCGTGCAATGGCAGCGCCGCACCTTCGTTGAGCTCCGGACTGCCCGACTGCACATCCTCTCTTGCCATGCTCGCTCCGTTACACCGGCCGGAACGCGAGTGTAGCGTCTTGCAGTTTGCGCGGCGAGAGTTGACGCTTGCCGCGCGTGGCTGTAGCTTCGGGCCCGGCGGTTTTCGTCCGCTCATCCACCTGTCGCATCCAATCTGGAGAACAAACATGACTGAAATCATCCGCAGGCATCCCGGGCCCAGCCTCTCGCGCGTCGTGGAATACGGCAATCTGGTTTTTGTCGCGGGCACGACCGCCGACAACAAGTCCGCTTCCTGCCGAGCGCAAACGGAAGAGATCCTGAAAAAGATCGACGGCTACCTCGCGGAGGCCGGGACCTCGAAATCGAAGATCCTGTCGGCGAATGTCTGGGTCGCCGACATGAAGGAGAAGGCCGAGATGGATGCGGCGTGGCAGGCGTGGGTCGATCCCGACAACAAGCCGGCGCGCGCGTGCGTGGAAGCGCGGCTCGGGACGCCCGAGATCCGCGTCGAAATCATGGTGACGGCCGCCCGGTAGTCTCAGCCGGCGTTGTTCTTCGCGCTGCGGGTTTCGACACCCGCAGCCTTCGCAAGCTCCCGGTGGATGCGCGCCACGCGTTCGATCTGGCCTTTCGCCGGGAAGCGCTCGTAGAACCCCTCGACCCGGAATGAGCGCACCATGTCGCTCCACGGCGCAAGCCGCTCTTCCCAGCGCTTGATGCGCCCTTCCGCGGGCTCCGCGTCCTGGCGCGCCAGGTCGGCGCACACCCGCACCATCGCCTTGAGAGTGACGGGTTTCG
>CAMPGR010000159.1 GCA_946885605.1 uncultured Pseudomonadota bacterium
CCTCCGGACGCCGCCGGCGATAGCGGCTTCCATCTCGGACTCGAGGGTCGCCATGTATTCGAAACCCGGTTCCCGCAGGCGCGCCGAGAGATCGACGAGCCCCGGACAGACGACGAGCCCGGTGGCGTCGAGCGTGCGGTTCGCCTGGAAGCGTGCCGGCATGGCGCCGATCGCTGCGATGCGCCCGTCCTCGACGAACACGTCCTTGATCGCATCGATGCCGCTCAGGGGATCGACGAAGCGCCCGTTCCTGATATGCAGCCGCATCGGTCAGTTTCCGGCGAGTATGCTCATCACGGCCATCCTGATCGCGATGCCGAACGTGACCTGCGGAAGGATTACCGATTGCCTGCCGTCGGCCACGCTCGAGTCGATCTCGACGCCGCGGTTCATCGGCCCGGGGTGCAGCACGATCGCATCGGGCTTGGCCGCGGCCAGCTTCTCTTCGGTGAGTCCGTAATACTTATAGAACTCCTGCGCGGACGGGAGCAGCGGCCCTTCCATGCGCTCGTTCTGCAGGCGCAGCATCATGACGACGTCGACGTCCCTGAGCCCCTCGCGCATGTCATGGTAGACGTGCACCCCCAGGTTCTCGACATTATTCGGAAGCAGCGTCTTCGGTCCGATCACGCGGATTTCCGGGCAGCCCAGGGTCGTCAGCGCATGGATCTGGGAGCGCGCGACACGCGAGTGCAGGATATCGCCCACGATCGCCACGCGCATCGCCGAAAAATCCTTTTTGTAATGGCGGATCGTGAACATGTCGAGCAGCCCCTGGGTGGGATGGGCGTGCCGTCCGTCTCCGGCGTTGATCACGTGGATGTCGGGGCCGACGTGGCGCGCGATCAAGTACGGCGCGCCGCTTGCGGCATGGCGTACGACGAACATGTCGGCCTGCATCGCGGAGAGATTGGCCACCGTGTCGAGCACGGTCTCGCCCTTGCTCTGGGAGGAGACGTTGATGGCGAGATTGATGACGTCGGCGGAGAGCCGCTTCGCGGCGATCTCGAACGTGGTGCGCGTGCGCGTGCTGGGCTCGAAAAAGAGATTGAAGACCGCCTTGCCGCGCAAGAGCGGCACTTTCTTCACTTCGCGCTGGGTCACGCCGACGAACGACTGCGCGGTATCGAGAATCTGCCACAGGATTTCCGCGGGCAGCCCTTCAATCGAAAGCAGGTGGTGGAGCTCGCCGTTCCGGTTGAGTTGCGGGTTGCGGGGATCGAGCCACATCAGGGCTCCCCCTCATGGAGCACGAGTGCGAGGGGACCCTCTCCGGTGCGCGTCAACTCGATGCTTTCGCCCGGCGCGAGCTCGACCGTCGCACCCACGAACTGGGCGGCGATCGGCAGCTCGCGCCCGCCGCGGTCGATGAGCGCGGCAAGCCGGATGCTCGCCGGACGCCCGTAGTCGAAGAGCTCGTTCATTGCCGCGCGTATGGTGCGCCCGGTGTAGAGCACGTCGTCGACCAGGATGAGGTCGCGGCCTTCGACTTCGAACGGAATGGTCGACGCCTTGACGTTTCTGTGGAGGCCGATACGCTCGTAGTCGTCGCGGTAGAACGAGACATCGAGCGTGGCGCACGGCACCATGAGGCCGAGCGCGTCATGCAGCCGTTCTGCAAGCCACACGCCGCCCGTGTGGATGCCGATCAATCCGGTATCGGGCCCCACGGAGGGCCGCATCTTTTCGGTAAGCGCCGCGACGAGTTGTTCGGCGTCAGGTAGCGGTTTGCCCGGCATGGTTTGGGTGCGTAGCGCGGCGCGTACACTACCACAATCCACACCCGGGCTTAAGCGCCGGCGGGCTTCCCGGAGCGCTCTGCGCTGTTGAGGCTCTCAAAATAGGCCTGGAGGATATGCTGCGCGGCCGCGGCGTCGATCGTAGCGCGCATCTCTTTCCGGCGCACGCCCTGCTCGCGGAGCGCGGCTTCCGCCATGTACGAGGTGAGCCGCTCGTCCACGAGCCGGACCGGAAGGCGGTAGCGGCCTTCGAGCCGCCGGGCGAAGCGGCACGCAAGCCGCGCGAGCTCGTGTTCCCGCTCGTCCTCCGGAAACGGCACGCCGACGACGAGCGCAACCGGACGCCACTCTTCGATGAGCGCGCCGATCGCTGCGAACCTGCCGCGGCTGTCTTCCGCGCATAGCGTCGTAAGCGGATGCGCGATGCGTAATGCGAGATCGCCTACCGCGACCCCGATGCGCTTTTCGCCAAAGTCGAATGCGAGGACCGAGCCGGTTCTTTCGTGAGCGGTAAACGCTGATCGGTGAGCAGCCAATTCGTCTACAGGCTGTGCCCCGGGTCTGCGTTGTTCACCGACGTTGGTCGCGGTTACGCGTGCCCGGCCTGTTCCGAAAGGCTCGCGTAGTCCACGCCAAGCAAGCTCATCGCGGCGGGGAGCCGCTCTTCCGATGGCATGTCGAAAATCACCTCGGGTTTCGCCTGCACGGTGAGCCACGCGTTCTGCGAAAGCTCGTGCTCGAGCTGTCCGGGCGCCCAGCCCGCGTAGCCGAGCGTAACCAGAATCTGCCGCGGCCCTTCGCCGCGCGCCACGGCTTGCAGAATGTCCTTGGAGGTGGTGAGCCCGATATCCGATCCGACCGCGAGCGTCGACTGCCACTCGCCGAGCGGCGTATGCAGAACGAAGCCGCGATCGACCTGTACCGGCCCGCCGAAATGAATCGGTATCGATTTGAACGCGCTGGAATCGAGCGGGATGTTGATCTGCTCGAGCAGCGCTTCGAGCGTCATATCGATGGGACGGTTCACCACCACACCGAGTGCGCCCTGTTCGTTATGTTCGCAGATGAAGGTGAGCGTCCGGGCAAAGTGCGGATCGACCATGTTCGGCATGGCGATCAGGAAGTGCTGGGTGAGGTTCACTTTTTGCATGCCTGGCTCGCGACCCTATTGTAAACATGGGGGGCTCACCTTCACAAACGACATTGAAGGTGAGTCGCTCGGGGCTGAAAAGTTCAAACGCGGCCGCTCTACTTGCGCCAGAAGGTGGGCGTGAAGACGACGAGAACGGTGAAAAGCTCGAGTCGGCCGAGAAGCATCGCAGCGCTGCAGATCCAGGTCTGGAAGTCGGTCAGGCTGGCAAAGGTCGAGTTCGGCCCGACCTCCTGCAGCCCGGGGCCGATGTTGGAGAGCGAGGCCACCACCGCCGAAAAAGCGGTCATCGCGTCGAGGCCGGACCAGCCGAGCGCGAGCGTCATGCTGATCAGTATCGCGATCCACACGAAAAAAAACGCGAGCACTGCAAACACGATCTGATTGGGCACTACCTGGCCCGCCACCTTGAGCGGCAGCGTCGCACTGGGGTGCGCGAGGCGGTTCAGCTCGCGATACACCTGGCGGTAGAGAATGATGGCGCGGATCATCTTGATGCCGCCGCCGGCTGAACCGGAGCAGCTCAGGAACGTGCCGAGAAACAGCATCCAGAGTGCGGCAAACACCGGCCAGAGGTGGTATTCGGCGGTGGTATATCCCGTCGTCGTGCCGAAGGAGACGATGTTGAAGGCGGCGTAGCGCAATGCCGTGGCGAAATCCGGATACACCGCGGAAAACCACAGGAACAGCGCGATGCCCGCGACGCTGATACCGGCCGCCAGAAGAAAATAATGCACTTCCGTGTCGCGCCGGTATGGGCCGAAGCTGCGCTGGCGCCACGCCATGAAATGGGTGGCGAAGTTGATGCCCCCGGCGAGCATGAAGAGAATCGCGATCGCTTCGATGAGTGGCGAGTCGAAGTAGGCGAAGCTCGCATCGTGCGATGAGTAGCCGCCCAGCGAAATCGTGGTGAAACTGTGGATCAGCGCGTCGAGCCACGTCATGCCCGCGGCGTGATAGGAAACGAAGCACGCAGCCGTGAGCCCGGCATAAACGAGCCACAGCCCCTTCGCGGTCTCAGTGAGCCGCGGCGTCAGTTGGTCCTCCTTCATCGGCCCCGGGATTTCCGACTTGGAGATCTGGCGTCCACCGACGCCCAGCATGGGCAGGATTGCGACCACGAGCACGATGACGCCCATGCCGCCCAGCCATTGCAGTTCGGCGCGCCACACATTTACCGACGCCGGCAGCCGATCCAGGTTGGCGAGGACGGTCGAACCGGTCGCCGTGAGACCCGAGATCGCTTCGAAGTACGCATCGGTGAACGAGAGCCCGGGGATCGCGAGCTGCAACGGCACGGTCGCGAGCAACGCGCCGCCGGTCCAGACGAAGAGCACGAGCAGAATCCCCTGGCGCAGGATGAGTTCGCGCTTGTGCCCGCGTGCGATGAGCCACGCCAGGCCGCCCGCCGCGAAATTGAGCGCCATCGAGGCCGCGAAATACGGCGTCGTGCCGTCCCGGTACACGAGCGAAGTGAAAATCGGCAACACGTGCGTCATGCTCATCGCCATGGCGATGATGCCGAGCACGCGGCAAACCGGCATGAGCCAGGTCATTCCCGAAGTTTATTGTTGTTGGTCAATGGGCCTGGTGCGCGCTCGAAATGAGCCTAGAAGAAGCCGATGTCCACCTGGAACAGCTTTTCGACGCGCGGCACCATGCGCTTGTTGACGACGAATACGATGACGTGATCCTCGGGCTCGATGACGATATCGTGGTGGGCGATGATCACTTCCTCTTCATAATCGCGCTCGCCGTCGCCTGCAGCGCCTGGCAGCTGACGGCGCCGGACGATCGCGCCGATCGTCGCGCCCTTGGGAAGATCGATCTGCTCGACGCGCCGGCCGACGACGCGCGAAGAGAGCTCGTCGCCGTGGGCGACGAGCTCGAGCGCCTCCGCCGCGCCGCGCCGCAACGAGTGCACCGCTACACAGTCGCCGCGCCGCACGTGCGCAAGGAGCGTCCCGATCGTCGCCTGCGCCGGCGATATCGCGATGTCGATCTGTCCCGCCTGCACGAGGTTGACGTAGGAGCCGCGGTTGATGAGCGCGATCACCTTGCGCGCGCCCATGCGCTTCGCGAGGAGCGACGACATGATGTTGTTCTCGTCGTCGTTGGTGAGCGCGCAGTACACGTCCATGTCGCCGATGTTCTCGGTCTGCAGGAGCTCCTCGTCGGTGACGTCCCCCGTGAGCACCAGCGTCTTGTCGAGCTCCGCCGCGAGGCGCTCGGCCGCCTGCTTGCTGTACTCGATGATCTTCACTTCGTAGTGGTTTTCGATCGCCTTCGCGAGCCGCCGGCCGATGTTGCCGCCCCCGCCGATCATCACGCGCTTCACCGGTTTGTCCCGCCGCCGCAGCTCGCGCACGACGTCGCGGATGTGCTCCGTTGCGGCAATGAAGAACACTTCGTCGCCCGCCTCGACAACCGTGTTGCCCTCCGGGATGATGGGGCTGTCCTGGCGAAAAATGGCCGCGACGCGGGTCTCGATGTTGGGAATCAGCTGGCGCAGATACCGCACCTCGTGCCCCACCAGCGGGCCCCCATGGAAGGCGCGCACGGCGACCAGGCTCACCTTGCCGCCGGCAAATTCGAGTACCTGCAGCGCTTCCGGGAACTCCAGGAGCTTGGCGATGCAGTCGGTCAGCACCTGCTCGGGGCAGATCGGCAGGTCCACCGCGAAATTCTCCGACGAGAAAATCTCGGGGTGCGAGAGGTAGTCCGCCGAACGGATGCGCGCGACCTTGGTCGGAATGTTGAACATCGTGGCGCCCAGCTTGCACGCCACCATGTTGATCTCGTCGCTCTGCGTGACGGCAAGCAGCATGTCGGCATCGCGCGCGCCGGCCTGGGCGAGGGTCGCTGGGTGCGCGGCGTTCCCGCTAACCGTGCGCAGATCCAACCGGTCCTGCAGCCTCTTCAATCGTTCGGGATTCGTGTCGACGACGGTGATGTCGTTCGCCTCGGACACCAGGTTCTCCGCGACCGAAGAGCCTACCTGTCCTGCACCGAGTATGACTATCTTCAAATTGCGCTCCGTGAAGGTTGCGCGATTCTATTCTCACCGAATGCTGGCGGCTAGCCGCACGCCACGTCGGCCTCTGCTCCAAAAGAGCCCGAAGCCCGCGTTCCCTCCTATGGCATAATCGCTGACCGGTGAAAAACGCCAAGTCGTTGAGCCGCATCTACTTTCCCGAAGCGATTCCGGCGCACGGACGTTGCGCGCTGCCCTCGGCCCAAGCGCACCACGTCGCGCGCGTGTTGCGCTTGAAGGCAGGAGAGCCGCTTATCCTGTTCGACGGGCGAGGCAACGAGTATGAGAGCGTCATCGCCAGCGTGACGCACGCGGCCGTCGTCGTGGACGTCGGCGACCGGCACGCGGTGGATCGCGAGTCGCCGCTCGCGATAACCCTTGCGCAGGGCCTGTCGAGTGGGGAGCGCATGGACTACACCGTGCAGAAGGCCGTGGAGCTCGGTGTGGCGCGCATTCAGCCGCTGGAGACGAGCCGCAGCGTGGTCCACCTGGACGATGCGCGGGCGCGCAAGCGCTGCGCACACTGGCAGTCGATCGCCATTTCCGCCTGCGAGCAGTGCGGCCGCAACCGCGTGCCCGAAATCGCGCCGGTGATGGCGCTGCGCAACTGGCTCGGTCAGGGGCCGGGAGGGGAATCTGCCGAGCTGCGGGTGCTGCTCGCGCCCGAGGCACACATTGCGCTCGCTGATCTGCCTGCGCCGCGCCACGGCGTGTGCCTGATCGCCGGGCCGGAAGGCGGGCTCACTCCCGAAGAAGTGCAGGACGCCGAACGCTGCGGCTACATCGCGGCGCGGCTCGGCCCTCGCGTGCTGCGAACGGAAACCGCGGCGCTCGCCGCGCTCGCCGCGATGCAAACCCTGTGGGGAGACTTCTGACGGCCGCAGGGCGCGGCTTTCATTCGCGTTTGTACTCGCATAACATCGCCATCACGCTGCGGGCGCGTTCTGTCGCTGCACCGTGGATCGGCCAAGGCCCAGGGAGAAGCACATTTCGGAACAGAAGAACGCCAGGGGAGAGGTCGCGAGGCCCGAGGTGAGCACCGGCCGGCGCCGGCTCCGGCTTTCGGCACAGGATCGGTTCATCGACTGGTTCCAGTCGGCGGCGCCTTATATCCACGCTTTCCGCGGCAAGACGTTCGTGATCGGGTTCGGGGGCGAGCTCGTGAGCGACGGGCGTTTCGGCGAACTGGCGGTCGATCTCAACCTGCTCGCCGCGCTCGGCGTGCGCCTCGTGCTGGCGCACGGCGCACGCCCGCAGACCGAAGCCAAGCTCCGGGCTCAACACCATCGCAGCCGCTTTCATCACGGGCTGCGGGTGACGGACGATGTCGCGCTGGCGTGCGCCATGGAAGCGAGCGGCCGCTTGCGCGTGGAGATCGAGGCACTGCTCTCCATGGGGCTGCCGAATTCGCCGATGGCGGGCGCCGACATCCGCGTCGCGAGCGGCAACTTCATCACCGCAAAGCCGCTCGGGGTGCTGGACGGGGTCGATTTCATGCACACCGGCGAAGTGCGGAAGGTCGACACGGTGGCCATTCAGCGCCGCCTGCACGATGGCGAGCTCGTGCTGCTCTCGCCGCTCGGCGATTCACCGATGGGCGAAGTCGTCAACCTGTCTGTGGT
>CAMPGR010000160.1 GCA_946885605.1 uncultured Pseudomonadota bacterium
TCCATACACTTCCCCCCCTTGAAGGGGAGGGAATGTACGCATCCGTTCGTCTTGAAGGGGAGGGAATGTACGCATCCGCTCGTCTTGGGGGAGGGAATGTACGCATCCGCTCGTCTTGAAGGGGAGGGAATGTATGCATCCGCTCGTCTTGAAGGGGAGGGAATGTACGCATCCGCACTCTTTGAAGGGGAGGATGTACGCATCCGCACTCCTTGAAGGGGAGGGAATCACGTGCCTTCCCCCTCAGGGGGAAGGTTAGGATGGGGGTGGGGTCCGCAACGCATTCCGGATGGACCCGACAACCGCTTCCGTTTCGTTGAGCTTCCCTTGCAAGGAGTCTCTCGGTCAAAGACCAAATAACGCTCGACGCATTTGTGGCGCCGGCTCACATGCCGAAGAGCGGTTTGGCAAAGGTATAGATCAAGCCCGCTACGCCGCACGCGGCGATGAGCGGAATGATGCCTACGCCAAAACGGAAGAGCGCGATCCCGGCGGCAACGCCGATCGCAAGCGTCGCCCATTCGAAGCGGCCCGAGAACGGCGCCCCAGCGCTCGCTTCCGGCCACAGCACGTGCCAGGCGAAGAACACCGCAAGATTCAATATGACGCCCACTACGGCAGCGGTAATGCCGGTGAGCGGCGCGGTGAACCTGACATCGCCGTGGGTCGATTCGATGAGCGGCGCGCCGGCAAAAATGAAGACGAAGCTCGGAAGAAACGTGAAGTAGGTGACGAGCGTTGCGGCCAGCGCGCCGCCGAGGAAGAGGTGGTCGGGGCCGAGCACCTCCTTTACCCATCCTCCGACGAAGCCGATGAAGGTGACCACCATGATGAGCGGCCCCGGCGTCGTTTCGCCCAACGCGAGCCCGTCGATCATCTGCGTCGCCGTGAGCCACTCGTAGTGCTCCACGGCGCCCTGATAGACGTATGGCAGGACCGCGTATGCGCCGCCGAAGGTGAGGAAGGCCGCCTTGGTGAAGAACCAGCCCATCTGCGTGAGCGTCGCATCCCAACCGTAGAGCGCATAGAGCACGCCGATGACGGCAAACCACAGCGCGAAGCTCACAGCGCAGATGCGGATCAAGCGCGGCCACGTGAAGCGCGCGTACGCGGGCGTCGGCGTATCGTCGTCGATCAATGCCGCGCCGTAGCGTTTCTCCGCCGCGCCGTGGCCGCCGCCGATTGCGAACTTGTCCGGCGCAACCCGCCCGCCGATGTAGCCGATGATCCCCGCGCCGAGCACGATATACGGAAAGGGCACATCGAAGGCGAAGATCGCCACGAACGCGGCGGCCGCGACCAGCCACAGCGCGAGGTTCTTGAGCGCGCGCGATCCGATGCGGTAGGCGGCGTAAACCACGATCGCCGTGACGGCCGGCTTGATGCCGTAGAGCACGCCGGCGATGGCGGGGACGTCGCCGTAGGCCATGTAGATCCACGCGAGCGCGATCAGGATGAAGAGCGAGGGCAGCACGAACAGCGTGCCGGCGATGACCCCGCCGCGCGTCTTGTGCATGAGCCAGCCGATGTAGGTGGCAAGCTGGGTCGCTTCCGGGCCCGGCAGCACCATGCAGTAATTGAGCGCGTGCAGGAAGCGCCGCTCCGAAATCCAGCGCCTGCGCTCGACGAGTTCCTGGTGCATGATGGCGATCTGCCCGGTCGGACCGCCAAAACTGATGAAGCCCAGCCTGAACCAGTACCAGAACGCCTCGCGCAGCGTCACGGCGGCGGGCGCAACGTTCCTGTTCACCTTGTTGTCATTTTTCATCCGCGGCACGCTCCCTGGATGCGATGTGAATGCAGTCGGAAATCTTCAGCGCTTGGGCAAGTGGCATATGCTACAAGACTTCCCGCGCCTCGCCGCTATACAGCCTTTAGGCATACGGCACAATGACTTATCAAAACGTCTATAATCGGTCGCAGGGCTTTACCAGAGATTGCATCGGCGAGAGGAACACATGAAGTTCGACAAGGAGCTGGACGCGCGCGGGCTCAACTGCCCGCTGCCGATTCTGAGGACCAAGAAAGCGCTGACCGACATGGCATCGGGGCAGGTGCTGAAGGTGCTTGCGACCGATCCCGGCTCCGTCAAGGATTTCCAGGCGTTTTCCAGGCAGACGGGCAACACGCTGCTTTCCTCGGAGACGGCCAACAGCGAGTTCATCTTCTTCATGCAGAAGAAGTAGCGCACCGACCTACGCGGAGGTTCAGTGGCGGACAACTGGCGGCTCATCGACACGGGCCTGCGCCCTGCAGCCCAGAACATTGCCCTGAGCCGCGCGCTGCTCGAAGCGCGCCGCGCTGACGAAATCCCGAGCACGCTCCGTTTCCTGCGCTTCACGCCCACGGCCCTGCTCGCTGCGCGCCAGAGCGCCGAGCAGGAATTCGACCTCGAGTACTGCCGCGCGCAGGCGATTCCCGTGCAGCGCCGGTTGACGGGCGGCCGCGCACTCTACGCCGATCCGAACCAGCTCGGGTGGGAGCTGCATTTGCACGCGCGCGAGGTCGGCGCGAATGGGGCGCAGGTCCTGTTGCGACGCCTGTGTCATGCTGCGGCAACCGCGCTCAGCGCGCTCGGCATCGATGCGCGTTACAGGCCGGGCAACGAAGTGGAAGTGGACGGGCGCGCGATCGCAAGCTCCGGCATGGTGAGCGATGGGGACGCCGTATCGTTTCACGGTATGGTCGCGCTCGATTGCGATCCCGAGCGGGCGGTACGGGTGCTCCGTCTACCAAGCGGGAAGCCCATGGATATCGCCCGCACCGCGCTGGAAGCGCGCCACACGACATTGAAAACGCTGTTCGGACGCGCACCAGAGACCGCGCTGGTGAAGCGCTACCTCGCGGAAGCCTACGAAAGCGAGTTTGGAGTCGAATTCGGAGAAGGCGATCTCACGCTCTCCGAGCACGCGCGCTATCAGGCTGCGTTGCGCGCAATCGACGGCCCGTCGTGGGTGCAGTTGAACGGAAGACCCGCAAGCGAAATGCCGGTCCTGGAGGCGGTGCAGAGTTTTTCCGGGGGGCTCCTGCGCGCCACGGTCATGCTGGAAACCGCGACCCAGACGATCCGGCAGGTCTGGTTCACCGGCGACATCGCATCGAATCCGGCGCGTGCGCTGCACGATCTCGAGGCCGCGTTGCGCGACATCCCGATGAGCCGGCTCGCGCGCAGGGTGGAGTGGTTTTTCCGCAGCCGCCCGGTCGATATCCCGGGGCTCAAGCCGGAAGATTTCGTCGCGGCGGTGCGCCGCGCCGTGGGGCGGCCACTCCTCGCCCGGAATTCCTCGCTGCAGTAGCGAGCAGGCGTTTCCGCCGCGCCATCTAACGAGCGTCGCAGAAATGACTGACGCCGCTCTGCCGCACCTGTGCAAGCGGGCAGATGGTTCCCAACCATTTGCACGAGAATCAATAGGCGGCGCTTCCGAAGCTCTTCCGGATCGTGGTGACGAGGCGCCTTATGCCTCGCCACAGCCTGGGCAGCAGGTAGACGGCAACGCCCATAAACAGGGCGAGAAAAATCAGGAACAGCAGCGGATACTTCAGGGCGGCAAGGAGCCCGAGCGCCGAAACGATGTCTTCGCTCAGTGATGCGATCCAGTTGCTGAATGGCTCCGGAGAGGCGTTGATGAGCGCGCGTGTGCCGGCCTTGGTGAAGTGGGTGCCGGCAGCGACCACCCCGCCCAGCAATCCCGCGGCAAGCGCAAATCCCGGATCGGCACTCGCTACTGCAGCCGCCGCCAGCAGGGCGCCGGCCGGTATGCGGATGAAGGTATGGATCGCGTCCCACAGGCTGTCGAGGCCGGGAATCTTGTCCGCGAAGAACTCGGCGAAAAAGAGTAGCCCCGACACCGTCATTACGGCGGGATGGGCGAGAACCTGCAGATCGTGCGGCAGGGGATAGATTCCGAAGTGCTGCAGCAATCCGAGGAAGAAGAGCACGGCGTAGAGCCGCAGGCCGCTCGCCCAGCCGAGTCCCGTCGCCGTCGCTATCGCAGTCAGCGCATCCATGCGGGAAAGTTAGCACCGCGTTGTCGTCATGACCAGCCGGCGGCATCATTCCGGCGTACGCGGGAATCTAGAAGAACGCTCTGGAACTCACCTTTCGCTGGGAAGACGAGACGTCGACCCGCGATTTCCGTATCGTCATTCCGGTGACAACCGGAATCCAGTGAATAGTGCGCTATCTATCGGCGCCAAGCTTCTCGAGTTGCGCCTGCACCTGTTCCCGCGTGGCGCTGAAGTTCTCGAGCCGCTGTCTTTCCTGCTCCACGACCTGCGCCGGCGCGCGCTCGACGAAGTTCGTATTCGCGAGCTTGCCCTTGGCCTTTCCGATCTCGCCTTCGAGGCGGGCCAATTCCTTCTCCAGGCGGGCGCGCTCCGCGGCGACGTCGATATCCACGCGCAGCATGAGCTTGAAGTCGCCGACGATCGACACCGGCGCATCGACTGCGGGCAGCTCGCGCTCGATCACCACTTCGGAGAGCCGCGCGAGCGCCGAAAGGTAGGGCGCGTAGGCCGCAAGCCGCTCGCGGTCGCCTTGCACGAGAAGCGGAACCTTCTGCGCGGGGCCGATGTTCATCTCGGCACGGAGGGTGCGGCACGCCGTCACCATCTGCTTGAGCGTTTCCACCTCGCGCTCTGCAGCTTCGTCGATGCGCGCGTCATCGGGCTCCGGATAGGGCTGCAGCATGATCGTGGGCCCGGACTTGCCGGCAAGGGGCGCCACGCGTTGCCACAGCTCCTCGGTAATGAACGGAATCACCGGATGCGCGAGACGCAATATCGCCTCCAGCACGCGCGTCAGCGTGCGGCGCGTCGCACGGCGCTGCGCTTCATCACCCTGCGCAAGCTGAACCTTCGCGAGCTCGACATACCAGTCGCAATACTCGTCCCAGACGAGCTGATAGATCGAGCGCGCCAGATTGTCGAAGCGGTATTCGCGGAACGCGTCGTGCACTTCGGCTTCGGCGCGTTGAAGGCGGCCCACGATCCAGCGGTCCACAGCCGAAGGCGCGGGCGGCAGTGTTTCGTCGAGGCCGGTGTCCGCCCCTTCGCAGTTCATCAGCACGAAGCGCGTCGCGTTCCAGAGCTTGTTGCAGAAATTGCGGTAGCCCTCGCAGCGGCTCAGGTCGAACTTGATGTCGCGCCCGGGGGAGGCGAGGCTCGCGAAGGTGAACCGCAGCGCGTCGGCGCCGAACGCGGGTATGCCTTGCGGAAATTCCCGGCGCGTCCGCTTCTCGATCGTGGCCGCCTGCCGCGGGTCCATGAGCCCGGAGGTCCGCTTCGCAACGAGCGCCTCCAGATCTATGCCGTCGATGAGATCGATCGGGTCGAGCACATTGCCCTTCGACTTCGACATCTTCTGCCCCTCCGCATCGCGGATGAGGCCGTGCACGTACACCTCGCGAAACGGCACCTTCCCCGTGCAGTAGAGGGTCATCATCACCATGCGGGCGACCCAGAAGAAGATGATGTCGAAGCCGGTCACGAGCACGGACGAGGGCAGATAGAGGTCGAGTACCGGGTTGGAGCGCTGGGGGTATTCCGGCGTCCAGCCGAGCGTCGAGAACGGCCAGAGCGCCGACGAAAACCAGGTGTCCAGCACGTCCTCGTCGCGCCGCAGTTCGGAAGGCATCACGGCTTCACCGGCCTGCACGCGCCGGGCGACCGCATCGGCATACTTCGCCTGTGCTTCCTCCTTGCTGCGCGCCACGTACACGTTGCCCTCGCGGTCATACCACGCCGGGATGCGATGGCCCCACCAGAGTTGGCGCGAGATGCACCAGTCCTGGATGTTGTTGAGCCACTGGTTGTAGGTGTTCGCCCAGTTCTCGGGAACGAAGCGCACATCGCCGCGTGCGACCGCATCCAGGCCCGCGCGGGCGAGTGAATCCATCCTGACGAACCACTGGTCGGTGAGGAACGGCTCGACCACGGCGTCGGTGCGCCCGCAGCGCGGCACCATGAGCTTGTGCGGCTTCGCGTCGGCGAGCAGCCCCTGTTCCTTCAGGTCCGACAGGATCTGGGCGCGCGCCTCGAACCGGTCGAGTCCCCGGTAAGCGGGCGGCGCGTTCTCGTTGATCTTTGCGTCCGGCGTGAAGATGTTGAGCGGCGCGAGGCCGTGGCGCAGACCCACCTGGTAGTCGTTGAAGTCGTGGGCGGGCGTGATCTTGACGCAGCCGGTGCCGAACTCGGTTTCGACGTACTCGTCGGCAATCACCGGGATGGTGCGCCCGCTCAAGGGCAGTATGAGGCGCATCCCGACGAGATGCGTGTACCGGGGATCTTCCGGATTCACCGCCACCGCGACGTCGCCCAGCATCGTCTCGGGCCGCGTCGTCGCGACGACCACGTAGTCATCGGTGTTCTCCACCGGGTAGCGGATGTACCACAGGTGGCTTTCTTCCTCGCGCGATTCGACTTCGAGATCGGACACCGCGGTCTTGAGCACGGGGTCCCAGTTGACGAGCCGTTTTCCCCGATAGATCAGGCTGTCTTCATACAGACGCACGAAGACTTCGGTCACAGTGCGCGAAAGCTCCTCGTCCATCGTGAAGCGCTCGCGTTCCCAGTCGCAGGAAGCGCCGAGCCGGCGCATCTGGCGCGTGATGGTCGAGCCCGACTGCTCCTTCCACTGCCACACGCGCGCTTCGAACGCGTCGCGCCCGATGACACGGCTCGAAGTGCCTTCCGCTTCGAGCTGGCGTTCCACGATGATCTGCGTTGCGATGCCCGCATGGTCGGTGCCCACCTGCCAGAGCGTGTTGTAGCCGCGCATGCGGTGGTAGCGGATGAGCGCGTCCATCAACGTATGCTGGAAGGCGTGCCCCATGTGGAGCGTGCCCGTCACGTTGGGCGGCGGCAGCAGGATGGAATAGCTGCGGGGATTGGAGAGGTCGAATCCCGCGCGGAAGTAACCGTTTCGTTCCCACTCCGGGTACCAGCGCGCTTCGATCGCGGCCGGTTCAAAACTCTTCGCTAGTTCCATGCGGGCGGGGAGAGGAGGCGGTGCCGAAAAACGGGGAATTATACCGGAGGCCCGCGGGCGCTCCTGCTGCTCCGCACCCCGATCTTCGAGGAGAGGCCGCGCGCTCGCGAGTTCCTTGCGCAGCGCCTCCTCCACCGAGCTGCGCACGATGTCGCCGATATTCGCGTTTAGCTCCTGCGAGATCCTGTTGAGCGCCTGATCGAGCACGGCACCGATCTCAGGCATGAAACGGCCGTGCACGATACCGGCGATCTGCTCGTCGAGATCTTTTCGGAGCTTCAAATAGACGGTGTGCTCCATGTTCTGTGCCTGCACCCGCGAGATCACCTCGACTTCGGGCGCCGGCGTGCCGGTCTCGCTCCTCTCCTCGACTTCCGGCGATGACGCGCTTTGCTGAGCCGATTGAGAGTGCGTGTCCGCTTCGACT
>CAMPGR010000161.1 GCA_946885605.1 uncultured Pseudomonadota bacterium
ATCTCGCTTCGAAAGTTCCTGGGCGACGCGCTCGCGATCAGCCTCGAGTTGGAGCTCCAGTATGGTGAGCGAGAGAAATTCCTCCCGCGTATGGCCGTATTTTTCGAGGGCCGCCTGGTTCACGGCGATTATCCTGAGCGTTGCGTCATCCATGACCAGCAGCGGCAGCGGCGCGAGCTCGAAGAGATTGCGATAGCGGTCCTCGCTTTCGCGCAACGCCTCTTCCATGCGCTTGCGATCCGTGATGTCGCGGTTGACGCCGACGAGGCCGAACACGTTGCCTGCCTTGTCGAGCAACGGGACCTTGGACGTGACGTGCCAGCGCACGTCCCGCGCGCCGCCTTCCGGGCCGCTGAAAAAGGTCCGTCCCTCGCGGTTGAGGAGCGGCACACCGCTCTCCATGACCGCGCGATCCTCCGCGTCCAGCCGCTGCGCCATTTCCCGCGGAAAGATGTCGAACACCGTCTTGCCGACGATAGCGTCGTGGTCCTCGATGTCGCGCACCTTGAGGTTCGTCGCGTTCTGCAGCAGGAACCGGCCTTTCCGGTCCTTCACGTAGATGCGTTCCGGCATCGCATCCACCACCGCGCGCAGGAGCGTTCGCTCGCTCGCCACCCGATCCTCGGCGCGCTTGCGCTCCGAAATGTCCTCCGCGACCGTGATGAAGTGATGCGGCCGGCCGAGCTCGTCGCGCACGAGCGTCGTCGAGTGGCCCACCCAGACCCGCGTGCCGTCCTTGCGCCGCACCTGGCGCTGGCGGCTCGAATGCTGCCATTCACCGGACAGCATGCGGGCGCGGTTGGCGAAGACTTCCTCGAGGTCCTCCGGAAGATTCACGTCGGCGATCGACATCCCGAGCAGTTCCTCGCGGTTGTAGCCGATGAGCGCGCAGTATTTGGCGTTCGCCTCGAGGTAGCGGGAATCGAGCGACGTCACGATGATGCCCACGCCCGCCTGGCTGAAAGTCGCGCTCAGCAACTGCTCGCTCGCGCGCAGCGCCTCCTCCGCATTCTTGCGCTCGGTGATGTCCTCGACGATGCTGATCACGTACTGCGGCTTGCCCGCCTCATCGCATGCCGCGGACATCGTGCGGCGCGTCCAGATCGTCGAGCCGTCGCGGCGGACGAATCGCTTTTCGCCCGCCACGGAGCGCTTCATGCCTCGCGTGAGCTCCGCGCGAAACCGCGAGCCTCGCCCGAAGTCCTCGGGATGCGTGATGTCCCGGACCAACTTGCCGATCAGATCTTCCCGCGCGTACCCCAGCATGTCGCAGAATTTCTGGTTCACCTCCACGAGGATGCCTTCCAGGTCCACGCGCGTGATGCCGACCGCGGCCTGATTGAAGATATCCTGGAATCGCCGTTCGCTTTCCCGCGACGCGGCCTCGGCCTCCCTGCGCGCGATTGCGGTGCGCAGGCTCGCGATGCCGAAAGCGATGTCGTCGGAGAGCTCGGTCAGCAGGGCAAGCTCGTCGGCGTCGAAAGCATCCGGCTCGCTTGCGTACATGGCCAGTGCGCCGAGCACGGTGCCCTGGTTCTTCAGGGGCAGCGCGATGGAGGACTGGAAGCCGTGCTGTACGGCGCGGCCGCGGCGGCGTATATGCGCCGGGTCGCTCAGGATATCGCGCGCGATATACGGCTCGCCGCTCCTGATCGCGTCGTTCATGAATCCGCGATAGCGCCCGTCGGGGCTCCAGCCGATGGGGTCTGTCATGGGTGCGTCCCCACCGAAGCCGGCGTGCGCCGCCGGGTAGACCGGGCGCCTGGCATCCCCCGTGACCAATCCGACCCACGCGAGCTTGTAGCCGCCCGATTCCACCACGATGCGGCACATGTCCTCCAGCATTCGGGTCTCTTCCTTCGCATGGACCAGCACGTGGTTGCACTCCGCCATGACGCGCCGCGCCCGCGTCACGCGCGCGAGCCGCTGCTCGGTGCGTTTGCGCTCGTTGATGTCCTCGATGACCTGGATGAGATAACGTCCCCCTGTATCGCTACGGTGAGCGAGGGTGACGGTGCGGTTGACCCATATGACGGCGCCGTCCTTGCGCACGTAGCGCTTTTCGCTGTTGAAGAACCGGCGCGCGCCCGACAGTAGCTCCCGGCGCAGCTCGTCCTGGCGGTCGCGGTCCTCGGGGTGGGTCAGGTCGCGGGTGGAACGCGCCGCAAGCTCCTCGGCCGTGTAACCGAGCATTTCGCAGAGCTTTCCGTTGACCTCGATGATGTGCCCCTCTTCCGTCGTATGCACGATGCCGACCGCCGCCTGATTGAATGTCGCTTCGAAGCGGCTCTCCGCCTCCTTGCGGAGGGAAATATCGTCGATCACCGAGACGAAGTGCGACGGCCGCCCGTGCGCGGTGCGGACGAGACGCACGGCGACGCTGCACCAGCGTAGGGTCCCGTCCTTGCATAGATACCGTTTCTCGCGGGTGAACTCGGTGATCTTTCCGGCAACCAGCCTGCGCTTCAGCGCATCACCTTCCGCGACGTCTTCCGGCACGGTGACATCGCGCACGCGGCGGGCCAGGAGCGCCCTCTCGGTGTACCCGAGTAGCGCGCAGATCGCCGGGTTCACGTACAGATAGCGACCGTCCAGCCCGAAATGCGCGATGCCGACCGGCACGTTGTTGAACGCATCCCGGGTCGCCGCAGTCATGTTCAAACGGGTTCGGGGGTGTCGGGCGGGCATGTCCGGCGAGGCGCTGCCCGGGCTTTTCTCGCGCTTGCGCGCCCGCAACGCTTTCGCAGGCGCCAGCCTCGCCTTCGTTTTTCCCCTCATACCCGAGCATCCCCCCTGTAATGGCGAGCGGCGGCGCGAGCCCTTCCCCCCATCTCCGCCCCTGGCGCGCGCCGCCCATTATGACACTGCCCGGCCGGCCGGCGCGCGTGAGTAGCGCACAGTTTCTTAAAGTTCGCTCAGCACCTTGACGTGGTTCATGACGCTGCGCCCGAGCGCGTGCAGTGCGTAGCCGCCCTCCAGCGCCGAGACGATGCGCCCGCCGGCCCAGCGTTCGGCGACGTCCTTGACGACCCCGGTCACCCACGCATAGTCCGCCTCCACGAGCTGCAACATCGCCATCTCGTCCTCGCGATGCGCATCGAAGCCGGCCGAAATGAACAGCATCTCGGGCCGGAAATCGTTCAGCGCGGGAAGCCACTGCTCCACGACCGCGGCGCGAAACTCGCGCCCCGAGCTGTACGCGGGAAGCGGAACATTCACCATGCGCTCGGAACGCCCGTCGACGCCGCCGTACGGATAGAAAGGATGCTGGAACGTCGACACCATCATCACCCGCGGATCATCGCGGAAGATCTCTTCGGTTCCATTGCCGTGGTGCACGTCGAAATCGACCACAGCCACGCGCTGCAGGCGATGCACGGCAAGCGCGCGTGCGGCCGCCACGGCGATATTGTTGAAGAAACAGAATCCCATGGCACGGGCCGGCCCGGCATGATGCCCGGGCGGCCGCACGTTGCAGTATGCGTTGGCCGCTTTCCCCTCGAGAACCATGTCGGTCGCGAGTACGGCGGCGCCTGCTGCGCGCAACGCCGCCGCGAGCGAGTGCGGATTCATCGCGGTATCGGGATCGAGATGTATCAATCCCCGGCTGGGGACTGAGCTTTCGAGCGCCGCGATGTAAAGCGCGTCGTGCACGCGTTCGAGGTCTTCGCGCGCCGCGAGCGGTGCCTCGACGTGCAACAGATGATCCATCAATCCCGAGGCGATCAGCTGGTCCTCCACCGCCGCGAGCCGCGCCGGCTGCTCGGGATGCGCAGCGCCCATCTCGTGGAGGAGACAGTCCGGGTGGCTCAGGAATGCAGTCGGCACGTGTCTGAGTTCGGTAGAGCCTGTGCCATCTTATAATGCACGGACTGAACCCGCCACAGCCGTAAGCGAGCACGCGAAGATCGAGAGATCATGCGGCCCTATCCCGAGTACCTGGTGCGCAGCGTGAGGCTCGCGGACGGGGCGACCATCGTCATGCGGCCGATCACGCCTGACGACGCCGCAATCGAGCAGGAATTCGTGCGCAACCTGTCCGTGGAATCCCGGTATTTCAGGTTCATGGAGCCGCTCCGCGAGCTGTCCCCCAGGATGCTCAGTCATTTCACGCAGGTCGATTATGATCGGCACATGGCACTCGTAGCCGTGACGCCGTGCGGGGACACGCAGGTCGGGGTCGCCCGCTATATCGTCGCACCGGACAGCGTGAGCTGCGAATTCGCCGTCGTGGTGGCCGACGGCTGGCAGCGCCGGGGCGTCGGGATGCTGCTCATGGACGCGCTCATGGATGCGGGGCGCGGACGCGGGCTCAGATGCATGTACGGCGACGTGCTGGCCGCCAACCACAAGATGCTCGCGCTCACGCGGCGCCTCGGCTTCCGCATCGGACGTCATGAGGACGATCCGCGCCTCGTGCGAGTCGAAGCCTTGCTCTAAGAGTGCCTAACACAATGAAACGCGTGGTGCTTATGTCGGACACTCTGAGGAAAACGTGATGCCGGACACGGGACGCAGTTTGGAGGATGTGGCAAACTCGCCGCCACAACAGACCCTTGCGTTCATGACGAATCAGGTTGACGGCATCGTCGCCCAGGTAGGCAGCATCATCCTGGGTAAGGAGCGGCAGATCCGCCTCGGGCTCGCGTGCCTGCTCGCGCGCGGCCACCTGCTCATCGAGGATCTTCCCGGCGTCGGGAAGACCATGCTCGCTCACGCGCTTGCCGCCTCGCTCGGGCTCGGTTTCCAGCGCATCCAGTTTACGAGCGACCTGCTGCCTGCGGATATCCTGGGGGTATCGATCTACGACCGGGAAGCGCACGGTTTCCAGTTTCATCCGGGGCCGATCTTCACGCAGGTCGTGCTCGCCGACGAGGTCAACCGGGCGACGCCGAGGGCGCAGAGCGCACTGCTCGAGGCGATGGAAGAGCACCAGGTCACGGTGGAAGGCGAGACGCGGCGGCTGCCGCAGCCCTTTTTCGTGATCGCCACGCAGAACCCTTCGCACCAGGTGGGAACGTTCTCGCTGCCCGAATCGCAACTCGACCGCTTCCTGATGCGCATCGAGCTCGGGTACCCGGACGCGAACGCGGAGCGCGAACTGTTGCAGGGACAGGACCGGCGCGATCTCCTCGAATCCCTGCCCCCATCGATGGACGTGATGAGCCTGCTCGATCTGCAACGACGCACCCGGGCCGTCCATGCTTCTGGCGCATTGCTCGACTACGTGCAGGACATCGTGCGCCATACCCGGCGCTCCAGCGACTATGTGAATGGGCTCTCACCGCGCGCCGCGCTGGCGCTGGTGCACGCGGCCCGCGCGTGGGCGCTCATGGCCGGGCGAGATCACGTCGAGCCGGAGGACGTGCAGGCCGTGCTGCCCGGCGTCGTCGGCCACCGGCTGGTGGCCGCTGGACACACCGCCCGCGTGAACGGCAGCGATGTCGCGCAGCACCTCATCGATCAGGTGCCGATCCCGTGAACGCGGACCGGTGACGCACCCTGCCCGTCGAATCCCGTGTACGCCGCCCTCCGCAGCTATCTTCAGAACTGGCTCTTCCAGTTGCGCGGTCCGCAAACCGGGACCGTCGTACTCGTCCAGCGCCGCATATTCATCCTTCCGACGCGCCAGGGGCTGCTCTTCGCCGGCGTGCTGGTGCTGATGCTGGCCGGCTCGATCAACTACGCGTTAAGCCTCGGCTTCGTGTTGACCTTTCTTCTGACGGCGCTCGGTGTGAACGCAATGGTGTACACCTTCCGCAACCTCGCCCGGCTGCGGGTTTCAGCCGGGCGCGCGCACCCGGTCTTCGTGGGTGAAACGGCGCGATTTCCGGTGTGCATCGAAAATCCCGGCCACGCGGATCGCTTCGCCATCGCGCTCACCGCAGACAAGCGCGAGGCGGTGCACGTCGATGTCTCCGCCGGTCAGGCGAGCATCGTGGTCGTGAGCCTCCCCGCGCCCCGGCGCGGCAGGATGCGACCCGGCAGGCTTACGCTCTACACCCGGTACCCGCTCGGCCTTTATTACGCCTGGTCCTACCTCGAGTTCGATACGCACTGCCTCGTGTACCCGCGTCCTGCCGCAGCCCGCCTGCCCTTGCCCGCAGCCGAGGCGGCAGCCGCTCAGGGCGCTCTGCTCGGGCCCGGGCACGAGGATTTCACGGGATTGCGGCAGTACCATCCGGGCGATTCGCCACGACATATCGCGTGGAAAGCCGCCGCGCGCGGCGAGGATCTGCTGACCAAACAGTTCGGCGGGCCCGCCGCCGCGGAACTCTGGCTCGACTGGGTGCGGCTACCTCCCGCACTCGGCGTCGAAGAGCGGCTCTCCCATCTTGCGCGCTGGGTGCTCGACGCTCATGCATCCGGCGTGGCGTTCGGGCTGCGGATTCCAGGCCGCGCGATCTCCCCCGCGAGTGGCGACCATCACCGCGAGCGCTGTCTCGAAGCGCTCGCGCTGTACGGGCTCGATGAAGACCATGCGCACGACCGCGCCGGCCGTTGATTTCCGGAACATGCAGTCGCTCATAGCCGCGCTCGCGCTGCTAGCGGCCCCGCAAGCCGAGCGCCTGCCGCTGTGGGTCATGCTGTTCGCCGCGGCACTCGCGCTGTGGCGGCTCTATCTCGGCGTGAAGCGCCTTGCGCTGCCACGCAAGGCGATCATCATCGCGGTCGTCGTCGCCGCAGCGGCAGCGGTGTTCCTAAACTACCGTACGCTCTTCGGACGCGATGCCGGCGTGGCGCTGCTCATCGTCATGCTCGCGCTCAAGCTCCTGGAAACGAAATCGAGTCGCGATGCGCTGCTCCTCATTTTCCTCGCCTACTTTCTCATCATCACCAACTTTCTCTACTCGCAGACCCTACCCACCGCGCTCTACATGCTCGGCTGCCTATGGGTGATCACGGCCGCGATGGTAGCCTGCAATCACCGCGCTCCGCGGAGCGGTTGCCGCACCGAGCTGCGGGCCGCGGGCCTGATGCTTGCGCAATCCGCGCCGCTCATGCTTGCGCTGTTCCTGCTCTTCCCGCGCGCCACCGGGCCGCTGTGGCGGCTCCCGCAGGATGCGTATGCGGGCGTGAGCGGCCTCTCGGATACCATGTCGCCCGGCAGTGTCGCCAATCTGACGCTGTCCGACGCGGTTGCCTTCCGTGTGGAATTCAAGTCCGAGATCCCGCCAACCCGGAGCATGTACTGGCGCGGGCCCGTGCTGTGGGACTTCGACGGCCGGACCTGGACCCTACCGCGCGCCTTGCGGCAGGAAGGGCAGCAAATAGAGTCGCTCTCGCCCGCGGTCGAGTAC
>CAMPGR010000162.1 GCA_946885605.1 uncultured Pseudomonadota bacterium
GTTGGTGCTATCGCAAAGAGTGACGAGTCTACCGCAAAAATCCCAACCTTCCCCTGAAGGGGAAGGAATTGACTTGCGTTCTCCTCGATGCAGGAGAGGCCATTTCCTCACCTTCAAGGGGAGGGTAGGGTGGGGATGGGGTCAAGTAAAAGCTAAGAGAGGCGCATCTTCAACCAACCGGCGATCATCTCGGCGATCTCTTGGTCGCTCGTCTCGCGCGAGCGGCCCATGTGCCCGCCTTCCGGATATATTCGTGCTTCCTTGGGATGGCCGTGCTCGAACAGGATGTACACGTCTTCGATCGGTTGCTGGTCGTCCTTCTTGCCGTTGACCGACAGCAGCGGGGCGGAAGGCTCGTCGAGCAGCCCCTGTGCCTTGAGCGATAGCGCAGGCGCCATGCGGAGCAGTTCCTCGAGCGAGCGCGCGCCCATCACGAAGCTTCTCGCGTCGAGCAGGCTCGCGGGGCCGAGCAGATAGGTCGAGGCGGTTTTGGTGAGCGCGGTGCGAAGCCACTTTTCCTGAAACCCGTGATGGATGCCGCCGCCGTGATTCACAGCGGCGCGGATGCGCTTCGCTTCGACGAAAGCGAGCTTCGCTGCCCAGTAGCCGCCGAAGCTTCCACCCCATACGCCGATGCGTCGGCCGTCGACATCCTTGCGCGCAGCGAGGCAGGTGATTGACGCGGAAAACGTGCGCTCCGCGTGCGGCTCGCCGTAGCGCAGGGGATTCTCGCCGGTCCCCGGAATATCCATCGCGAATGTCGCGAGCCCCGCGCGATGCAGTATGCGGCTGTTGCGAAGGCGGTCCTCCTTCCATCCATCGACGCCGCCCCAGTGGATGACCAGCGGCGGAGGCGCCGCGCACGGCGGGATCTGGAGATAACCGACGATTTTGCTCCCTTCGAAAGGGATTTCGACGACTTCGAGCGGCGGATCGAAATAGCGCGCGGCCTTGAGGTACACCAGGCGCGCGCTCCGGTAGCAGGCCATCTTCCCCGGCGAACTGGGCACCGGGTAGCGTCCGATCCGGTAGTAATTGAACGCCTTGAAATAGGCGTCATGGATCTCCGCCGCCCGCGCGCCGTCGCGTTCCAGCTCCGCGGCATGCCCCTCGTAGCGCGCCCCGATCTTCGACCACTGCTCGGCCCAGTGATCGCCATCGAGGCTCTTCATTGCGCGGAACGCCTCCTCGACGTCGCCGCGCAGCGCGGCTTCGAACGGCGCGCGCTTGCCCACGCGCGCGAGCGCGTCTTCCCTTACCTTGTCGAGCGTGCGGCTGCGCGCCTCGCTCATTTTTCGGGACCTGCGTAGATGCCGGCGGTATCGGGGAACATCGACTTCACGATCTTGAACTTGGTGATGTCCACCGTGCCGTCCATGTGCAGGAACATCGTCGCATCGCGGTAGAGCTTCTCGATGCCGAAATCGAGCATGGTGCCGTTGCCGCCGTGCAGCTCGACCGCGTGCTGGCAGACCTTCAGCACCTCTTCGGAAGCGAAGAGCTTCGCCATGCTGCACAGGTAATCGGCCTCCGGCGCGCCTTCATCGGTCGCGCGTGAGGCTTCGCGCAGCATGCCGCGCACGGCGTGGAGCTTCGTCGCCATCTCGGCGAGCCGGATCGCGGTCGCCTGATGCTTGATGAGGACGCGCCCGCCCTGCACGTAGTTCTGCACGTATTCCGCGGTGCGCTCGAATGCCGCGATGCCGATGCCGAGATTCTTGGACGCCTGGATGATGCGGCCGGGACGCGAGTAATGCCCTGCACGCCGCGCGATTGCGTCGTTGTGCGCGAGGCAGTGATCGCGCGGTACACGGCAGTCCTCGAACACCATCTCGCCGTTGTTCATGAAGCGTCCCCCCAGCGTTTCATTGCAGCGCATCACCGTGAAGCCCGGCGTGCCCCGGGGGATGAGAAAGCTGGAGGTGCCTTCCTTCATGGGATGGCCGGGCCGGGTGTTCGCATAGACGACGTAGAGCTTCGCGTCGTAACCGTTGCTCACGAACTGCTTGCGCCCATTGATGACCCACTCGTCGCCTTTCAGCACCGCTTTCGTCTGGAACGCGGTCTCGGGGGTGTCGTATCCGAGCCAGCGGTCGGATGCGCCGCGCGGCTCGGTGGAGCAGTGCGCAAGGAGGAACGTCGGGTCCTCCACGATCTTCGGGAACCAGTACTCCTGCAGGTGCCGCGGCGCAATGTGCTGCAGGAGCGTGGAAACTTTCCAAACCTGTACCAGCTTGTCGGCAAGGCCGGAATCGCCGCGCGCGATTTCTTCCGCGATCAGCGCGAACGTCTGGTGTTTGGTCTTCGGATCGAGCGGCGTGCCGCCGAACTCTTCGGGCACCCCGAGCGTGCGGATTCCGATTTCGCTTGCAACCTCCAGTATCTTCCGGGGCAGCCGCTCTTCCGGCGTCATCACCCACTCGCGCTGCCAGTTCTGGCGCATGAAGGGAACGACGTGCTCGTTTACAAAAGCGCGGCAAGCGTCGCGCATCATGCGTTGTTCTTCGGTCAATCCGCGGTCATCCAGGTACATCACACTCCTCCATGTTCGCAAACCGAAATGCTGCGCCCGGCGCGGCGGGGCGGTTGAGCATAGGAGCAACCGCGGCGCGCGATCAAGGACAGGATTGACTATTTCCTGGAGAATCGTGCTCGCTATTCCGGGCGCGACGGTGTTTGCACAATTCCCCGCTGCCCGACTAAACTGCGCGTCAAAACAGGAAAACGATGCGATTGCGCGATACACATTGAAGCCAACGAGGTCGCGCAGCAGGCGCAATACAACCCTATATTCTCCCGGGGAGGCCGAAGTCTAGATGCTGGAAGCCATCGCAAGCGGGCTGGCCGCCCTCCTGACGCCCCAGGCGATGCTGTTCATGCTGATCGGTGTCGTGTACGGGCTGGTCATCGGCATACTGCCTGGTCTGGGCGGCGTGGTGGCAATGGCGCTGCTCCTGCCGTTTACCTACGGCTTTGAGCCCGCGGCAACGCTGGCGCTGCTCCTCGGCGCGCACATCGCAACCGTATGGGGCGATTCCGTCACGAGCATTCTGTTCAGCGTGCCGGGCTCCGCGAAGGGGCTCGCGCTCTGCTTCGACGGCTATCCCCTCACCAAGCAGGGACAGGCAACGCGCGCGCTCGCCGCCTCGGCGACCGGCGCGCTGATGGGCGGCGTAATCGGCGCGGTTTTCCTCGCGCTTTCGATACCGCTCATACGCCCCGTCATACTCGCGCTCGGCCCGAGCGAGTACCTCATGATGGCGTTGTGGGGCCTCACCATCATCGCCACCTTCAGCGAAGGCTCCCTCATGAAGGGGCTGGCCGCGAGCGCGCTGGGGGTGATGGTTGCTTTCATCGGCATGGACGTGGTGACCGCGACCCCGCGCTTCACTTTCGGCAGCGAGTTCCTGATGGACGGCATCTCCTTCCCGGTCGCGATGATCGGGCTCTTCGCCGTCGCCGAGATGATGAAGCTCTATCTCAAGGGCACCTCGATCGTGGACCGCTCGCTCGTGACCGAAGTGAGCACGGTGTGGCAGGGGATCCGCGACGCGGTGCGCAACTGGTTCCTCGTGGTGCGCTCCAGCCTGCTGGGGCTCTGGATCGGGGTTCTGCCGGGCGTGGGCGCGAGCGTCGCCGGACTTGCCGCGTACGCGCAGGCGATGCAGACCTCGAAGGATCCGGAAAAGTTCGGCAAGGGCGCAGTTGAAGGCGTGATCGCACCGGACGCGACCATGGGCGCGAACGAAGGCGGGGGGCTCATGCCCACGCTCGCGTTCGGCATCCCGGGCGGCGAGAGCATGGCGCTGCTCCTGGTTGCGTTCATCGGCCTGGGCGTAGTCCCGGGACCCGACATGCTGACGAAGCACCTCGATCTCGTGTTCAGCATGGTATGGATCATCGTGCTCGCCAACGTGCTGGTCACCCTGATCGGCCTTGGGATCTGCCCCTGGCTCGCGCGGCTGCCGACGCTCCACGCCAACCTCATGGTGCCGATTGTCCTCTGCGTCTGCTTCGTCGGCGCGTTCGCGACGCGTGGCCACATCGAGGACGTCGCCGTCGCGTTCGCGTTCGGCGTGATCGGCTACCTCATGGACAAGTATCACTACTCGCGTGCCAACTTCGTCATCGGCATGGTGCTTGCCACCATGATCGAGCGCAACCTCCACATCTCGCTCACGCTCTACGGCGACTTCTTCATCTTCACGCGGCCGCTGACGCTGATTCTCTTCATTCTCGTCATCGTCACAACCGCATTGCCGTTCATTCGGAACTGGCGCAAGCGCAAAGCGCAGACCGCGCGTGCGGGAGCGGAAGGGGGAGTGGCATGAGCGGCGGAGCAGGGGCCCCGCTTGCGGGGATGCGACCCGCGAAGGACACTGGCCACCGACGCCCAAGGCGTGGCACACCCTCAAGCTTCTGTGAAGGCGGCCGTGGCATGAGCGGCGGACGCGAAGGAGCACGGGCATGAGCCGGCGCACGCAGGAAAACATCATGGCAGGCGCGATCCTGTGCGTCTTCATCGGCGTCATCGTGATGAGCCTCGACTACGGACCGCGCGCGAGGATGATTCCGCTGCCGCTCGCGACCTTCGGCGTGATCCTCATCGTCATCCAGCTCGTCTGGCAGAACCTGCGCTCCACCGACGAGCTGCAGATGGATATGCTGCAGATGCTGACGCAGCGTGCGGAACAGCAAAGTGCCGAGAAGCCGGAAGAGGGCGGCGGCAAACGCAAGTCCTCGTGGCGCCGGGAACTCACGGCGCTCGCGATCGTCGCTGCGCTCGTCACGTTGATACTGCTGATCGGGCCGATACCTGCGGTGTTCGCCTTCACCGGCGCCTACTTTCTGCTCAGCCGGCACTATTCGTGGTTCAAGGGGCTCGTTTACACTACCGCCTTCACCGTGGCGATCTACCTGTTGTTCGTGGTGGCGCTCGAAGTTCAGCTCTATCATGGTTTGCTGGAGCCGCTGGTGGAGCGGTTCAGATAAGCGGCCGGCACAAGCCGCGGTCGTATCGGAACGAACACAATCGTTCATCACTCATCGAAGAAGGAGGATTGAGGCTATGAAGATGCAATGGAAGCTGCTGGCGGCGTCGCTGCTTGCACCCGGCTTGATAGGCGTGTCGGCTCCGGCGTTCAGCCAGGCGTCGGACTTCTACAAGGACAAGGTGCTCAACATTATCGTCGCCGGCGGGCCTTCAGGCGGCCACACCCGCTATGCGCGGTTGATCGGTCCCTATCTCCAGAAGCACAGCGGGGCGCGGGAAGTGCGGATCACCAATATGCCCGGCGGCGGCGGGCTCAAGGCGGCGAACCACGTCTGGCGCTTGAAGCCCGATGGCATGAACATTTTCTTCGGCAACGTCGCGACGCTCATCCTCGCGCCGCTCGCGGGCAGCCCAGGCGCGAACTTCGAGCCGGAGAAGTTCACGTTTCTCGGGCGCGCGACGAGCGAGCCGCGGCTTCTGACCGTGGGCGGGAAATCGGCGATCAAGTCGATCCAGGACGTGCAGAAGCTCAACCGGCCCTTCGTCTATCCGTCGCAAGGCACGGACGAGGATTTCTACACCATGGCGGTGCTCTCGCACGCGCTCGGCTTCAAGATGAAGGCGGTCACGGGCTATGAGGGCAACGCGGATACCGCGCTCGCGGTCATCAAGGGGGACGGCGACGGCCACATTACCGGGTGGAGCGAATCGCAGGGCGCGATCAAGGCCGGCGACAAGCGGCCGATCCTCGTGATCGCCTCGGAGCGCCATCCCGATTACGCCAATATCCCGACGGCGGAAGAGGTCGCGGCGGCGGACAAGAAGTCGCTGATCCGCGCCATCGTGGATATCAATGAGACGCACCGCAGCTACATCGCCCCTCCGGGAACGGATGCCAAAGCCGCGGATGCGTTCCGTTCCGCACTGAAGGCCGTCATGAGCGATCCCGAGTTCATAGAGGAGACGAAGAAAGGCAATCGCCCGGTGAGCTACATGGACGGCGCGAAGCAGCAGAAGATCGTGGCGAGCATCAGCAAGGAAGGAAAGAGCCTCACACCGATCCTCAAGGCCGCGGTGAAGGAGATCCAGTAAGTATGATGGGGTCAGACCCCGAGACGGGGTCTGACCCCGGGCAAAAACAGGGCGAGCTTCGGCTCGCCCTTTTTGCTTTTGCGCCGCCGTGCCGGGCGCTCTTGCCCGGCCACCGGTGAGCGCATATAGTCGCGCGCGATGACCCGCGCGATAAAAACCTACAGCCTGTCAGAGCGCGCGATCGGGCCCGATTTCGGCATACACGATGAGCGCAGCGTGACGCGGATCGGAGAGGCGCACCGGCACGAATACTTCCAGATCCAGCTCAACCTCGCAGGCAGCACGCAGCATCATATCGGCGCGACGGTGCGGCCCTTCGCGCCGGGCAGCGTAAGCTTCGTGCTGCCGTATCGCGTGCACCGCGTCCCGCACCCGCCGGGCTCGCGGTTTTACGTGCTGAGCTTCAACCAGCGGATGCTGCGCCCCGGGCTGGACGTCGATCCGCTCGACCTCGAGGACGTTGCGCTCGAGCGCGCGCCTGAGCTCGCACCGTTTCGCTTCCAGGAGTTTCTCGATTTCCGGCTCGACGGCGCCGACCTCGCCTTCGCCGAGCAGGCATGCGCGCGCATGGCCGAGGAGAACGCGAAACGGCGGTTCTGCTCGATCGAGATCATTCGCGCACACCTGCTGCTCTTCATCGGTACCGTGTGCCGCCGGTACGAGCAGGAACTGCTGGAACTCGCCGCAACGCAGGCGCAGCGGCGCAGCCGGCGCGAGGCGCTCTCGCGCGTGATCCGCCACGTGCGCCACAACCTCGGCCAACGGATCACGCTCGCTGCTGCCGCCGCCGCGGCCGACCTTTCACCCAACTACCTTGCCCATCTGCTCAAGAAGGAGACCGGCAAGACGTTCACGGATCTCGTTACGGAGCGGCGGATGGAGAAGGCGCAGGAACTCCTCGCCCATACGACGCTGCGCATTTCGGAAGTGGCGGAAGCGGTGGGCTTCGAGGACGAAGCGTACTTTGCGCGCCGCTTCCGGCAATGCTTCAAGATCGCGCCGCGCGACTACCGCAACAAGGCGGCCCCGCGCTAGCCGCTTAGGGCGTTTAGGAGACAGACCACTAAGAGCGACTAACGCAACCCTTAGTGGTCTGTCCCTTAAG
>CAMPGR010000163.1 GCA_946885605.1 uncultured Pseudomonadota bacterium
GGCGCTCGAGATGTCTGACGTCAGGAAGCGTCTCGATCAGCTTGGACTGGAAGTGGGCGGCGGAACGCCGGAAGATTTCCGGAACTTCATCGACAAGGAGGCGGGCCGCTTGGCGGGCCTGATCAAAGCCGGTGCGGTGAAGGAGGAATAGGAAATCTCCAGCTCGGTACGTCGTTCATCTTTCATTCATGTTTGCTGCGTCGCAATATGGCCGCAAAAGGGGTTGCCACAGAATCACCATATTCTGTAAAGTGCGATTGGTTTCAAAATACGGACTTGAAGGGAGGAGGATCGAGCGCGTTTAGTTCACTAGTCAGGCTGTACCTCGTGCAGCTCATTTAACCTGCCGCATGCAGTATCACAACGACTCACACTTTCCCACGGGCGGCCGCCAGAACGCTGTGGCCAGCAGCAAGACGGCCGGGGTAGCCGGTGTGCACAACGAACGAGGCTGTCGGTGCGCATCGATTAACAGGAGAGCAATATCGTGCAGCTAAAAATTAGAAGTGAGGCGGACTTCTGGGCCGGGATCATGTTCATCGGCTTCGGGGTTCTTGCCATAGTCATTTCCCGGGACTATCCGATGGGCAGCGCAATGCGCATGGGCCCCGGCTATTTCCCTACCTGGATCGGCGCCATCATGGTGCTCCTCGGCGCGATCATATCCGCAACGGCTTTCAAGGTTACGGGCGAAAAGGTCGGCAAGTTCGCCTGGAAGCCCATGATCATGCTGAGCATCGCGTTCTGCACGTTCGCGTGGGGCATCGATCACATCGGTTTCATCCCGTCGCTTGTGATCATGATTTTCCTCAGCGCGCTCGCGGGCCGCGAGTTTCGGCTGAAGGAAGTCGCCATTTTGTCCGTTGTTCTGATCGTCGGGTGCTGGGCGCTTTTCATCAAGGGCCTGGAGTTGCCGTTCCCGCTGTTCTGGTGGAGATAACATGGAAAGCCTAGCCGAACTTTTTCCCAACCTCGCGCTGGGATTCAGCACCGCGGTCTCTTTGCAGAACCTGACGTACTGCTTCATCGGCGTGTTCGTCGGCACGCTGGTCGGGGTTCTGCCGGGCATTGGCCCACTCGCCGCGATCGCGATGTTGCTGCCCGCAACGTTCAATCTGCCGCCGGTCGGCGCGCTCATCATGCTCGCCGGCATCTACTACGGCACGCAATACGGCGGCTCGACCACTGCCATCCTCGTAAACCTGCCCGGCGAATCGGCCTCGGTGGTGACCTGCATGGACGGCCACCAGATGGCCAAGAACGGCCGTGCCGGGCCGGCGCTGGCCATCGCCGCGATCGGGTCGTTCTTCGCTGGCACAGTGGGCACGATATTGATCGCGCTCTTCGGGCCGCCGCTCGCCGAGATGGCGCTCAAGTTCGGCGCGCCTGAGTACTTCTCACTGATGGTGATGGGCCTGATCGCCGCTTCGGTGCTTGCGTCCGGCTCGATGCTGAAATCGATCGCGATGATCTTCCTGGGACTCATCTTCGGCATCATCGGCACGGATGTGAACTCCGGCATGTCGCGCTTTACCTTCGGCATGTCGGGGCTCGCCGACGGTGTGAGCTTTGTCGTGGTTGCGATGGGTCTCTTCGGCTTCGCGGAGATCCTGTCGAACCTCGAAAGAGGTCAGGAGGCTGCGAGCCGCCATCTGCTCACCAAGAAGATCGAGCACCTGTACCCGACCTGGCAGGATCTCAAACTTTCCTTCATGCCGATTGTGCGTGGCACAGCCATCGGCGCGTTTTTCGGCACGCTGCCGGGCGCAGGCCCGACCATCAGCGCGTTCTCGGCTTACGCGCTCGAGAAAAAAGTGGCCAAGGATGCGTCGATGTTCGGCAAAGGAGCGATCCAGGGAGTGGCCGGTCCGGAATCCGCGAACAACGCCGCGGCGCAGTGCGCCTTCATCCCGACCCTCACGCTAGGCATCCCGGGCAGCGGCACGATGGCGCTCATGCTCGGCGCACTGACCATCCAAGGTATTGCGCCCGGGCCGCAGGTGATGACGCAGCGTCCGGAGCTGTTCTGGGGCCTTATCGCCAGCATGTGGATCGGCAATGCAATGCTCGTGATTCTCAACCTGCCGCTGATCGGCTTGTGGGTGAAGGTGCTGCAGGTGCCGTACCGCTGGCTCTTCCCGTCGATCCTGACGTTCATGGCGATCGGGGTCTACAGCGTCAACAACCTCGACCTCGACATCTACATGACCGTGTTCTTCGGGCTGCTGGGCTACGTATTCATGAAACTGAGATGCGAGCCGGCGCCGCTGATCCTCGCTTTCGTACTCGGGCCGCTCATGGAGGAGAACCTGCGGCGCGCGCTGCTCATCTCGCGCGGCGATCCGACGGTGTTCTTCACGCGTCCCATTAGCGCGGGTTTCCTCGTCGCGACCGCGATCCTGCTCGTCATCATGATCCTGCCCAACATACGCAAGAAACGCGAGCAAGTTCTGGCAGAGGAAGGTACCTGATACGACGTTGGCCAAACCCGGAGGAGGGAAAGCCGCGCATTGCGCGGCTTTTTTTTCTCGCCCGGCGGCGCATCGCCGATTCGGGCCATTACCGCCCTTGAACGGATTGGCGTTGCGCCGGTCACATCCACAAAGCGGCGCTCGAGATGCGGGAATCCGTCGCCGCAACCCCTGTATCTGGCGAGGGATGGATGCGGAGCAATCACGGGGATTGCCCTCTTTCCATCGGAGCACCGATGTACATGTCGCTCACGTCGAGCCTTTTTCAGCCCAGGCGCAACTGCAGCTACGTCGCTCACGCGCGCCGTATCGCGTTGCTGGTCGACGCGGAAGAGTATTTCAAGGCGTTCTACCGCGCGGCCCAAAAGGCGCGCCATTCGATCGTCATCCTCGCGTGGGATTTCGACAGCCGCATCCGGCTCCACTGGGACCCCCGCGGGCCGCGCTCGGAACTCGGCGCCTTTCTCAACTGGCTGGTCCGCCGCCGGCGCGGCCTGCACGTGCGCGTGCTCGATTGGGATTACCCCATGGTGTTCGGCGTCGATCGCGAGTTTCCGCCGATCTATGGCTTCGGCTGGAAGCCGCGAAGGCGCGTGCATCTGCGCTACGACAACACGCATCCCGTGGGTGGCTCCCAGCACCAGAAAATCGTCGTCATCGACGACGCGCTCGCCTTTTGCGGCGGCCTCGATCTTGCGGACCGCCACTGGGACACGTGCGAGCACCGGGCGAATGATCCGCGGCGCGTGTCGCGAACCGTGCCCTATCCTCCGTTTCACGATGTCATGTGCGCGGTGGACGGCGAGGCAGCGCGGAGACTCGCCGAGATCGCGCGCGAGCGCTGGGCGCGGGCGACGGGGGAAGCGATTCCGCCAGTGCCCGCCGTTCGCGACCCCTGGCCGGAGGACATGCGCGTCGACATCGAAGACGTGCACCTCGGCATAGCGCGCACCGCGCCCAAGGCGGACGACCGCCCGGAAGTGCGCGAAGTGGAAATGCTGTATCTAGACATGATCGCGCGCGCCCGGCGGCGTATCTACATCGAGAACCAGTACTTCACCGCCAACAGCGTGGGCGAGGCGCTCGCGGCGCGTCTCACCGAGAAGAACGGGCCCGAAATCGTGCTCGTGCTGCGGCTCCTGAGCCACGGCTGGCTCGAAGAGCACACCATGCACATCCTGCGCACGCGGTTGATCCAGCAGCTGCGCGCCGCCGACCGCGAGCGCCGATTCCATGTCTACTACCCCGACATCAGGGGACTGGAAGAGGGCACGTGCATCGATGTCCATTCCAAAGTCATGATCGTGGACGACGAGTGGCTGCGCATCGGCTCGGCGAATCTTTCGAACCGCTCCATGGGCCTCGACGTCGAGTGCGACCTCGTCATCGAGGCGCGCGGCGAGACGCGCGTCGCGCGGCCGATCGCGGATTTCCGCCATCGGCTGCTCGGCGAGCACCTCGGCGTGGCCCCGCGCAAGGTTGCCGAGGAAATCGAGCGTGCGGGATCGATGCACGCCGCCATTGCCGCGCTGCATAACGAGCAGAGGACCTTGCGGCCCCTCGAAGACGTCCCGGAATGGCCGGAGGCGGTGATCGACGTGGTCGGCGTCGCGGACCCCGAGCGCCCCGTCTCGCTGGATCGGCTGATCGACGAGTTCACGCCGGATCTCAATCTGCCCGCCGCCTCCGGCATACCATGGGGAAAGATCGCGATGGTGGCGCTGATCCTGAGCGCGCTCACCGCGATCTGGCATTTGACGCCGCTCAGCCAGTACGTGACAGCGGAGCGCGTCACGCTGTTCGCGGAGGATTTCTCGGGGCGCTGGTGGGCGCCGCTCGTCGTCATCCTTGCCTACACCCCGGCATCCATAGTCATGTTTCCGAGGCCCCTTATCACGCTCTTTGCCGTGGTGGCCTTCGGCCCGTGGTTCGGGTTCGTCTATTCGATGTCCGGCATACTGTTCGCCGCGCTCGCCACCTACTGGGCAGGTCGATACTTCGACCGCGATACGGTGCGCAGGATCGCGGGCGACAAGTTGAACCGGGTGAGCGAAGTGCTGCGCCAGCGCGGGCTGCTGGCGGTGACCGCGGTGCGCTTCGTGCCGCTCGCGCCGTTTGCCGTGGAGAGTCTCGTGGCCGGCGCGATACGCATCAAGTGGTGGCACCTTACCCTCGGCACTTTCCTCGGCATGCTGCCGGGCACGCTCACCGCGACGGTGTTCGGCGACCAGATCCAGACCGCGCTCAAGGATCCCGAGCGCATCAACTACTGGATCGTGGCCGCTGTGGTGGTCTTCTTTATCGTCGCAACGCTGTCGGTGCGCAGCTGGCTCTACCGCACGCAGTTGAAGGAGCACCAGCCGGGCCGCAGCACGGAGCCGCGCCCGCGCCATGCAAGCAGCTGAACGCGGGGCGCCGCTCAGCGCGGCTGATCGCCTGCGAGCGTGACCCGATGCATGATGCGCCGGTAGCCGTGATAGTCGTTCACGGGATTGTGCTGCGCGCAGCGGTTGTCCCAGAACGCGAGTGAGCCCGGTTCCCAGCGGAAGCGGCAGGTGAATTCGGGCCGCACCTGGTGGGCGAACAGGTATTCGAGCAGCGGCCGGCTTTCCGCTTCGGTCCATCCCTCGAAGTGCGAGGTATGGCCCGTGTTGACGTAGAGCGCGCGGCGTCCCGTCTCCGGGTGGGTGCGCGCGGTGGGATGGACGCCGACGAGCGCCTTCAGCTCGGCGCCGGCGGCGCGCAAGCGGTCCTCGCGGGTCTTTGAAACGTCGGCCTTCGTGGAAGTGTTGATTGCGCGCAGACCCGCCAGGGTCTTCTGCAGACCTTCCGACAGGGTTTCATAGGCGAGGTACTGGTTGGCGAAGAGCGTGTCGCCGCCAAACGGCGGAAGCTCCACGGCGTAGAGCATGCTCGCCATGGGCGGACGCTCGAGATAGCTCGTGTCGCTGTGCCAGACGCCGCCGAAATTGACACGCTCGTGCTCGAGCTTGACGACCGGTGTGACGAGCGGGCATTCGGGCAGGCCCCGGAGTTGCGGATATTCGACCGGCTCCCCGAAGCGGCGGGCGAAGGCGAGCTGCTCACGCGGCGTCACGCTTTGGGCGCGGAAGAAGATGACCAGATGTTCCAGGAAGGCCCTGCGCACTTCGGCGATGACGGCGTCTTCGAGCGGCTCGCCGATGTTGACGCCCTCGATCTCGGCCCCCAGTGCACCCGCGATCCGCCGCACCGTGATGTAACGATAGGGCTGTGTCGCTGCCGTCGCCGCTTCCATGTCGGTAGTAAAGCCGCTCCGTAGATCGGAAGGAAAGCCCGATGGTAAAGTCATCTTGCGGCATGACCAAGCGGCTTGCGGGATTTCGCAACCTTCACCTGCGCACGTGGCATGCCGGGTAAAGGCCGCGCAGTGCGCTGCCTACGTTCCGCGCTTGTCAGCCGCCGGTTCGAATACGAGGATTCCGCCTGTTTGCGGCGGAAGCTCGATAAACCATCCCGCTTGATCGAAGCGCCGCGCAGTCGCTCCTCGGGCGGCGAAGTAATCGCGCGTGTGCCGAATGTCGGGAGTCGAGAGGACATAGCCCGCGATCCACGGCAGCGCCGGCGGTTCGACGCCGAAATGGCTGCGGCACGCGTCGGAGCCGAAGAAGCTCAAGGAGCCGCGCGCGGTGTCGAGACGCCATTCCGTATCCAGCGCTTCGGGCGCAAGGCCGGTGAATCGCCCGTAGCGCTGCGCGGCTTCCCGGGGATCCTTCACGCACAACAACACGCCGGTCAACTCCGCTAGGCCGTTCGGATGCGCGAGCCAGCGCTCCTGCCACAGGAGGTCCGGCGTGTGGTGCTGACAGTACTGGATGCGCCCTTCGGGCATGCTGCCCGGCGGCACCCGCACCACGGTGAATCGCGCGGTGTCCCGGCCGGCAGGCGTGTCGATGTCACGCTGGAGGGCGATCGGTGCGAGCGGCTGGAACCCTCCCCTCGCGAGGCGCGCGTGATCGATGTCCGGAGCCGAGGTCCCGAAGGCGATCAGATGCGCGCCGACGTAACGCCCGATGGCCGCACGCAGCTGGTTTGCGACGGGCGTGTCGGACGTTGGCGTGAGAAATTCGAGGTATCCTGCCTTCAGCATGATGCAACGGTTGCCGGTTCCTGCGGGCACAAGAGGGCCGTGGCGCTGCAGCCGATGAGATTGCGGCGAGAAAGGGCTCAGGGTAAAGCCGAGCTTTTCGAGCGCGGCGCCTGCCGCATCGATGTCCGGCACGAAATGCGCCACGTGATCGAGGTTGATCTTGCCCGGCGGCGGCACTTGCGTGGCAGGTATGTCCATGGCGCGCTGTCAGTAGCCCGCCTGCGGATCGACGCGGCGGGCGAGCGGCTTCTGCTCGAGATACCGCGCGAGATTATCGAACCAGAGATCGAGCGAAATATCCACGTAGCGCTCGCCATCGTCGCAAGAGATGTGCGGCGTGACGATCAGGTTCGGCACACGCCAGAGCGGCGCATCGGCGGGCAGGGGTTCGGGCTCGACCACGTCGAGTATCGCGCCGCCGAGCGCGCCGCGCTGCAACTGCTCGGCAAGCGCCGCGTAATCGGCGACCGGCGCGCGGGAGATGTTGATGAGGCCCGCGGTGCTTTTCATGAGCGCGAGCCTCTCGCGGCTCAAAAGGTTGCGGGTTTCGGGCGTG
>CAMPGR010000164.1 GCA_946885605.1 uncultured Pseudomonadota bacterium
GCGGCGTCCTGCTTGGCCCAATAGTCCGGCAAGGCTTTTGCCTTGGCGAGCGCTTCTGCGGATTCGAATCCCGGCGCCATCGACGCGGCCGTGCCGGCCATCACCTGGTGGTGCTCGATGTTAAGTAGCCTCAGCCAGCTTTGCTGGCCCATGGTGAGCGCGATGAAGCAGCCGAGCTCCACCAACTCCGGTTCTGTGAAGTGCTTGTGCATGCGCTCCCAGAACGCGTCGTCGGTGTCGAGCCGCCACGTGATCGCTTCGGCATAGGCGAGCGCCGCCTTCTGGCGGTCGTTGTACTTCACCGACTTCTCGAAGTTGATGAGATCGTCGGCCTGCGCCTCTTCGAGCTTGCCCGAGAACGCCTTGATCGAGCGCTGGTTGCCGCAGAACTCGCACTTGACCGACCGTGAGACGTAAAGCCGGCAAAGCTCCTTGGTGGCGTGATCGCACACGCCGTTATGGAAGATGTCGCGCCACGAATTGGCGAACGACCAGAACGCGCCGGTCACATGCGCGCGCACGGCGGAGCTTTCCGGCCGCGGCGTACCTTCGCGCGCGCAGCGCTCCATCTCGGCCCGCATTTCAGGCGTCATTTTTTCCAGCGGGAAATAGCTGATGCGTTGCTTGCTCATGGCTTTGTCCTCTCTAACCTCGATCGGCAGTGCAATTATGAACCGTGCGCTCGGGTTTTGACATCTCGTGTTGCGACCCGGAGTCCGGATAGTGGCTTCGCGCTTCCGGAATGACGCGGGTTCGTCGCGCGCATCCGGCGGGTCAGATGCTGACGGGTTTCGAAATTCCGACTGCAGGGCGCAGGGCGAGACAGAGCGGAAGCGTCAGCAGCACTGCGAGGCCAATGGTCCCGATCGCGTTCTCCACGCCCGCGAGGTCGCCGAGCAGGCCGTAGCCAAGCGGCGCCGCGATGCCGCAAAGCGAACCGAGCGTATAGAAGAGCCCGAAAGCGCGGGGCAGACGGTCCTTGTCCACGAGGTCGCCTATGGTCGCGTAGAGGACGGAAGAGGTGCCGTTCAGCACGACACCGATGAGCGGCAGCAGCGCGAAGGCCGCAATGCCGGGGAGGGCCAGCGTGAGAAGGATGCCGAGGCCGGTTGCGAGCTCGGTGATCGCGATGCTGCGCACGATGCCGAAGCGCTCGGCGAGGAAGCCGCACGCCAGTTTCCCCGCCATGCCGCCGACGAGTATCAGCGGCACGGCGAGCGCCGCCCAGCCTTCCGGCAGCCCGCGCGCGATCAGCAGAAACGCAATGAAGGTCAGGAATCCCGTGCGGGTGCTGCTGTCGAGAATTTCGATCAGACACAGCGCCGTGAAGCCGCGCTGGCTGCGGATGCCCCAGCCCTTCACCTTCGCCGCATGCGGCGGAGCTTCCTTGCCCGCGAGAGAGGCCTGGCTCGTATTCGCGACGGTGACGAATATCATCATCGCGGTGAGGACCCCGACGATGCCGAATCCGACGACCGGCGCCTGCCACGATACCCCGACGAGGAGCCCGAGGCTCACGATGCCGCCGAACGCAAACTTTCCCACGTCGCCGAAAAAATTGTAGGTGCCGAGCGCCGCGCGGCGCCCTTCATCGGGATAGGCGTGAGAGATGATGGTGGAGCAGAGCGGATGCTGGACCGCCGAGCCGAATCCGGCGAAGAAGAGCGCGATCAATATCATCCAAAAGCCGCTCGCATGGCCCAGTGCGACGAACGCCGCCCCGGAGATCGCGGTTCCGAAGGCGAGCAGATTGCGCTCGCCGAAGCGCTCGGCGAAGAGGCCGGCCGGAATCTGGAACGCGGCCATCGCGATGCGGTGCGCGGAACGGATGAGTCCCACTTGCGCGAGCGAGAGGCCGAACGTCTGCGCGAGCAGCGGCAGCAGGACGTAGGTGACGTCCGAGAGCCCATCGTGCAAGGTATGCGCCGTGCAGCAGGTTGCGAGCGTGCGTTTTGCGTGGCGTCTGGGCACGGACGATGGAGGCGGGTTGTTGTTCGGGCAATCATAACAGGGCTGTGCGACGGGCGGCGAGCGCGAAGCGGCGTGTACAATGCGGCGTAGCGGTGAAAACGCTTTTCTCCTCTTGTCATGAGCATCGTCATCTACGTTTTTTCCGGCCTCTACATCGTGCTCACGCTCGCGCTGCTCTTCGCTTACTGGCAGACGCGCCAGCCGGGCCTCGTGTTGATAGCGACGACCTATGGTTCCGCGGCCGCGCTTGCGCTCGTCTTCATGGAGGGGTGGCCGCTCCTTGCGGGATTCGCGCTTGCCTGGGTGTTGCGGCTGATGGGATTGGACCCCGTTCCCAAGTTTCGGAACCGCTCAGGGGACAAGCGCGCGCAGTGATCGGTCAGGGCGCCCCGTAGCCCCCGCCGCCCGGCGTTTCGATCACGAAGACATCCTCGGGCTGCATCGCAGCGCGATCGGCGAGCATGGGTCGCTCGAGCGCCATTGACGCTCGAGAAATGGATGCGGTTTAATCGGGACCGCAGTGGGCGCGCTCCGGCGAGAAAGGATCGAACATGCAGCACGCGGCGGCCGGGCGGCAGGGAGGCGCGGTGAACCGGATCGGCAAGTACGAAATCCTGCGCAAGCTCGGCGACGGGGCGACGAGCAGCGTCTATCTCGGCCGCGATTCGTTCGCCAATCGCGACGTCGCGATCAAGCTGGTCTCCCGCGAAGCGTTCACCGATGCGCCCAACGGTCACGTGGTGCACCGGCTCTTCCTCAACGAGGCGTCGCTTGCCGGCAAGCTCGTCCACCCGCACATCGTTGAAATCTACGATGCGGCAGTGGATGAGCAGAACGCCTATATCGTGATGGAATACGTCGATGGCGGCACGCTGCAGCGCTTCACGCGCCCCGACAATCTGCTCGAACTGGGCGATGTCATCGAGATCGTGTACAAGTGCGCGCGCGCGCTCGACTTCGCTTCGCAGCTCGGCGTCATCCACCGCGACATCAAGCCGGCCAACATCCTGATCGCCGCCGACAACGACATCAAGATCACCGACTTCGGCTCGGCGGCGCTGCTTCGAGCCGAGCGCACGATCGTCGAAGGCATCGGCACGCCCGCCTACATGTCGCCCGAGCAGCATCTCAACCAGGCGCTTACCCACCAGACCGATATCTACTCGCTCGGCGTGGTCATGTTCCAGCTCCTCACCGGACGCCTGCCGTATCAGGCGGGCAACATCGCGGCGCTCGTGCATCAGATCCTCAATGCCGAACCGCCGTTGCCCTCGGAATTCCGGCCCGACCTTCCCGGCGAAATCGACGTCGTCGTGCGCCGCGCGATCGAGCGCGACCCGGCCGTGCGCTATCTCTCGTGGGAGCAATTCGCGGCCGATCTCGCGGCAATCGCCTCCGGGGCGCCGCTCACCAAGCGCGGCGTGCTGGAAACCGAAAAGTTCAACGCGCTTCGCGGCCTCAACTTTTTCCGTCCGTTCTCCGACGTGGAATTATGGGAGGTCCTGCGCTTCGGCGAGTGGCAGCAGGTGACGAAGGGCGAGGTGATCATGAAGGAGGGCACGCCGGGTGATTTCTTCTGCGTGCTCGTGGATGGCGAAGCGCGGGTGACCCGGAGACTGCGGCTTCTGTATACGCTCAAAGCGGGGGAGTGCTTCGGCGAGATGGCGTACCTGGGCGACGGCAGCAAGATGCGCACCGCCGATGTCATCGCGGCGAGTGAGGCGCGCATGCTCAAGATCCCGGTCTCGGCGCTGGAGCGCGTGAGCGAGCTCTGCCGGCTCAACTTCGACCGTGCGTTTCTGCGCGTGCTCGTCGAACGGCTCACGCTCGCCAACTCCAAGCTGACCGGGGTGTGATGACTCGCTCGGCATCCGCGCACGTGGGTATCGTCCGCCCACTCGGGAATGATTCTTGCCGCATTGCACGATTCAGCGAGAGTCATTATGGTTGGTGTTTCGAAGCGCCGTGCGCCAGGGTCAGCCTGGACGGAATAACAGGAAAGGACGGGGAGAGGGGGGATGGTCGGGCGCTCTTCGCATAGCGCGTCGCGGAAACGGGCTTGGACGCTGATCGTGCTCCTCGCCGGTGCCGCGGGATGGTCACCTGCCTCGCGTGCCGCGGACAACGAAGTGAGCCTGGAGCACCGGGTCAAGGCGGCATTCCTGTACAAGATCGCCGGATATGTGGAATGGCCGGAGAAGGTGTTCCCGGCAAAAGACACACCGCTCGCTATCGGCGTGGCGGGCGCGGAGCCGCTCGCCGAAGAGCTCGCGCGCATCGCGAAGGACCGCAGGGCGAACGATCGCGCCATAAGAGTGAAGCGGGTGAAGTTTCAGGAGGCACTCGACGGCCTGCACGTCATCTTCGTGGGCCGCGAGCATCGCAATCGCGTGAAGGAACTCGTGCCGGGCGCGCTCCAGCGCTCGGTGCTCGTGGTGACGGAGTGGGAAGGCGCGCTCACGCAGGGCAGCATGGTCAATTTCATCATCGTCGACGGACGGGTGCATTTCGAGGTGGCGCTGGAGACCGCGCACAAAGCCGGGCTCAAGCTCAGCTCGCGGCTGCTTGCCGTGGCACACCACGTCTATTCGGGAGCGCCGTAGATGCTGCGCAGAATCGGCCGCTCGATACGCTACAAGCTCGTGATGGTCGTGCTGGCGACGACCACTATTGCACTGCTCGTGGCGGGTGCGGCGCTCGTGATCTACGACCTGCGCACCTATCAGGAGGCATGGGTAACGGACTTGAGCACGCAGGCGGAGATCCTTGGGCGTGCAAGCGCGCCCGCGCTTGCCTTCAACGACCCCAAATCGGCGCGGGAATACCTTGCGCTGCTCAAGGTGCGCCCGGAGATCGCCGTGGCGGCGATCTACAACGCGAAGGGCAAGCTTTTCGCGAGCTATCAACGCGGCGGCGAGTCGTTGAAGGACGTACCCGCGCTGCCCGAGTTCGAAGGCCCTCGCGTGTCGGGGAACACGATCGCCTATTACAAGCGCATCGTCGAGAACAACGAAATCCTCGGGACCGTCTACCTGCGCGGCGACTACAAGCTGCTCGGCCGCCTGACCGACTATCTCAGCATACTGGGCGCGGTGCTCGCATTGAGCCTGCTGGTCGCGCTTCTCATCTCAACGTGGCTTCAGACCACGGTCACGAAGCCGATCGTCGCGATTTCGGACGTCGCGCGTCAGGTCATGGAAAAGCGCGATTTTTCGCTGCGGGTGCGCAAAACCACGGAGGACGAGATCGGCTATCTCGTGGACGCGATCAACGACATGCTGGCCGAGGTGGGGCGCAGGCAGGAGGCGCTCGAAGCCTCGAACATCACGCTCGGACGCGAGATGGCGGAACGCGCGCGCGCGGAGGACCAGTTGCGCGAGCTCAACATCGAGCTCGAGCGGCGGGTCGATGCCCGCACCGCGCAGCTCGAGGCGGCCAACAAGGAGCTGGAGAGCTTCAGCTATTCGGTCTCGCACGATCTGCGTGCACCGGTGCGCGCGATCATCGGCTTCTCGAGAATGCTCTCGGAGGAGCATAACGACAAGCTCGACCCCGAGGCGCAGCGACTCCTCGGCATTGTGCAGAGCGAGGCGCACCGCATGGGCGCACTCATCGACGATCTCCTCGCGTTCTCCCGGCTCGGGCGGCAGGCGATGCAGATTGCGGATGTCGATATGACGCAGCTTGCGCGCTCGACATACGAGAGCCTGATCGCGCAACATCCGACCAACAACGTCGAGTTTCATCTGGGCGGGCTGCCGCGCGCGCGCGGCGACCGCGGGCTCCTCGGACAGGTTTGGGCCAATCTGCTTGCGAACGCGCTCAAGTTCAGCTCCAAGGAAGGCAAGCCGTGCATCGAAGTAAACGCGATCAGCGATGAAACGGAGCACGTCTATTTCGTGCGGGACAATGGCGTGGGTTTCGATCCGCGTTATCAGTCGAAGCTCTATGGCGTCTTCCAGCGGCTGCACGACGCGAGCGAGTTCCCGGGAACGGGTGTGGGGCTTGCGCTGGTGCAGCGTATCGTCACCCGGCACGGCGGCCGGGTCTGGGCCGACAGCAAGCCCAACGAAGGGGCCACTTTCTATTTCACCTTGCCGAAGGCCGCCTAGAATAGGGAGCACACGGGCGTGAGGGAGCACCATGGAAGAGTTTGAGCAGGTAGAGATCCTGCTGGTCGAGGACAATCCGCTGGACGCGGAGTTGACGATCCGGGCTCTCAAGAAGGGCGGACTCGCCAACAAGCTCCTCTGGTTGAAAGACGGCGAGCAGGCGCTCGATTATCTCTTCCGGCGCGGCGCCTACGCCGCTCGCGAGGACGTGTTGCCGCGCCTTGTCCTCCTCGACCTCAAGATGCCGCGGGTCGATGGCATCGAAGTGCTGAAGGCCGTCAAGCAGGACGAGCGCACCCGTCGCATTCCGGTCGTCGTGATGACGTCCTCACAGGAAGAGAAAGACGTCGCCCAGAGCTATGACATGGGGGCGAACAGCTATGTTGTGAAGCCGGTGGATTTCAGCGCCTTTGCGGACCTTGCCCGCCAGGCGGGCTTCTACTGGCTCGCGATCAACCGCTCGCCCTCCGCCTGAAGCTCGAGTGGCGCATGAACCTCATGCGCCACCGATCCCTTCGATCACCTTGCCCGATCCCCCGCACGTCGGGCACTCCTCCCCGTCGATGCGGCCTCTGCCGCTGCATTGCGGGCAAAGGTTTTCGCCGGTGCCCGGTGTGCCGGGTGGGGCGCTGTCACCCGGGTTCATGTTGGTGTTCTGCGGCACTTCGCGTGGCTTGCATGGTGCCATGGCGTGTTCCTTCACGGGTATGTTGTAGGTGGACAGGCCGCGCTTCCCGGGGTTCTTCACACGCATGCTATGAGTCACGTACGAGCCGCTCTTGAAGTTTTCCGGAGCATCCCCAATTCCTGTGCCATCAGGAGATCTCGCATGGACAGGAAGATCGTGTGGGTGGCGGCGGGGCTCGTGGTCGCGCTGGTCCTCGTGCTGATCGCGCCGATTCCAGCGCCCTGGGAAGGTTGAGCGCCTGCCGTGTGCCCCTCTTGATGGGGCCCCGCCCGACCTTAAAAGCGGTACCGGCC
>CAMPGR010000165.1 GCA_946885605.1 uncultured Pseudomonadota bacterium
TGACAGTGGGGCGCCGTCCGAAGCCGCCGCAGCAGAAGTAACGGTTCGCTTAGGGGACGGACTACTAAGGCAGACTGGCGAGAGCAGCCTTTCGCGATCTGTTCCCAACGCCTTGGTGGTCTGTCCCCTAAGCATATCAACGGCCCTTCTGGTCCGCCTCGATCTTGTCGAGTTCGGCCTCCATTTCGGCGTCCGACAGCGGCCGATACGGATCGGATTCGTCTTCCTGGCGCGGCCGCACGAAGCCCGCCGCATAGATTCCCAGCTGGTACAGCACGCACATCGGAATCGCCAGCAGAAGTTGCGACAGCACGTCGGGCGGCGTCACGACGGCGGCAATGACAAACGCGCCGACGATCACGTAGCCGCGCATCTCCTTGAGCTTCTCGACCGTGACCGCGCCGGTACGCACGAGCACGAGTTGCAGCAGCGGTATCTCGAACGTGATGCCGAAAGCGAGGAACATCGTCATGACGAAGCTCAAGTACGCTTCGATATCGGGCGCTGGGGTGATGGCTTCGGGCGCAAAGGACTGGATGGCGTGGAACACCAGGCGAAACACGACGAAATAACAGTACGCGATGCCGAGGAAAAAAAGCACGGTGCTGCTCACGACTAAAGGGAACGCGATGCGCTTTTCGTGCGCATAGAGCCCGGGCGCGACGAACGCCCAGGCCTGGTAGAGTACGTACGGAAGCGCAATCAGGAAAGCGGCGAGGATCGTCACCTTGAGCGGCACGAAAACCGGCGACACCACGCCGGTGGCGATCATCCGCGTTCCTTCGGGGAGCGCCTCGGTCATCGGCCGCGCGAGGACATCGTACACGGCGCCGACACCCGGCCAGATCGAGAGGACCACGCTGAAGACGGCGACTGCCACCAGCGCGCGGATGAGGCGGTCGCGCAGCTCGACCAGGTGCGAGATGAAAGTATCTTCGCTCATGCGGCGGCTCGCGCCCGGCGATCAGCTCTGCCTGCGTTCGGGCGCGGGCGGCAGAGCGTCCGCCGCACGCGTCGCTTCCTCGCCCGCGGAAGCCGGTGCCGCTTCGGCCGGTTGCGACGCCGCTCCCGCGGCGTCCCCGTGGTCGGCGATCTTCCTCAATTCGCTTTCCGTCTCGTTGATTTCGCGGGAGACCGAGTGCTCCAGCGAGCGTGCTGCGTCCTGCATCGAGGCCTGGAGTTTCCTGAGTTCCTCGAGCTCCATCTCGCGGCTGATGTCGGCCTTCACGTCATTCACGTAGCGCTGCATGCGCCCGAAGAGGTGCCCCAGCGTACGCGCCGCCTTCGGGAGCCGCTCCGGGCCGATCACGAGCAACGCCACCACGGCGATGATGACAAGCTCGGAGAAGCCGATATCGAACATGCCGGAAAGGGATGAGCAAGGCGTGAGGCGGGCCGCAGCCTCCCGCCGAGACCCGCTAGACGCGGGTGGATTCCTTCCTCGCCTCGCCCTCGATCGTCTGGCCGGTGCCCGGCGGAATCTCCGCCTTGGCCTGTGCGGACTTGTCCTCTTCGGACTTCACGCCTTCCCTGAAGCCTTTCACCGCGCTCCCGAGATCGGTCCCAAGATTGCGCAGCTTCTTCGTGCCGAAGACGAGCACGACCACGAGCAGCACGATAAGCCAATGCCAGATACTGAATGAACCCATGTCGATTACTCCTGCGGCCCCGAAAGCGCTACAAACGCCACCCTGGCCGCAAATCAAGCCCCATCACCGCTTAGGCTCCGCCGCACCGCCCCCGTTCCCTGTCGGGGCAAAAGCCGCAGGCTAGCTCCGCGCCTTTTTCTCGTCGATCCCTGAAATGCCCTCTCGGCGTCTGAGTTCGGCAAGCACGTCGTCCGGTCCGAGCCCGTGCCACGCGAGCAGGATCATGCTGTGGAACCACAGGTCGGCCGTTTCCCGAACGATCTGAAGTTTATCACCGTCCTTCGAGGCGAGCAGGGTTTCGGCCGCCTCTTCCGCGACCTTCTTCAGCACCGCGTCCTGGCCCTTGGCAAACAGGCTCGCGACATAGGAACTCGCCGGATCCGACTGGCGTCGCGCGGCGATCACTTCGCCGAGCCTCCGCAGTATGCTGGCATCGATCATGAGCGGTAGATGTCCTTGGGGTCCTTGAGCACCGGATCGGTCGCAACCCAGTCGCGTCCCTCCAGCTTCTGGAAGAAACAGCTGTGGCGCCCGGTGTGGCACGCGATGCCACCCGTCTGCTCCACCTCGATCAGGATCGCGTCCTGATCGCAGTCAAGCCGGATCGATTTCACTTTCTGCACGTGCCCCGATTCCTCGCCCTTGCGCCAAAGCTTGCGGCGGGATCGCGACCAGTAGTGCGCTTCTCCGGTCTCGGCCGTTCTCTTGAGCGCCTCCCGGTTCATCCACGCGACCGTGAGCACGCGGCCGGAGGCGGCTTCCTGCGCGACCGCGGCCACCAGCCCGTCCTGCGTCCAGTTCACCTTGTTGAGCCAGGCGTCTTTCATGACGATCCGTGTGCGGTTGGAGGCAGTCTAGCAGATCTCGCTCCCCGAACCTCGGGGATCAAATCCTCACTTCGATGCCTGCGCGCGCCATGTGCGTTTTGGCCTGCCCCACCGTGAGCTCGCCGTAGTGAAACACACTCGCCGCGAGCACCGCGTCGGCGCGCCCGTCGAGGATGCCGTCCACCAGGTGATCGAGGTTCCCTACGCCGCCGCTCGCGATGATCGGAATGTCGAGCGCTTCCGAAAACGCGCGCGTGAGCTCGATATCGAAACCGTGACGCGTGCCGTCACGATCCATGCTGGTCAATAGGATCTCTCCGGCACCAAGCGCCTGCACACGACGGCCCCATTCGAGCGCGTCGAGTCCGGTCGGACGCCGGCCGCCGTGGGTAAAGACCTCCCAGCGAAGTGGGCCGGCCTCGTCCGCAGGCGCGGCATCGGGGAGTACGCGCTTTGCATCGATCGCGACCACGATGCACTGCGCGCCGTAACGGGCGCTCGCGTCGCCGACGAGCTGCGGGTGCTCCACCGCCGCCGTGTTGATGCTCACCTTGTCCGCGCCGGCATTCAAGAGGCGGCGCACGTCTTCCACGCTGCGCACGCCGCCGCCGACGGTGAGCGGAATGAAGACCTGCGCGGCGACGCTTTCAATGATCGACAGGATGAGGCCGCGCTGGTCGCTGCTCGCGGTAATGTCGAGAAAGGCGAGCTCGTCGGCGCCCTGTTCATCGTAGCGGCGCGCGATCTCGACCGGGTCCCCGGCATCGCGCAGCCCCACGAAGTTGACGCCCTTCACCACCCGCCCTGCCGTGACGTCCAGACAGGGAATGACGCGTTTGGCGAGACCCATCGCGGCCGCTCAAGCTTCGGCCTTGCCGGAAAGCTGGTCCGCGAGCTTCTGCGCTTCCGCGAAACTGAGAGTGCCCTGATACACCGCCCGTCCGGTGATGGCGCCGACGATGCCCTCCGACTCGACCTCGCACAGCGCCTTGACGTCGTCGAGGTTGGTGATGCCGCCGCTTGCGATGACGGGCGCCGTCAGCTGGCGCGCGAGCGCGACTGTGGCTTCGATGTTCACGCCGCTCAGCATGCCGTCGCGCCCGATGTCGGTGTAGATCACCGCTTCGACGCCGTAGTCCTGGAATTTCTTCGCGAGATCGACGACGTCGTGCCGCGTCATCTTCGACCACCCGTCGACTGCAACCTTGCCGTCCTTCGCGTCGAGCGCAACCATGACGTGGCCGGTGAAGGCGCTGCATGCATCGTGCAGGAATCCCGGCGTCTTGACCGCGGCCGTTCCGATGATGACGTAGCTCACTCCCGCGTCAAGATACTTTTCGATGGTATCGAGGTCGCGGATGCCGCCTCCGAGCTGTATCGGCACCTTGTCGCCCACCGCGGCCGTGATTGCCTTGATCGCGTGCTCGTTCTTGGGGCGCCCGGCAGCCGCGCCGTTCAAATCGATGACATGGAGCCTCCGGGCGCCCTGTTCGAGCCAGCGCGTCGCCATTGCCCCCGGGTCTTCCGAAAAAACGGTGGCGTCCTGCATGACGCCCTGCCTGAGACGTACACACTTGCCATCCTTCAAGTCAATGGCGGGAATGATCAGCATAGCGGGAGAAGCAGGTTGCAGCGGCAGGCGGGTGTGGGCACTCAGTCAAGCCGCGGGAAATATAAAGACCATTGCAGCGGGGTCGGGGATCGTGCCAGAGGGTTTCGGTGGATATTTACCAATCATACACAACGTCGACGCCCGTCTCATAGTACCGCGGAACGGTTGCGGCCGGATGCCCGGGTTGCATCGCGCAGCGGCGCCCATGAAACGAAATTCGCGAGCAGCTGCAGCCCGGCCGCCTGGCTTTTCTCCGGGTGGAATTGCACTGCAAAAACATTGTCCCGCGCGACCGCGCACGTGAACGCCGAGGGATAGAGGGTGTAGCCGACGCACGACTGCGGGTCGGCCGGCTCGACATAGTAGCTGTGCACGAAGTAGAAGCGACTTCCGGTCGTGATGCCCTTCCACATCGGATGGCTCGCGGTTTGGTGCACTTCGTTCCATCCCATGTGAGGCACCTTGAGCTTCGCGCCCTGTATGTCCCGTAGCGGCTCGGCGAAGCGACGGACCTTACCGGGGAGCAGGCCCAGGCCGGCAACGGCGCCTTCCTCGCTGTGGTCAAAGAGCATCTGCAGCCCGATGCATATGCCAAGAAAGGGCTTTTCGAGCGCGGCGGCGACGATCGCATCGCGCAGACCGCGGCTTTCCATCTCCCGCATGCAATCGGGCATCGCTCCCTGCCCCGGAAATACCACTCGGCTGGCCTCGTGGACGACACGTGGATCGCTCGTTACGCGTACCACGTGCCCGGGCGCCACCTGCTCGAGCGCCTTGGCTACCGAGCGCAGATTGCCCATGCCGTAGTCGATGACTGCGATGTCCGTCATTGAAGTTCGTTGCCGGATTTCACGGAAGAGGGACCCCGATTCAGGACCGAACGCGTCGGAATGGTCAGAGTGCGCCTTTCGTCGAAGGAACGGTGCCGCTCGCGCGGGGATCGAGCTCGACCGCCATGCGCAGTGCCCGCCCGAACGCCTTGAACACGGTCTCGGCCTGGTGGTGCGCGTTCCTTCCCTTCAGGTTGTCGATGTGCAGCGTAACCTGCGCGTGGTTGACGAAGCCCTGGAAGAATTCGCGGATTAGATCCACGTCGAATTCCCCGATGCGGGCGCGCGCGAAACGGATTTCCATCTCGAGCCCGGGGCGCCCGGAAAGATCGACAACCACGCGCGAGAGCGCTTCGTCCAGCGGCACGTAGGCGTGCCCGTAGCGGCGGACGCCTTTCTTGTCGCCGCTCGCCTGGGCAAACGCCTGGCCGAGCGCGATCCCGATGTCCTCCACCGTGTGGTGCGCGTCGATGTGCAGATCGCCTTTTGCCGTCACTTCGAGATCGAAGATGCCGTGGCGCGCAACCTGGTCGAGCATGTGATCGAGGAACGGCACGCCGCTTGCAAGCCGCGCGTGGCCGGCGCCGTCCAGATTGAGCTTCACGCTGATCTGGGTTTCCAACGTATTGCGGGTGACTTTGGCCTCACGCATGGGCGCTTCCGGGCGGGCGATGGGTGTCGTGGCGGCGTGCGTTCAGCGCGTCTGCAGCGTTTCCTTCAGCGCACCGAGAAATCGGGAATTTTCCTCTGGCGTGCCGACCGTGACGCGCAGGCACTGCGCCAGCGCGGGGTGGCCGCCATGGAGATTCTTGACGAGGATACCGCGGTCCTTCAGTCCGTGAAAGACGGCATCCGCAGCGGGGACGCGAAACAGGATGAAGTTGGCCGCGCTGGGGTAGGCCTGCACATGGCGAATAGCGCAAAGCTCCTCGTACAGTCGCGCGCGTTCCGCCACGATGAGGGCGGCTTGCCCGGCGAGCACATTCTCGTGCTGCAGCACCTTCTCCGCGATGAGTTGAGTCAGCACGTTCACATTATACGGCAAGCGCACTTTGTCCAGATGCTCGAGCCATGCGCGCGGGCCGCAGAGCACGCCTAGACGCAGGCCCGCAAGCCCCAGCTTGGAGAGCGTGCGCATCACGAGGAGATTGGGATATTCCGGGAGGCTCGGCATGAACGTCGCCCGGGCAAACGCGTGGTAGGCCTCATCCACCACCACCATCCCCGGCGCTGCGTCGATGACGCGAGCGACCGCCTCGGGATCGTACAGGTTGCCGGTCGGATTGTTTGGATAGGCGAGGAAGACGAGGGCGGGCCGGTGCTCGGCCACGGCCGAAAGCACGCGATCGGCGTCCAGGGTGAAATCGGGATTCAGAGGCACGCCCACGAAACGCATGCCGCAAAAGGCCGCGATCAAACGGAACATCACAAACGAGGGCTCCACGCCGAGCACGACCGCGCCCGGACGCGCAGCAGCGAGCGTGAGCGTCTGGATGAGCTCGTCCGATCCATTGCCGACGATGAGATCCGTACCCGGCGGCACGCTCATCACCTCGCGCAGGCGCGCCTTCAACGCCGCGGCGCCCGAGTCGGGATAGCGGTTGTACGACGCGCGCTCCACCAGCCGCAAGATTTCCGGCCGCAGCGCCTCGGGCAGCGGATACGGATTCTCCATTGCGTCGAGCTTCACCATGCCGGTGGCGTCGGGAACACGATACCCGTTCATCGCACGGATGTCCTCGCGAATGATCTCTTCGGGTTTCTTTGGCATGACGGGCGCGCTCGGCTCTCTCTGCATTACTTCATGCGGCACTCGGCGGCACGCGCATGGGCGGGCAAGCCTTCCCCGCGCGCAAGCTCCGCGGCGATCGCACCCAGCCGCTGCGCGCCCTCACGTGAGACGCTGATCACGCTCGAGCGCTTCTGAAAATCGTACACGCCGAGCGGCGAGGAAAAGCGGGCGGTGCGCGAAGTCGGCAGCACGTGGTTCGGGCCCGCGCAGTAATCGCCGAGCGCCTCCGAGGCGTAGCGTCCGAGAAATATGGCACCCGCATGACGTATCTTCGGAAGGAGCGCCTGCGGCTCGGCCACTGAAAGCT
>CAMPGR010000166.1 GCA_946885605.1 uncultured Pseudomonadota bacterium
AAGTAGCTAGCGAGGCGGGCCGGGAACGCTGAGTTGCTTGTTTCGTTACCGCCGGCCGAGCCACACTCCAATCGCAAGCAGCGCGCAGGCGGCAAGCGCGGCGCCTTTGTGCCCACCTAACCACTGCTGCGGGCGGATCGCAACAGCGCGCTCGTCAAAACGGCCGTGCGCACCATAATTGCCCGGAACAGTCGTATAGAGATTATCGCGGTAGTCGGGCGGCAGCGGTTTATCTGTCTTTTGCCCTTCATACGCTTGGTGGGCGAGGTAGCGATCCAGTAATCCGGGAACGACGCGCGTGCCCATGATCGCCTGGGCCGCAGGAATCCCGACCCACATTTCGCGCCTGGGTTTCTGCGCCGCTTCGTAGATCGCTTCGGCGGCGATCTCGGACTGGAAGATCTTGCCGACCGGCCGTGCGTACCGCCCCGTGAGGTTGCGCGCCCAGTCGAATTGCGGGGTGTTGAAGGCGGAGAGGTGGACCATCATGAGCTGCACGCGGCTCTTGTCGTGGATCAGCTCCGAGCGCACCGAATCGGTGAAGCCGCGGAGCGCGCTCTTCGCGCCGCAGTAGGGGGCCTGCAGCGGGATCGAGCGGTAGGCGAGGGCGGAGCCCACCTGGATGATCGTCCCCCGGTCGCGCGGCTTCATGCGCTTGAGCGCGGCGAGCGTGCCCCACACGGCGCCGAGGTACGTGACCTCGGTCGCGCGCCGGAAATCTTCGGGCGGAGTCGCGAGGAAGGCCCCGAAGATCGTCGCCATGGCGTTATTGACCCACACGTCGATCGGTCCCCATTCGCGCTCCACGCGCTCAGCGGCCGCCTCGACCTGCGCGTGATCGGCCACGTCGGTGACGATGCCCATCGCGTCTCCGCCCGCCGCGCGGATTTCGTGCTCGGCGGCACGTAGCCGCTCGCTGTCCCGTGCAAGCAGCGCAACGCGCCAGCCGCGCTGGCCGAAGGCGAGGGCGGTCGCCCGGCCTATTCCTGCCGAGGCGCCGGTGACGACCACTATGCGGTTTCCGGGGCTCATCGCGCCTCTCAGAAAGTCGCTCGTGTCAGCGTCTCGTCGGGAACGCCCAGCCGGTACCAGCGATAGCCGTATCCGTCCAGCGCGATTTCGTGCGCGCCGCGGTTATCGGCGTGGCTGTGCGCTTCGCCGAGGAGATCGACGAGGCGCTCGCTACGGTATTCCTTGTCCTTGAGGCGCACGGTCTGCGCCGAATCGCTGAAATTGTGCAGCGTGATCATGGAGGCGTTCCTGAACCGGTAACCGAGGACCAGTACCGAATCCGCGTTGGTTGCGATGACGTCGCACTTACCCCAGAAGATTTCCGGGCATTCCTTGCGCACGCGAATCAAGCGTGCCGTCCAGTTCATGAAGGACTGCGGATCGCGGCGCTGTGCGTTGACGTTCACCTTCCCGAATCCGAAGATCGGATCGTCGATCGGCGGCAGCACGGTCTTCTTCGCGCGTGAAAAGCCGCCGTTCGCCTCGTCGGTCCACTGCATCGGGGTGCGTGTGGCCTCGCGCTCGTTCAACGAAAGATCCTCGCCCATGCCGATCTCGTCGCCGTACTGCATCATCGGCGTGCCGGGCAACGAGAAGAGCAGGCTGAAGGCGAGCTCCATGCGCCGCCGGTCGTTGCGCAGCATCGGTGCGAGGCGCCGGCGGATTCCGCGCTGGTAGAGCTGCATCTCTCGCTCGGGCGCGAACACTTCAAAGACGCGCTCGCGCTGCTTCTCGCTCAGGCGCCCGAGGTCGAGCTCGTCGTGACTGCGGAGGAACTGCACCCACTGCGCGTCCCGCGGAATGTTGTCCACCGTCTCGCGTATCGCGTGCTGCAGCGGCTCGACGTCGGCGGTGGCAAGCGCATAGAAGACCCGCTGGTTCACCGGGAAATTGAGCATCATCTGCAGCCGATCGGCCTCGTCGCCGAAGTAGTCCATGCTCTCGCCGGCGGGGACGTTGGCCTCCGCCAGCAGGATGGCATCGCGGCAGCGCCACTGCAGGAAGCGGCGCATTTCCTGCAGGAGCCCGAAGTCCTTGACCGGTTTGACACCCGCGCCCTTGCGCTCGACAAGGAAAGGCACGGCATCCATGCGAAACCCCGATATGCCGAGCTGAAGCCAGTAGCCCATGATCTTGTAGAGCTCGTCGCGGTAAGCCGGGTTATGGGTGTTGATATCGGGCTGGAACTCGTAGAAGCGGTGGAAATAGTATTTGCGGGCGACCGGGTCGCGTGTCCAGGTCGTCTTCTGCGTGGGCGGAAACACCATGCCTTGCGCATGCGTCGGCGGGCGCTTGTCGCTCCAGACATACCAGTCGCGAAACGGGGAGTTCGGATCCGCGCGCGCCGACTGGAACCAGGGATGCTGGTCGGAGGTATGGTTTGCGACGAGGTCCACGACGACCCGCATTCCAAGCGCCTGTGCGTGGTTCATGAATTCCACGAAGTCGCCGGACGTGCCGAAGCGCGGGCTCACGCCGTAATAGTCGCTCACGTCGTAGCCGTTATCGCGGTTCGGCGAGCAGTAGAAGGGCTGCAGCCAGACGCACGTGACGCCGAGGCCCGAGAGATAATCGAGACGCCGGCTCAAGCCCTCGAAATCGCCGATGCCGTCGCCGTTGAAGTCCATGTAGGTGGCGACGTTGAGGCAATAGATGACCGCGTTCTTGTACCAGTAGTCGTCTATTGCCATCGTTTGACCGCCCCGTCACGGGTCGCGCGCCACCCCTTACGCGCCAGCTCTCCCGATGCGGGAGGGAAATGCGCTTCTACGCGCGCATTTTCCCTTCCTCCTGCGAGGAGGGGTGCTTGCTGCGGAAGCGGAATGGCGCAGCGCTTTAGCGGCCCATGAAGTGCTCGACGAGGGGAGCGCCGCCGAATCCCTTCACGTTCTTCGCGAGCGTGACTTGCTTGTTGAGCCGGTCCACGAGCTTGAGGAACCCTTCCCACAGCCTGCGCTCGGCGCTGTTCGCGGGAGAGGAGCGGATCTGTTCCTTGTGCAGCAGGATCGAGCCGCAGCTCCGCTCGAGTTCGAGCTCGAAGCCCTCGATGCCGCGGATGCGGTAGGTGGACCACGCCTGACGCAGCGCTTCCAGGTTGCGGAGAAAGAGCTTCTTGAGATCGGGCGGCAGGTGCGACTCGAGCACGTGGTTGATGAGGTTGTCGAGCTCGGTACGCAGCCCTTCGAGCTGATCGTCCTTGATCGGCGAGACTTCGCTCGCGCGCGCGAGCCGGTCGGCGCCGAACTGCAGCCCGTAGAGCGTGAAGTCGTCGAGGTGGTTGCGCCAGTTCTCCCAGTGCGTTTCGAAATTCAGGTGGCAGAGCAGGGACTCGATGCTCTCGAAAGGCTTGAGGTAGAGCTTGTGGTCGATGTCGTTCAACCGCACGATCGACGACTTCGCCTTGCGCACGAGGTCGATCAGATCGGCGATCATCTTGAGGAGCGTCGCGGTGTCGCTTTCCGGAACGCCCAGAACGCTCGCCCATACCGTTCTGGTCTTTTCTTCACTCGGGTACTGCCGGGCTGCTTCGAGCAGATCGTACAGCCTTCCCGCGGGATTGTTCTGAACTTCCATGGAGCCTCCGCCGGCATTCATTGACCAGGCGCAAAATATGCCGCAACGATGGGGAAACAGGATGAGAACCGGTACAGCCCGTTTGGAGCATGGGCTGTGGAGCCTCAGGGCGATCCGGGCTTCGAGCCGGCGAGCCGAAGCCGTACCGTGAATTCGGTGCCCTTGCCCGGCCCGTTGCTGCGCACCTGTACCGTGCCGCCGTGCTGCAGAACGAGGTTCTTCACGAGCGCAAGGCCGATGCCCAGCCCCTTCTCTTCGAAATCTTCCGGATGCGTGACCTGGGTAAAGAGCTCGAAGATCTGGCTCTGCATGTCGGGCGCGACGCCGATGCCGTTATCTTCGATCTTGACCACGGCCTCGCTGCCTTCGATGGTCGACTCGATGCCGATGCGCCCCCCGGGGGGCGTGTATTTGACTGCGTTGTCGATCAGGTTCTGCACGACCTGCTGCAGACGAACCGGATCGCCTTCCACCGGAATTTCGGAGGCGAGGGGAATTTGGTTGACGGTATGCCGGCGCGCCTCGATCGCAGGCTGCATGGTTTCGAGCGCACGCCTGATGACGTCCCTCAGGTCCACGCGCTCGCGCGTGAGCTTGAGTTTCCCGCTTTGCGCCTGCGTCGCGTCCGTGATGTCGTCCAGCAGGCGCCTGATGGCGTCGAGCTGCCGATCGATTACCTGGAAGGAGTGCTGGAACGGCACGGCGTCGGGCGCGGCCTTGCGCAGCGTGCCCACCGCGACCGTCGTTGCGAAGAGCGGATTGCGCAGCTCGTGGGCGGCGACGGCGAGAATCTTGTCTTTCTGCCTGCTGCGCTCCACGAGCGCCGCAATCTCGTTGCCCAGCGTACGCAGCTGCTGCTTGAGATCGGTGCGATCCCGCAGCATTTTGGCGAAGCCGGCGAGCTCGCCGTCGGCATGGCGCAGCGGAAACATGGCGCCGTTTGCCCAGAAGCGGCTGTGGTCAGCGCGCGTCATCCAGCGATCGTTCTCCATCGAGCCTTGTGCGACGGCGGTCGCCATCTCGTGCTCGAAGACGCCGCGATCGATGTCTTCGGGAGTGAAGAGAAAATCGGCTTTGCGGCCGGAGACATCTTCCAGCCGGTGGCCAAAAAGCTCTTCTCCCGCCTCGTTCATCCACAAAATCACGCCCCGGGGATCTAGCAACACGACCGCATACTCCCTGAATTGCTCGAGCAGGAGCGGGCAAAGCTCGTTAAGTGCGCGGCCCATAAGGGAGGTCCTTTTTGCGCGCCGGACTGTACGGTTTGTTTCATACTGACACTACAATGCGTTAGTGCGCTTCTTCCGGGCGGCGTTCCCCGGCTACCGGGTTCGACTACGGCTCTAAGGCTCTAATCGTGGTGACGATAACCATCGGCCCCTCGCGCCAGCTTGCGCTACTGCTCACGCTCGCCCATACCGGGGCGGCGGCGAGCGCACTGAGCGTGGACATCTCGATATGGCTGAAGGCTGCGCTCGTGCTCGCGGTTGCGGGGAGCCTGTTGCATGCGCTGAACGGTTCGGCGCTGCGAAGAAGCGGGCGCGCCATTGTGGCGCTCGAGATCGGGGAGGGTGCTGCGGCATCGTTCAAGACGCGCTGCGGCGACTGGCATAAGGCCGTGCTGCTCGATTCGAGCTTTGTCGCGCCTTACCTTACCGTGCTCAATCTACGCACCGGCCTCTCGCGCCTCGCTCATCATGTCGTCATCATGCCCGACAGCGTGTCCGCGGAAGACTTCCGGCGCTTGCGCGTCTGGCTTCGCTGGCGAAAGACCGCAACGGCGTGACAAGACGCGGTAAAGGCCGATGGGGGTAAGCGCCCGCGCGGTTCGGAGAATATTTCAGCGAGGCGGCGTCGAGGAGGGATCGATACGCTCTATGCGTATGACAACCATATCGTCCACTTTGGAATCGCCCAGGGATCTAAGGACGGCGAGCGTCTCCTCGGGGCTCGACATTTCCACTGCGGAAAGTGCGAACGTGTAGCGCTGATCCTGCTTTACGATCGTCACGTTCAAGACCGTACCGAATTCCGAACAGCGCCGGAGGACGGCGTCCTTTAGTTCGTCCTCGGACAGCGCGTCCAGTCGAGCTTTATCGATGTTTTGCGCTACGGCATCGCGAGCATACGCAAAAGTACAACGAAGTTCTGTAGGACGAAGTCGGACGCGGGCATCAGTAAAACTTGTTGGGCTCCGCGAACTCGGTGAAGCCTCTCACGTAGGTGAAGAGTAGTCTTTCCGCCTCTTCTCTCGTGGCGCAGTCCGTCTTCTGCGGCATCGTCACGTTCGGCGCGTCCCGCGAGGCGCGGTAATGGTGGCTGACCGTCCAGGAGTAGGGGAGCGGGTTGTTGAGGTTGCTGCCCAGTTTTTCCTGGATGCGCCCTTTCACCCGGAACTCGAAGCTGCCCACTGTAAAAATATATTCGGTGACGATTTTCTCGACGGATCGATACATGAATTCCTCCCTTCTGCGCATGATGCGGGTCGCAGTATAGCACCGGGCAATTCTCACTCAGGAGACTGAGCCTAATGCGCCAGGAAACGGCGCTCGCGTCGTTTGCTGGCGACAGACCAAAGCCATGTGGATCAGTCATTTAACGCAGCGTGACACATTGCTGTCGCCGTTTGGCAACACGCCTCCCCAATGGCCCGTCGCAATCAAGCTGATTTGAAAGGCCTTGCGCCACTGGCACGGATGTCGCTCGGCAGCCGTGACCTGCTTGTCGTAGCTTTCCGACAGCCAAAGTAGTGGTGAAGAACAGGGCGTAGCGTCGAGACCGCGTGTTGGATCGGTGCGGTAGCGGGTGGGGGAGCAACAGAAGGTCCCGGAGGAGTCCTGCCCGATGAATGGCACGCATGCGCAGCCGCCCGGCTCACATTACAACGATCCGACGTCATTCGCCGGGTTCACATTTAACGGCAACCAGAATCTAGACGCCCTCGCCGGCTTCTATGGCCTTGCGACGCCCGTGCTCGCATCGCAAGTGACGCTGGCGCAATATCTCGCGCAAGTCTGCCACGGCGACGTACGGCCGGGGTTCTGCATCAGTGTGGGAAACGCGCAGCTGGTCGTCCTCGACGTCGAGGAGGGCGCCATCAGCAAGGTAGGCCTCGAGTTCTGCCCACGGAGGCGCCCGCGGCCTTCGCCGGAGGCATACACCACCACCGCCATTCCTGACCGGCCGCGCTATATACAGCGTTCCTTGCCGTCATACCCAACGACCGCGCCATACTGAGCATGGCAAGCGGACCAGGTGTCGGGCGCTAACCGACACCCCTGATAGCCTCCAGCGATTTAACATAATATACATTATACGAAGTAGCCCATTCCTTACTCTATACCAAAATCAGACGACAG
>CAMPGR010000167.1 GCA_946885605.1 uncultured Pseudomonadota bacterium
TCGGACAGCACCGCGTAATAGAAGATGAACATGTGCGCGGCGAAGTCCGGCACTTTGAGCGTGATGAGCGCCGGGGCCGCGATCACCGCGCAGATGATGTAGGAGGCGGTCACCGGCACCGCGAGCCCGACGATCCACACGATGAGCGCGGTGTAGAACGCCGTGAGCAGCAGCTTCATGTCGTGCAGCAGCTCGGGCGTGCGCTCGGCACCGAAGAACGACCAGAAGCTCACCAGCCCCTGCGCACCGGCGTCCGCATAATTGAGCACGATCGAGCTGAACTTGAGACCCAGACCGGTGAGCGTCACCACCCCCACGATGATCCCGGCTGCCGCACACGTCATGGCCACGCCCAGCACGCTGATCGAGCCGCCGGCGAGCGCTTTCACCAGCCCCGATTCCCACAGGCCCTTGATCCACGGCAGACGCCCTCGGAACCAGTCGTAGGGAATGAGGGCGGAATCGCGCTGGAAGAAAGAGAGGACGGCGGTCGTGACGGTCGCCCAGAAGACGGACAGGACGGGCGAGTAGCCCAGGAGCATGAAAACGACGATCGCGATCAGCGACACGAAATGGAACCAGTAGCGCCGCGCAAGCTCGAGCGCGCGGTGATGCTTTTCCAGCGCGACCGTGTGCATCGCGAACTTGCGGGCGTCGATTTCCACCATCAGGAAAATCGCCAGGTAGAAAAGGAGCGTCGGTATGGTGGCCATCAGGATCACGTCGAGGTACGAGATCTTGAGGAACTCCGCGATCAGGAACGCGGCGGCGCCCAGCACGGGCGGGGAAATGATCGCCCCGAGGCCCCCGGCGGCAAAGAGACCGCCGGCCGCCTCCTTGCTGTAGCCGGATTTCGCGAGCAGCGGATACGCGACGGAGCCGAGCGTCACCGTGGTCGCCACCCCCGAACCGGACGGTCCACCGAGCAGAAAAGAACCGAGCACGACCGCGCGCCCCGCGCTCGAGGGCTTCCCGCCCATCGCCGAGAACGAGAAATCGATGAAGAACTTGCCCGCGCCGGAATACTGCAGGAATGCGCCGAAGATCGTGAAGAGGATGATGAGCGTCGAGGACACGTCGATCGCGACACCGAAGATCCCTTCGAGCGTCATGTAGAGCGAGCCGGTCAGCCGCGCGATGTCGTAACCCTTGTGCGTCCACGGCGCGGGCAGGTACGGACCCAGCATCGCGTAGGCGATGAAGAGGCTCACGATAAACGGCAGGATCCACGTCGAGCTGCGGCGATTGCCCTCGAGGATGAGGAGGATCAGCGCAACACCCACGACCTGATCGAGCGTCGTCGGCACGGTTGCGCGATCGCCCAGCAAGTCGCCCCAGTAGAGGATGTAGCCCACGATCGCGATGGAGAGGAGCGCCGCGATCACGTCCCACCACATCAGCCGGTGGCGAAAGCGCTTGGCGGCGGGAAACAGCAGAAACGTGAGGGTCAGCGCGAATCCGACGTGGATGGGCCGCAACTGGTAGGCCGGCACGATCTCGACCGCGGCGTAGAGATGAAAAAGCGACATCACGACCGCGAGCGCTGTGACGATTACGCCGAGCGCGCCGCCATAGCGGTTGTGTACGCCCTCTTCCTCCTCGATCAACTCTTCGACGCGCTGACGCGCTTCCGCGCTCAGCGCCTCGTCGCCCTGCGCCGCGTCAGGTTTCTCTTCCGCAGACACCAAACTCCCCCATCGTTCGCTTGCGCTTGCGTGGCGGCCATCTTAGCACAGGGTTTTCGACGTCCCGGGCAACGCGCGAACAAAAAACCCCGTCGTGGAAGACGGGGCTTTTCTTTGATTCGTCATGCGCCACGATGACGATGGTTACTGCTCGTGATTCCGTTCAATGAGCGGAATGCAGGCCACAGTGGATCCCAGCCGGGCGCTGGGATGACGAGCGGACAACGTCGGCTCGTCAGTTGAGGTTGACGCCTTTTTCCTTGAAGTACTTGAGCGCGCCCGGATGGTACGGCACCGGAGTCGCGGAAGTCTTCTGCTTCTCCAGCTTGAAGTTGGCCGCTTCCTTGTGCACGGCGATCAGCTCGTCCCGCTTGTCGAAGATCGTCTTCACGATGTTGTACGCCGTCTGGTCGCTCATGTTCTCGTGCGCGACCAGGATGTTTGCGACCGAGGCCTGCTTGTTATCGGACGCCATCCCGGGATAGTTTGCTTTCGGGATGGCGTCCTGGATGTAGAGATTGCCGTACTTCTTGTTCATCGCCGGGACGAGATCCGCATGGTCGATGAGCTTGATCTTCACCCCAGGCGTGGCAGCGAGATCGGTGACCGCGGCGGTGGGGAGTCCGCCCACCCAGAAAAAGGCATCGATCTTCTTGTCCTTCACCGCGTTGACCGATTCGGCGACACCGAGCCGCTCGCGCTTCATGTCGCGGTCCTTGTCGAGCCCCGCCGCTTCGATGACGCGAAACGCCATTACTTCGGTCGCGCTCCCCGGCGAGCCCGTCGATACGCGCTTGCCCTTGAGATCCTTGATGGTGTTGATGCCGGTTCCGTCGACGCTCACGACATGCATGTGGTTGGTGTAGAGCACCATCAGCGTGCGCAGCGGCACCTTGCTGCCCTTGAACTTCTCCGCGCCGCGATAGGCATCCTGGCTCGCGTCCGCCATCGCAAGCCCGATATAGGGCTTGCCTGTGGCGATGAGCTTCAGGTTGTCGACCGACCCGCCCGTCACTTCTGCGGTTGCCTGCATGCCGGGGACATACTTCGAGAGCACGTTCGCGATGCCGCCGCCGAGCGGGTAGTACACCCCACCGGTGCCGCCGGTGCCGATCGAGAGATTGACTTTCTCCTGCGCCGCGACCGGCACGGCGAGCGCCGCGCCGAGCGCGAGCACGAATCCGAGCATGAGCTTATGCATGGTTCCTCCTGTAATGGAATGTCGTGGGAAGACGCGCAGTTTAGTGAGGTTGCGCGGCGCCGGTCAACTCGCGGAAATCGCTGCTATTTCTAGGGCTTGACCGACTTTGCAAACACCTGCGAGAGGTCGCTGAACGCCTTGAACTCGAGCGCGTTGCCGCAGGGATCGAGAAAGAACATCGTCGCCTGTTCGCCGGTCTCGCCCTTGAAGCGGACGTGCGGCTCGATGATGAACTCGACGCCGGCGCGCGTGAGCTTGTCGGCAAGCGCCTGCCACGCCGGCATGGAGAGAATCACGCCGAAATGGCGCACCGGAACGTTGTCCCCGTCCACCGCGCTGGTCTCGCGGTGTCCGGCTTCCTGCGGCGCGAGGTGCGCGACAATCTGGTGGCCATAGAAGTCGAAGTCGACCCAGTTTTCCGAGCTGCGGCCTTCGGGGCAGCCGAGGAGCCCGCCGTAGAAAGCGCGCGCCTGGGCGAGGTCGGTCACGGGAAATGCCAGATGAAAGAGCGGCAGCGTCATGTCGTCGCGACTTCTGGGTGGCGTTCGAAAAAGGGTGGCATTATACGGGTTTTCCCTCAGCAGAGAGCCGGCCACATGCCCAAGATAGAATCGGTTTCCGTCTGCGTCGCGCGCGTGCCGCTCGACGTCGTCACTTCGTTTGCGACGCGCACGGTGAGCGCGCGCGATTACTGCCTCGTCAAGGTGCGCTCCACGGAAGGCGTCGAGGGGATCGGCTTCTGTTACGTCGGCAGCGCCGGCGGCAACATCGCGAAAGTCGCCGTGGAGGAGCTGCTCGCGAAGAAGCTCATCGGCCAGAACTCGCTGCGCATCGAAGGGCTGTGGCAGGACATGTACCAGGACTCGCTGCTGCAGGGCCGCTCCGGAAGCGTCATGCGCGCGCTCAGCATATTGGATATCGCGCTGTGGGACCTGAACGCGCGCACTGCGACCCTTCCGCTTCATCACTATCTCGGCGCCTATGTCATGGGGGAGGTGCCGGCGTACGCGAGCGGCGGCTACTATGTCGAGGGCAAGACGCCGAAGATGCTGGGCGAGGAAATGGCGTCTTACGTGAAGGCCGGGTTCAAGGCGGTGAAGATGAAGGTGGGGCGGCTCTCGCCGCGCGAGGAGGAAGCGCGCGTCAAGGCCGCGCGCGAGGCGGTGGGCCCGGACATCGTGCTCACCCTCGACGCCAACAACGCGTGGAGCGATGTGCCGACCGCGCTCACCTACATGAAGCGCTACGAGCCGTACGACCCGTACTGGATCGAAGAGCCGTTCGGGCCGGACGACATCGACGGGCATGCCAAGCTCGCGGAACTGACGCCGGTCACCGTCGCGACCGGGGAAATCGCCTACGGCCGCTGGTATCACAAGGAGCTGCTCGACAAGCGCGGCGCGGAAATCCTGCAGACCGACGCATGCGTCTGCGGCGGGATCACCGAATGGAAGCGGATCGCCGCCACCGCCGCGTCCTACGGGGTCACCATGTGCCCGCACTGGTTCCACGACGTCCACGCGCCGCTCGTCGCAGCGACGCCCAATGCGCGTTACGTCGAATTCTTTCCCGACGACCAGGTGCTCAACTTCCGGCGGCTCATCGACAAGCAGCTCGCGCACAGGAACGGCAACCTCGTCCTGCACCAGACGCCCGGGCTTGGTTTCGACTTCGATGAAAAAGCGGTGAAGAAGTATGCGCTGGACACGGCGCAGCCGTGGACAGTGGTGAAATAGATACGCAAGCTTCGAACCGGCGAGTGTGGCGCCGCCAACGCGAAGGAGAAGGCAATGCGCGCGTCACATCGCTTATCTGGATTCGTCGTATCGGTAGCGCTCCTTGCGCTCGCCGTGGCATGCGCGGGCCCGCGCGGTACTGAGAACGATCCAGGCTCCGCCATTCGTCTCGGGCCGAACGATCTCGGCGGCGTCGCGACGAGCCGCAAGGGCCCCGAAGCCGGGGTCTGGGTGATCGCCGAGACGCTCGACCTTCCGACGCGCTACGCCAAGATCGTCGTCACCGACGACATGGGCCGCTATGTCATCCCGGATCTGCCCAAAGCGCGCTACAGCCTATGGGTGCGGGGCTACGGGCTCGTCGATTCGCCCAAAGTCACTGCTCAACCGGGAAGTATCGTGCCGCTGAAGGCGGTGATCGCGCCCAACACGGCGGCGGCGGCCGAGTACTACCCGCCGATCTACTGGTACTCGATGCTCAGGATCCCGGCGAAGTCCGAATTTCCCGGCACCGGATCGAACGGCAACGGCATCCACGAGGCGGTGAAGAGCCAGCCGGAATGGTTGAACGTCGTGAAGACCAACGGCTGCATGTCGTGCCATGCGCTCGGCACGCCGGGCACGCGCAAGATGCCGGAAGCATTCGCGAAGCTCGGGTCCTCGACCGAAGCGTGGGCGCGGCGCATCGCCTCGGGGCAGGCGATGACGCAGATGGTGACGCGCGTCAATCAGCTCGGCGCCGAGCGCGCGCTCGCCTTGTGGGCCGACTGGACCGACCGCATCGCCGCGGGCGAGCTTCCGTCCGCCACGCCGCAGCGTCCGCAGGGCGTGGAGCGCAACGTCGTGCTGACGCTCTGGGACTGGAGCCGCCCCACGGCCTACCTGCACGACTTGATCGGGACCGACCGGCGCAAGCCCACCCTCAATCCGAACGGCAAGTTTTACGGCTCGCCAGAGGAAAGCACGGACTACGTGCCGATCCTCGATCCGATGACGCACGCCGCGACCGAAGTGAAACACCCGGTGCGCGACCCCGGGACGCCCTCCTCGAAGAGTGCGCCGATGGCGCCGTCTCCCTATTGGGGCGACGCGCCGATCTGGGACAGCCAGACGAGCAATCACAATCCGATCATGGACGAGCGAGGGCGGGTGTGGTTCACCGCGCGCGTGCGCCCGCCGCAAAACCCGGCATTCTGCGGCAAGGCGTCCACTCATCCCTCGGCAATGGCGTTTCCGATCGAGCGGGCGAACCGGCATCTCTCGATGTACGACCCGCGTAGCGGCGAATTCACGCTGATCAGCACGTGCTTTCCGACCCATCATCTGATCTTCGCCGAGGACAGCGAGCACACGCTATGGACTTCGAGCGGCGGTGCGGGCGCCGGGGTGCTCGGCTGGCTCAACCGCAAGGTATTCGAAGAGACGGGAGACGAAGCCCGCGCGCAGGGATGGACGCCGTTCGTTCTAGACACCAACGGCAATGGCAAGCGCGACGCCTACGTGGAGCCCAAAGCGCCGCTCGATCCGACAAAGGACAAGCGCGTGCATCTCGGCCTGTATTCGGTGGCAGTGAATCCTGTCGACGGTTCGGTCTGGGGCACGGCGCTCGGATTTCCCGGCCATGTCGTGCGTGTCGCGCCGGGCGCGAATCCCACCGAGACCGCGCTCGCTGAAATTTACGAGCCGCCGTTTCCGGGATACGGGCCGCGCGGCGGCGACATCGATCGCAACGGCGTTTTCTGGGCGTCGCTCGCGAGCGGGCATCTCGCGAGTTTCGACCGGCGGAAATGCAAGGCCCTGAACGGGCCGAGAGCAACCGGCAAGCACTGCCCAGAGGGCTGGACGCTCCATCGTTTGCCCGGCCCGCAATTTCGCGATGTCCCGGATCCGGGCAGCGTAGAGTCGAGCTATTACACCTGGGTCGACCAGTTCAACGCGTTCGGGCTGGGAACGAACGTACCGATCGCGACCGGCAATCTCAACGATTCGCTGCTCGCGCTGGTCGACGGCCAGTTCGTGAACCTGCGCGTGCCCTACCCGATCGGCTTCTTTACGAAGTGGGTGGAAGGACGGATCGACGACCCGGGGGCCGGCTGGAAAGGCCGGTCGCTGTGGACGACTTACTCCACGCGCACCATGTTCCATCTCGAAACCGGCAAAGGGACGCGCCCCAAGGTCGTGCGCTTTCAGTTGCGCCCCGATCCGCTCGCGCACTGAGGGAAGCGCGGCTGTTCCATTTTCGGGCACTAACGAGCGTCGTAGAAATGACTGACGCCGCTCTGCCCTCACCCCCGCCCCTCT